>NZ_JBFANJ010000010.1:0-403816 GCF_040674795.1 Nonomuraea sp. NPDC049725 | reverse complement strand
AGCCGCCTACAGAGGGGCAGCTGACTCGCCTGGCGCTTCGGAACGAGGCGATCATGCAGTCACCTCATCCGTTGAAGACGACGCTACAGCTGATCCTGAAGCGCCACGGCTACACGAGCGGGCGGGTTGGCGAATGGTGGGACTTCATCCAGACGGTCCGTAACGAGCTGCGGTGAACGCAGCCGGTGCAGGTGGCCGACGGCGCGGATGGACCGCTCGGTTGCCATGTCGGTGATACATCCACACGTATCGGTCCGGCCGCGACCACTTGAACCACGGGTCGTGCTGATGCTTGGAGGCATCGGAGCTGTCGAGCTCATGCGTCGTGGGGCGCTGGGCGGACAAGCGGCTGGCTGACCTGCATCTCGTGTTCGCGATCCGGTACAGCCCTTGTTCCATCGCATTTCTGGTGACTGGCCGGCTGTGTCGATCGCCAATCCGGCGTTGCCGTGCCGACTCCGATGCCTGTTGACGGGGACGGTATACGGGGAGCGGCTGCTCGCGGTGGGAGCTGACCTGGTCTCGTTGGTGCGGGTGTCCCTGGACGCCTCCCCGATCCGGTCGACCGGTTTCGCCGTGGGTCGCTACTCGATCCGGTGCGTCGGAGTACTCGTACGGGTGGGGAGCCGGATATATCGACAATGCGTTTGGCCGCAACCGCCCGTGCGTGCGGGGACGCTGCGGTGCCTGGAGCTCATGGCGAATGCCGACACTACACCTCAGCGCTAGACATTACTGTCCATGCCTGGAAAGGGTTCCTGTCGATCTGACAAAAACTTATGGTGTGCTCATGCCCAACGACCCATGGCAGCCGCCGCGCATCCTGCTCGCGGTCGATCTGGTGATCCTGACCTTGCGTGATGCGCGCTTGCACGTCCTGCTTGTGAAACGTGGCATCGACCCGTTCCTTGGAGCCCTCGCCCTACCGGGTGGCTTCCTGCGCGACGAGCACGAGGACCTCGGGGCGGCGGCGCGGCGAGAACTGCTGGAAGAGGCGGGCCTGTCTGACGTGCACCTGGAGCCGTTGGCCGTGTACGGCGAGCCGGGCCGCGACCCGCGCGGTCGCGTCGTGTCCGTCGCCTACCTGGCCATCGCACCCAGGCTTCCGGAACCGGTCGCTGGCACCGATGCCGCCGACGCCTCCTGGACCCCGGTGGACGACGCCCTGGCCTCAGGCGCGCAGCTGGCGTTCGACCATCGCCGCATCGTCATCGACGGAGTCGAGCGCGCGCGTGTCAAGCTGGAGCACACCGCCCTGGCCACTGCTTTCTGCGCCGAGTCCTTCACCATCTCGGAGCTCCAGCAGGTGTACGAGGCGGTCTGGGGTGTCCGCCTCGATCCCCGGAACTTCTACCGCAAGGTACAGGGCGCCCGCGGCTTCATCGTCGCCGACGGCCCGATGCGCAAGACCCCGAACGGACGGCCCGCCCGGCTCTTCAGAGCGGGCCCGGTCCATATCCTCAACCCCCCGATGACTCGGCCTTAGGAGGTCGGTGGTCATGATCGTGATCCTCACCGCGCTGGATCTGGAGTATCAGGCCGTCCGCAGGCACCTGAGCGACCCGCGCGTGCACCGTCACACCGCCGGTACCCGCTTCGAGGTCGGCCGCCTCGCCGGCGACGGGCGCCGGGTAGCTCTGGGCCTGGTCGGCAAGGGCAACCATCCGTCCGCGGTGATCACCGAACGGGCGATCGCCGAGTTCTCGCCGTCGGCGCTGTTGTTTGTGGGGGTTGCCGGGGCGCTGTGGCCCGGTGTCGGCCTGGGCGACGTGGTGGTGGCCACGCACGTCTACGCCTACCACGGCGGCACCAGCGAGGACGATGGTCTAAAAGCTCGTCCGAGGGCCTGGGAGATTGATCACGAGACCGACCAGATCGCCCGCCACCTCTACCGCACCGGGGCCTGGGCCCGTCACCTGCCTGCGGGAACGCCTGTCCCCGAAGTGCGTTTCGGCCCGATCGCGGCCGGTGAGGTGGTCCAGGACTCCGCGATCTCCGCTCACGCTCAATGGGTGCGCCACACCTACAACGACGCGCTCGCTATCGAGATGGAGGCCGCCGGCGTGGCGCAGGCCGCCCACCACAACAGATCGCTGCCCATGGCCGTGGTGCGCGGCATCAGCGACCGCGCGGACGGCACCAAGATCGAGACCGACGGTCTGAACTGGCAGCCGAAGGCGGTGGCCAACGCCGCCGCCTTCGCCGTGGCCCTCGCCCAGGAACTGGCCGTGGAGCACGACAACCGTCCCCCGAGCAAGGCGAGAGAGGCGAGCAACATGTCCGACAGCGTGAAGAACGTCGCCCGAGACAACGCCCGGGTGGGCGTGCAGTCGGGGCGCATCCACGGCAACGTCACTGTCGGACATCCTCCTCAGAGCCAGGCGGTTGACCCGATCACCCGGCTCGCCGAGCTGCGTGACCAGCTTGCCAGGGCGCGCAAGGCCCAGGAGGTGGATGAGGACACCTTCACCGCGGCGGAGGAGGAGATCGTCGTCGCCGCCGAGTCGCTGGCGGAGAGCACCGAAACGGGCAGAAGCAGGGCGATGATCGCGCTCAAAAGACTCCGCGGGCTCCTGGCGGATGTGGCGGAGCTGGCCGCGCACGTGTCGGCCGTGATCGCGGCCATCCGGAGCGTCCTGTGAACGATTCCTCCTCTGGTACCACCAACGTTGCCCAAGACTCGGCGAACGTCGCCGTCCAGGCGGAGGCCATCCACGGGCCGGTCAACGTCTACCAGGTCGCGGCTGCCCGTTCGGCCGAGGAGATCTTCCAGGCGGGGCTGAACTGCCTTCGCGCGGGAATGGCTCCGGAGGCGCGCGAGAACCTCCGCGAGGCCGTTGTCGTGCGCAACTACGTCAACGGCCGCTCCTGCTTCTACCTGCTGCTGGCTCTGCTCAGCGGACGGACCCTGCAGCAGCTGCCGCCGAACGAGATCGACATGTTGCGATGCGTACGCGGTACCGTCAAGGACGACGACGCCTGGGCCGACGCGATCAAGCTGGTCGACCATCTCCTGACGTCCCGGCCGCAGGAGAGCCGGGTCGTCGGCCTGGAGCAGGAGTTCCAGAAGCTGACCGACGAGCAGCGTAACGACCTCCTCCAGCACATGGAGATGTTCCTGGACAGCTCCGCCGAGGACGCCCTCTGGGCGAGCGCCTTTGAGGCGGCCAAACACGACCGCTACGCGCTGAACCGGCTGGGCCGGGCGTGGAAGTTCTTCCAACCTGAGCCCATCGGCGCACGGGTACGGCCGGCGGACCCCGTCCTCGTCGGACCCGGCGCCTGGACGGGAGCCATGGCGACTACCGCGCTGGCCCTGGTGACCGTCGGCTTCCTCGGCGCCACGGCCTGGCAGCACAACGAGACGGTGGCGCTGTTTGCCCTACTGACTCTCACGGCCAGCTGCTACGTGAGCGTGCGCAGCGGTGTGGAGTGGAGGTGGATGAAGGAGCGACGTCAGGCGAAAGATCGCGAGTATCAGCACAAGCCGACCGCCACCACGCGCGGCGACGGCTTCGCGAGCAAAATCGACCGACAGTTCAGCCACTATTTCGCGCGGTACACCCCAGGCGACGCGGACCCGGTTCTCTGGCTGTCGGAGACGGTGGGGATCCGGCGTGCCCTGCGCGACGAGGTGGTCACTCTCTACCGGGAGAGCACGGTCAACGCCAAGCGTGTCGCCTGGCTCACCAGATATCTGGTCGCCGACGTCGCGCGGCGCTGGGAGGAGGGGAAACTGTGGGACTACCGCAAAAGGTTGCGCGTCTCCGTGCTCCTGAGAATGAGATGCGTGCTCACCTCGATCGCGGCGATCGTGGCAGGCGGCTTCCTGGTCTGGAGCGCAGCGCATGTCGTACCGCTGTTCGTGTCGCTGGCCGCGATCGTCGCTCTGGCCTCGGTCTGGTCGACGGCCCGCCTCTGGCTGCGCATCGCCGCGGAGTACAGGCGCCACTCGGCCGACAAGAGAGAGAAGGAGCGGCTGCTGGCCGGCCGCCGGGCGGCTTTTGACCGGTGGAAGCGCAAACTCGACGACAGACCGGACGACCTCGAAATGGCCCGATGGCTCGAGTGCGACCGCAAGGTGCTGATGGAGCAGGCGATGGGTCTCTACCGATTGAAACGGCAGGACGTCCTAGCTCACGCGTTCATCGAGGCGCCCGCCACGCCCTTCTACGACCGGGCACGCATCGAAAACGGGCCATGGCGATATTCGAAATACAAGATCCTGCTCTTCCTGCTCACCAAGGACGGCGTGCGGCAATTGACCCAGCACCTCGACTTTCGTGAGGCCACCGCCCGCAGCCGGGCGCGCATCAATTACCGCTACGACGCGTTCACCTCCGTCCAGGTGGCCGAGACCGACAACGGAGAGAACGTCTTCGAGCTGACCCTGACCAACGGCGACCCGATCAAGGTCAAGGTGACGGATCCGCCTACGGATGTCACCGAGACCGAGGACAGGGATCCGCAGAACGCCTCACAGCTGACTCTCGGCACGGCCGGTCTCGGTAACGCCCTGCACGTTCTGGAGGGGGTCGCCGCGGAAGGCAAGGAGTGGATCGCCTTCGAACGTCAACGCGAAAAGGTTCCCCAAGCGGAGGTGAGCCGGGCCGTGAACGCTATGTTCGCCTGACGCACCGTGGCTGATAGCCAATGCCGCTGCTTGGAAAACGGATAAGGATCCACCTGTAGCACATGATCGACCAGCGGTTTGAACGGGTCCAGCCTGGGCGGCAGCGCCTTACGCCACTCGGGCTGGACCGGAGCCACCGCTTCCTCCAAGGCGCGTAGACCTGACCGGTATGCGGATGCTAGAGCAGGGGGTGCTCGGCGGTGCCCTCGCAGTCCACACCCGCAGTCCACACCCGTAGGACGGGGCCGGCGACGTAAACGAGGCGTACGGGCGAGCCGCCGTGCGCAGTGGACCAATTACCTTCATGCCTCAACGGCGCTCAGTCGGTCCCGGTTCCCTCGGGGAGATGCGTCCGGCCATACCCACCACGTGGTGAGGCTGCCGCTCGAACGTTCGGACACCGCCCTGTCGTTGACAAGAAGGCGGCTGTGTTGCAACTCAGCCGGATTCCGAGCTACGTGCCCTGTGAAGGATGTCCTCTCGCATGGCTCGGTTGAGTGCGCGCGACTTGCCGGCACCGTCAACGGCTTTCGTGCTGCGTGCTGCAATACGCGCTTCGGTGAGTCGGATGTGCTCTATGCCTGCTTCTAGTACCTTTTTGCCGCAGATGAGGAACATGGCGTCTAGGGCTTGCCTCCAGAGACCTTCGGCAGTGGCCAGATCGGCTGATCGGACGTTGTCGCGATCGCCTTCTAGGACGCGCATCAGCGCATTCCAGGCTGACCAGTACTGCGCGTATGTCTCGCGCCGCTCCTGGCGGACCTGCCTTGAGTGTTCCCAGTCGAAGTTTCGCTCGGAAGTTTCGGCTTGCCAACGATGATTGAGGGCGGCCGTGATCAGAGCGATTACGCCGCTGATGAGGACACCACCTAGGGCTCCTCCTAGTGCAAACCAAGCGCCCGCCACTGCATTGCCTCCGATCGTTGTCCTTGACAGACACGATGCACCCAGAGTTGCCTTCGTGTATTCGGAATGATCGAAAGGTCATGACGATGTTGGCGGTGATCTGAGATCTCGCATGTGGTGACGCCACAGAGAGCCCGCTACGGGAGCGTTATGGCTCCGTGGCTGGCGTGTTCTATCAGTCGTGGGGTCTCCTTGTGGCCGCACCGGGGCCGTCAAGATCATCCCCTGTATGTCCCCTGGCCGAAGTCCTCTGGCTGCACAGGGATGCCTTCGGCGACCTACGGGAGGCTGGCAAGCAAACGACCTGCGGCTGAGAAACCGCAGGTCGGAGGCTAAATTGCCTGGTGGAGATGAGTGCCCCCGGCAGGATTCGAACCTGCGGCACCCGCTTTAGGAGAGCGGTGCTCTATCCCCTGAGCTACGGAGGCGGACGAAGTAAGCCTAGCGAAAGTCTGCCACTGCGTGTGCCCTCAGCCCCCACCAACTTCGCCGAGGCCCTGCGCCCAGGGTGTGCCGTGCCATGGGTGCGCAGGCGGGCGGTAAACACATGGCAACCGGTCAGCGGCCGTGGTGTCGCCCGCGGTTACGGTCGGCGCGTGGACAGTAGGCGACGTAGGCAGGCGCGTAGGCGGCCCGTGGTGTTGTTCGCGGCGTTGCTGGCGCCTGCGATCTTCGCCGGCGGGTTGCTGGCGGGGGAGATGTCTCAGTACCAGCACGAGGGCAAGAGGGGCCGGGAGCGGGAGTTCAAGGTGTTCGCTCCGGTGCTGGTGCCTCCGCCTGCGCATCCGGCGCGGCAGTACGTGGCGGCGATGCCAGCGCCTGTCACAGAGGTGGAGACGGAGGCTGGGGTGGAGGTGGTGGACGTACCCGGGGAGCCGGCGGTGCAGACGGTGGGGGTTACGAGGGACACTCCGGCGCCGCCCGTCCAGGAGGTGGCGCCGGAGCCTTCGGACCGGGCTCCGGCAGCAACGTCCGATTCGCAGTCCGATTGTCCGGGGGAGTGGGTGGACACGTGGCTGTGGGAGCTCTGCAGGGAGCATGAGCGGCAGCCGGCGGTGAGCCTCACGGGCGATTTGGCGTCGGGGTTGTGACGGGATCAGGGATCAGGGCGTATGGGAGCGCACAGGGTGACGTGGTGGCGCTTCAGGTGACATGGGGGCGTCACGACTGAGGCCGACCCCTTGAAGCCGGTGCAAGGCGGTATCGGTGCTCCATCGTCTTGGAGCAGTGAACGGGTCGGCATGGCAGCGGAGCCCCGGGTCAGGCTGACGATAGAGGGCCGCCGTGCGACGTATCGGATGATCGACGGCACCCCCACGAGCCCCCACGGCATCCCCGAAGCCACACCCCAACCCCCACCTCCCAAGCCAGGAGCAGTACAAAAGCGTCGTTTGCCTCATAACGGCTCTTCGGAGTTCGGTCCGGGCACTCGGGGGGCTGTAGTAACGTGCGTGCCGGACGCGGGTAACGAGTTTGCAAACGGAGGAGTCGAACGTGCCAGCCCCTCGATCAGCAGGTCTGATCGCGGTCGTCGTGGCGATGACTTCCCTGCTGGGCGCTCCTGCCGAAGCCCGGCAGGCCCAGGACACCCGCCAGGCCCTAGGGACCCAGACCCTAGGGGCCCAGGCCCTGGGGACCCGTTCCGACCCCGCCAACCTCACCGAGCTGCGCAAGGAAGCCGAGCGGGCGGCGCAGGAGCTCGAGGAAGCCAACAAGGCGCTGATCAAGCGGCGTACCGAGTTCGAGGCGGCCGAGAAGGAGCTGGAGGGCAAGCTGCAGGCCCTCGCGAAGGCCGAGCGGCACCTGGCCCAGATCCGGCAGCCGGTGTCGCAGATGGCCGAGCTGCTCTACATCCAGCCGCTGGCCAGTGACACGGTCGTGCCGTTCCTGGCGGGGGACGCCGATGCCGACACCCTGCGGACCATGGCCAGCATCAACCACATCGTCATGGTGCGGCAGCAGGCGGTCGACCGGAGCACCGCGCTGATCCAGCAGACGGAGAGGCTGGCCGCCGAGGCGCAGGAGCTGCGCGCGGGGAACCTGCTGGCCGAGGCGCAGATGGCCGCCGAGGTGGATCTGCTCAGGAAGCGCTCGGACAAGGTGGTCAAGTCGCTCACCGCGGCCCTGGTGAAGATGGGCATCAAGATCGACAAGGTGGGCCGGGCGGCGCTGGGGTGCAACCCGCTGCGGGCGGCGACGGCGGGGGAGTATCCGAACGGGCTGATCCCCAAGAGCATGCTCTGCCCGCTCCAGCAGAAGGGGTTCAGCCTGCGGGCCGACGCGACGATCGCGTTCGTCAGCCTGAACGAGGCGTTCAAGCGGCAGTTCGGCAAGCAGATGTGCGTGACCGACGCCTATCGGAGCCTGGCCGAGCAGCAGTCGGTCTATTACCGGCGGCCGGGGTTCGCGGCGGTGCCGGGGCGCAGCAATCACGGGCTCGGGCTGGCTGTAGACCTCTGCGGGGGTGTGGAGCGGTTCCGGTCCCCGGAGTTCAACTGGCTGGAGAAGAACGGCAAGCGGTACGGGTGGTTCCACCCGGACTGGGCCTACAGCAGCCCGTTCGAGCCGTGGCACTGGGAGTACGACCCGAAGATGGACACCCTGCCCTAGGGCGCCGGGGTGAGCTCGGCGGTGCAGTGGGCGCAGCGGGTGGCGGCCTTGGGGATCTCCGAGAGGCATTCGGGGCAGGCCCGGTGGGTGATCTCCTCGCGGGCCTCGGCGCGGTCCTTGAAGTGGGTGTAGGGCTTGACGATCAGGAAGTAGATCACGGTGGCCATCACCAGGAACGACACCAGGGCGTTGATGAAGTTGCCGTACATGAAGTTGGACTGGCCGATGGTGATCTTCAGGGACGAGAAGTCGGGCAGGCCGCCGAACGCCGAGATCAGCGGCGTCAGCAGGTCGGCCACGAACGACTGGACGACGGCGTTGAAGGCCGCGCCGATGACCACGGCGATGGCGAGGTCGATGACGTTCCCGCGCATCAGGAACTTCTTGAATCCACTCATGCCAACAGAGAGTAATGGATCGATCACTCCGCGATGGTGATCGACAGGTGCCCTCCTGCCTGGGCGCCGGCCAGGTCGGCGGCCTGGGACCGCGTGGTGGCCAGGACGACCAGGGCGCCGTGGTCGCTGGGGGCGTCGGGGATGGTGAGGACCGTCACGTCGTCGGCGACGAGCGCGGCGGGGGCGCCGTCGCGGGCGGCCAGCACGCCGATCGTGGAGCCGGGGGAGATCAGGCGCACGACGTCGGGGTCGGAGATGCGTACGGGCGTGGCGACGGCGCCGGGAGGCAGGCGGAGGGAGTGGAGCAGGCGGACGTCCGTCAGCGGCTCGCCGCGGCGCATCGCGCCGGCCAGGACCCGGCCCACCGCGCCCGAGCGCAGGGCGCCGTCGGGCGGGTGGGGGAGCGGGACGGCGCGCAGGTCGCCGGGGCGCAGCACGCCGGGGGCGAGGTCGCGGGCGGCGACCAGCACCGTGGGGCCCGGAGCGGGCCGCAGGGCGACGAAGGCGGCCAGGACGCCCGCCGCGGCCAGGGCGGCCGCGACGAGGCGGCGGCGGCGCTCGCAGCGCCGCAGCCACAGGCGGATCACGGCAGCTCGAAGGGGAGCTTGATGCCGTCGAGGGCCGCGCCGCAGGGGCAGGAGCGCTCCTCGGGCAGGGACCGGACGGCGTCGGCGACCAGCGAGCGCATGCGGGTGACGTTGCGCGCGAAGAACTCCAGGACCTCGTCGTGCGTGACGCCCTGGCCCGCCTCCACGCCGGCGTCGTGGTCGGTCACCAGGGACAGGGACGTGTAACACAGGGCCAGCTCGCGGGCCAGGACGGCCTCGGGGAAGCCGGTCATGCCGACGATGGCCCAGCCGTTGCGCTGGAACCACTGCGACTCGGCCCGGGTGGAGAAGCGCGGGCCCTCGATGACGACCAGGGTGCCGCCGTCGAGCGCCTCCCACTCGCCGGCCCGCGCCGCGGCGACGGCGACCGCGCGGCCGGCGGGGCAGTAGGGGTCGGCGAAGGAGACGTGCACGGCGCCGCCGGTGTCGTAATAGGTCTGGACGCGGCCGGAGGTGCGGTCGACCAGCTGGTCGGGCACGACGATCGCGCCGGGGCCCAGCTCGGCCCGGAGCGAGCCGACGGCGCTGGGGGCGAGCACCTGGCGCACGCCGAGCGAGTGCAGCGCCCACAGGTTGGCCCGGTAGGGGATGCGGTGGGGAGGGAAGCGGTGGTCGCGGCCGTGCCGGGGATGAACGCGACCGGGCGCGAGCCGATGCGGCCCACGGTGACGGTGTCGCTGGGCGGGCCGTAGGGGGTCGTGACCTCGACCTCCTCCGCGTCGTCGAGCAGGGAGTAGAAGCCGGAACCGCCGATGACGCCGATGTCTGCGCGAGTGACCATGGCGCCGACATTAGCGGCGCGCCGGGTGGCCGCCGAGACCCCGAACCCCGTTCTGTGGATAACCGGCAGCGGAACGTGTTCGAATCCTCACGATGAGTATGATCGCAGGCATGCGGCAACGTGGCCTGGGGCTCATCATCGTCGCGCTCATGCTCGGCATGCTGCTGGCAGCGCTCGATCAGACGATCGTGTCCACGGCGCTGCCGACGATCGTGAGCGACCTCGGCGGGCTGGAGCACCTGGCGTGGGTGGTGACGGGCTACATGCTGGCCGCCACCGTGTCGACGCCGCTGTGGGGCAAGCTGGGCGACCAGTACGGGCGCAAGAGGCTGTTCCTGGCCGCGATCGTGATCTTCCTGGCGGGGTCGGCGCTGTGTGGGCTGAGCCAGAGCATGGGGCAGCTCATCGCGTTCCGGGCGATCCAGGGGCTCGGCGGCGGCGGGCTGATGGTGCTGGCCCAGGCCATCGTCGGTGACGTGGTGTCGGCCCGCGACCGGGGGAAGTACCAGGGGTTCTTCGGGGCGGTGTTCGCGGTGTCGAGCATCGTGGGGCCGCTGCTCGGCGGGCTGTTCGTCGACCATCTGTCGTGGCACTGGGTGTTCTACGTCAACCTGCCGCTCGGCGCGGTCGCGTTGCTGGTGATCGTGGCGGCGCTGCCCGGCGACGCGAGCCGCACCCGCCACACGATCGACTACGCGGGCGTGGCGCTGCTCGGCGGGGCGACCACCTGCCTGGTGCTGATCACGACGTGGGGCGGCAACACCTACGCGTGGACCGAGCCGGTGATCATCGGCCTGGCGGTCGCGGCGGTCGTGCTGGTGGCCGGCTGGATCCGGGCGGAGCGGCGGGCCAGGGAGCCGGTGCTGCCGCTCGGGCTGTTCCGCAACAGGGCGTTCGCGATGTCGTCGGTGGTCGGGTTCGTGGTCGGGTTCGGGATGTTCGGCGCGCTCACGTACCTGCCGCTCTACCTGCAGATCGTGCACGGGGTGACGCCGACGCTGTCGGGGGTGTTCCTGCTGCCGATGATGGCGGGGACGCTGACGCTCTCCATCGTGAGCGGATTCGTCATCTCGAAGACCGGCAAATACCGATATTTCCCGATCGCCGGCACCGCGATCGCCAGCGCCGGCATGTTCCTGCTGTCCACGCTCACCGAGCACAGCGGCACCGCCGTCATGGCCGCCTACCTGCTGATCCTCGGCATCGGGCTGGGCATGACCATGCAGGTCCTGGTGATCGTCGTGCAGAACGCCGTCGACTTCAAGGATCTCGGCGTGGCCACCTCCGGGGCGACCTTCTTCCGTTCGATCGGCGGCTCGTTCGGGGTGGCGACGCTGGGCTCGGTCTTCGCGGCCACGCTGAGCACCGACGTGGCCCAGGTGCTGCGCACGACCACGCTGCCGCCCGGCTTCGACCCGGCGCAGATCCAGCGCGACCCGACCGCGATCCAGCGGCTGCCGTCCGACCTTGCCGCCGACTTCCTGCACGTCTACGCCGACGCGATCGCCGCCGTGTTCCGGGTGGCGGCGCCGATCATGCTGGTGGCGTTCGTGCTGACCTGGTTCATCCCGGAGCACCGGCTCAGGCAGACCACCCGGGCCTCCGACATCGGCGAGGGGCTCGGCGCCACGTCGGCAGAGCGGTCGTCGCTGGCCGAGGTCGAGCGGGGCCTCGTCCGGCTGGCGGACGCCGACCTGCGCAAGGGCTACTACGCGCGGATGGGCGACCTGGCCGGGCTGGAGGGCATGCGGCCCGAAGGCGTGTGGATCATCGCCAGGCTGGGCGGCGAGGGCTGGGTCAAGGCCGTCGACCTGGCCGAGCGCGCCCAGGTCAGCAGGGCGCGCGGCAGACCGTACGTGGACCGGCTCGTCGCCGACGGCTACGTGGAGCGGTCGGCGGACGAGGAGTGGCTGCGGCTCACCGAGCGCGGGCAGGCGGCGGCGCTGCGGCTGCTGCGCAGCTCGCGCGAGGCCCTGGGCCGGCTGGTGGCCGACTGGGGGCCGCACCCGCAACTGGAGGAGCTCCTCGACCGGATCGCCCCGGAGCTGCTGGGCGCCGCGGGCGACAGGCCCCGCTAGCTCGTCAGTTGGACGCGGCGGCCGGAGTGGGCTTCGACTCGGCGGGCTTCGACGACGACTCGGCCGACTTGGACTCCGCGGGCTTCGAGGAAGCCGTGGCCGGAGCGGACGTCGATGACGAGCGGTTGTCGGTCTTGTAGAAGCCGGAGCCCTTGAACACGATGCCCACGGCGGAGAACACCTTGCGCAGGTTGCCCTGGCACGCCGGGCACACGGTCAGCGCATCGTCGGTGAACTTCTGAACGACTTCGAGCTGCTCACCGCAGTCGTTGCAGGCGTACTGGTAGGTCGGCACGCGCTCCTCCTTCAGGGGTTTGGCACTCGAGCGATGCGACTGCTAATGGTAACCGATACGGTCAAACGACTATTCCACTCCCCGCTCCCCGTACCATCCGGCCAGCTTGCCGCGGCGGCTGACGGCGCGCATGCGGGTCTCGGCCTGGTCGCGGCAGGCGGCGGTGGTGACGAGCAGGATCTGGTCGTCGACGCGGACGCGGGTGTTGGCGGCCGGCACGAACGACCTGCCCTCGCGGACGATGAGCGTCACCTGGGCGCCGGCCGGGAGCCGCAGCTCGAAGATCTCCACGCCGTGCAGCTTGGAGCCGGGCGGGACCTTGATCTGGAGCAGGTCGGCGTTGAGCTCCTCCAGCGGCGCCGACTCCACCTCCAGGTCGTGCGCCTCGCCGGGGGCGGCCACCTTGAGCAGCCGGGCCGCGAACGGCAGCGTCGGCCCCTGGAGCAGCGTGAACACGATGACGATCACGAACACCTGGTTGAAGATGTCCTTGGAGCCGGGGACGTCGGCCGCCCACGGGATCGTCGCGAGCACGATGGGGATCGCGCCGCGCAGCCCGGCCCACGACAGGAACGCCTGCTCGCGCCAGGTGATCGTGGCCAGCCGGCCCACGCGGGCGACGGCCGCGCTGACCATCACCGACAGCGGCCTGGCCACCAGCGCGAGCACGGTGCCGGCGATGAGGCCGGGTACGATCGCCGACGGCATCTCCTTGGGGCTGGCCAGCATGCCGAGCATGACGAACAGCCCGATCTGCGCCAGCCAGGCCGCCGCCTCCGCGAAGCCCCTGGTCGCCGCCCGGTGGGGGAGCCGCGAGTTGCCGAGGATGAGCGCGGTCACGTACACCGCGAGGAATCCCGAGCCGTGCAGCATGACCGCGCCGCCGTAGGAGGCGAGGGAGAGCGCCAGGACGGCGATCGGGTAGAGGCCGGACACCGGCAGGGCGATGCGGCGCAGCGCGTAGGCGCCGGCGGGGCCGACGGCGAGGCCGACGCCGCCGCCGATGAGCAGCTCCAGCGTCGTCTCCAGCAGGAACGAGCCCATGCTGGGGGTCGGCTGGGCGGCGCTGCTCAGCAGCACGACGGCGATCACGGTGGGGGCGTCGTTGAAGCCGGACTCGGCCTCCAGGGTGCCGGACAGCTTCGAGGGCAGCGGCAGCCTGCGCAGCACGGAGAACACGGCGGCGGCGTCGGTGGGTGCGAGCACCGCGCCGAGGATCAGCGCGGTGGTCAGGCCGACGCCGAGCAGCGCCTGCACGGCCGCCGCGACGACGACGATGCTGACCGCGACGCCGATCGTGGCCAGGATGAGCGCCATCGGCACCGCGCGGCGTACGTGGTTCCAGTTGGTGGTCAGGCCGCCCTCGGCCAGGATCACCGCGAGCGCGATCAGGCCGATGCGCTGGGCGACCTCCGGGTCGCTGAACGGGATGCCGAACCCCGCGTCGCCCAGCAGCAGGCCGAAGCCGAGGAAGAGGAGCAGGCTGGGCAGGCCGCTGCGGTGGGCGACCCGTACGGACACGACTGCGGCGATGACGATGGCAGCGCCGAGAAGGAGCCAGACATCAAGCGTCATCCAGTCCCCTCTATGCGTGCGTAGTCACTTTAGACTAGTCAGTCCCTCCGGGGTGATCGCAAAGCGGACCCGGCGATCGTGCGGTTCGGCGGGCACGTCCTCGCGCAGCTCGCCGTCGTGGAGCAGGGCGACCGTCGGCACGTTCGGCCCGACCCTGCTCAGGGCCCGGTCGTACGATCCTCCGCCGCGCCCGAGACGTACCCCGGTGTGCCGGTCGACGGCCAGCGCGGGGACGATCACCAGCGCGGCCGTGCGGATCGCGCCGGTGCCGCGCCGCGTGTCGACCGGCTCCATCAGCCCGAACCGGCCCGGCGCCAGCGTGTCGGGCCCGTCGTACACCGCCCAGTCGAGGTCGTCGTCCTCGCGCAGGACCGGCAGCATCACGGTCGCGCCGTGCTTCCACAGCGCGAACACCAGCCCGTGCGTCTCCGGCTCGGTTCCGATCGACCAGTAGCAGGCGACGAGCCCGGCCATCTGGACCCACGGCTGGTCAAGGAGGGTTTCGCGGATCTTGATGGAGTTGGCGCGCAATTGGCCGGGAGTGAGGGAGGCACGCGCCGAAATCAGCTCACGGCGCAGGTTGAGCTTGTCCACAGGGTCCTCCACTAGGGTCTACTCATGGCTGACTTCGACCCTGTGACGAAAGCCGTCGTGCCCGCCGCGGGTCTGGGCACCCGGTTCCTTCCGGCGACCAAGGCGACACCCAAGGAGATGTTGCCCATCGTCGACAAGCCCGCCATCCAGTATGTCGTCGAGGAGGCGGCCTCCGCCGGGCTCCTCGACGTGCTGATGGTCACGGGCAAGAACAAACGGTCGATCGAGGATCATTTCGACCGCGCGTTCGAGCTGGAGGAGGTGCTCGAAGCCAAGGGCGACGAGCACCGGTTGTCCCAGGTCCGTGAGCCGGCCTCGCTGGCGACCCTGCACTACGTGCGGCAGGGTGAGCCGAAGGGGCTCGGGCACGCGGTGCTCTGCGCCAAGCAGCACGTCGGTGACCATCCGTTCGCGTGCCTGCTCGGTGACGACCTGATCGACCGGCGTGACGCGCTGTTGCAGCGCATGATCCAGGTGCGCGACACGTTCGGCGGCAGCGTCATCGCGCTGATGGAGGTGCCCAAGGAGCAGGTGTCCCTCTACGGCGTGGCGACGATCGAGGCGACCGACGAGGACGACGTCGTCCGCGTGACCGACCTGGTGGAGAAGCCGCCGGTCGACGAGGCGCCGTCCAACTGGGCGATCATCGGGCGTTATGTCATCGACCCCGCCGTGTTCGAGGTGCTGGAGAACACGCCGCCCGGGCGCGGCAACGAGATCCAGCTCACCGACGCGCTGCGCACGCTGGCCGGGCGCGACTCCAGCGAGGGCGGGCCGGTCCACGGCGTGCTGTTCCGGGGCCGCCGCTACGACACCGGTGACAAGCTCGACTATCTGCGCACCGTGGTGAAGTTCGCCGCGGACCGGCCCGACCTGGCTCCCGAGTTCCTGCCGTGGTTGCGAGAGTTCCTCGATGAAGTCGGTTGATCAGCACCTCGCTGACATCCTGTCCACCGTGCGGCCGCTCGCGCCGCTCGAGGTGGAGCTGGAGAGCGCGCTCGGCACGACACTGGCGGAGGAGATCGTCTCGCCGGTGCCGCTGCCGCCGTTCAACAACTCCGCCATGGACGGCTATGCCGTACGCGCCGTCGACGTCCAGGACGTGCCCGTCACGCTCCCGGTGATCGACGACGTGGCCGCCGGGGCCGGTGAGATGCTCGCCATCGGCCCCGGGCACGCCGCGCGGATCATGACCGGCGGGCCCATGCCCGCCGGTGCCGACGCGGTGGTGCCCGTGGAGTGGACCGACGGCGGCAAGGTCGCCGTCCGCGTCGACCGCGCCGCCGCCGTCGGCAACGCGATCCGGCTGGCCGGCGAGGACGTGCGGGCCGGCGACACGGTGCTCCGGCCGGGCACCGTGATCGGTCCCGCCCAGCTCGGCATCATCGCGGGCGTCGGCCGCCGCCGGGTTCTCGTACGCCCCCGGCCCCGCGTCGTCGTGCTGGCCACCGGGGCCGAGCTGGTCGAGCCGGGGCTGGCGCTCGGCCACGGGCAGATCTGGGACTCCAACAGCTTCACGCTCACCGCCGCCGTGCGCGAGGCGGGCGGCGACGGCTTCCGCGCGCCGACCGTGGGCGACGACCCGGCCGCGTTCCTGGAGCAGCTCGACGCCCAGCTCGTCCGCGCCGACGCCGTGATCACCAGCGGCGGGGTGTCGATGGGCGCGTACGAGCCGGTCAAGGAGGCGCTGGGGCCGCTGGGCACCGTGCGGTTCGAGAAGGTCGCCATGCAGCCCGGCATGCCGCAGGGGTTCGGCGTGGTGGGCGACGACCAGGTGCCGGTGTTCGCGCTGCCCGGCAATCCGGTCTCGTCGTTCGTCTCCTTCATGCTCTTCGTACGGCCCGCGCTGCGGCGGATGCGTGGGCTGGAGGCCGGGTTCCCGGAGACGACGGCCGTCCGGCTCGGCGCCGACGTGCGCTCGCCGGAGGGCAAGAGGTCGTTCCTGCGCGGGCGGCTGGCCGGCGACGTCGTCGAGCCGGTGCGCGGGCAGGGCTCCCACCAGCTCGCGGCGCTGGCCTCGGCCGACGCGCTGATCGTGGTGCCCGAGGAGGTCACGGCGCTGACCGCCGGAGAGGAAGTACGGGTGATCCGGCTTTGAGCGAGTTCACGCATCTGGACGAGACCGGCGCGGCGCGGATGGTGGACGTCTCCGCCAAGGACGTCAGCGTCCGCACCGCCACGGCGACCGGGCGGGTGCTGCTGTCCGGCGAGGTCGTGGAGCTGCTGCGGTCCGGCGAGGTGCCCAAGGGCGACGCGCTGGGCGTGGCCCGCATCGCCGGGATCATGGGCGCGAAGCGGACGCCCGACCTGGTGCCGCTCTGCCATCCGATCGCGCTGCACGGGGTGAAGGTCAGCCTCGACGTGGAGGACTGGGGCGTGGCGATCACCTGCCGGGTGAAGACGGCCGACCGCACCGGCGTCGAGATGGAGGCGCTGACCGCCGTCACCGTGGCGGGGCTGGCGCTGGTGGACATGGTGAAGGCCGTCGATCCGGCCGCCGTGATCAGTGACGTGCGGGTGGAGGAGAAGACCGGGGGCAAGACCGGGATCTGGAGGCGGGGATGATCCGGACACTGGTGGTGACGGTCTCGAACCGCGCCTTCACCGGCGTTTACGCCGATAAATCAGGACCTGTCCTGGTTTCCCTGCTCCAGGACGCCGGGTGCGCCGTCGACGGCCCCACCGTGGTGCCCGACGGCGACGCCGTCGAGACCGCCCTGCGCGAAGGCGTCGCCTCCGGCTACGACGTGATCGTGACCACCGGCGGCACCGGCCTCACCCCGACCGACCTGACGCCCGAGATGACCGCCCGGGTGATCACCCGCGAGATCCCCGGCATCGCCGAGACCATCCGCCAGGCCAACCGCGACCAGGTCCCCACCGCCGTCCTGTCCCGCGGCCTCGCCGGGCAGGCCGGCAACACGCTGATCGTCAACCTGCCCGGCTCGACCGGCGGCGTACGCGACGGGGTGGCCGTCCTCGCGCCCATCCTGCGCCACGCCGTCGACCAGATCCGCGGCGGCGACCACCCCGGTTCCTGACCCGTGGCGGCAGCGCGCCGGTTGGGGGGATGATGGTGTGGTGGATCGACTACGCGGCTGGCCTGCGGCGCTGAGCGAAGGTCCGGTCGGCCTCCGGCCGCTCCGGCTGGCGGACGTGCGCGTATGGCGCGACACCCGGGTGCGCAACGCCGACTGGCTCCGCCCCTGGGAACCCAGCAACCCGGAGACCCCGCTGTTCAAGACCGGGCTCAGCCCGTACGTCTCCATGGTCGGCACCCTGCGCCGCGAAGCCCGCCAGGGGCTCGCCCTGCCGTGGGTCGTCACGTACGGCGGCCGGTTCGCCGGCCAGCTCACCATCGGCGCCATCGTCTGGGGCTCGGCCCGCTCCGCCCAGGTCGGCTACTGGATCGACGGCGCGCTCGCCGGCCGCGGCATCACCCCGACCGCCCTCGCCCTGGCCGTCGACCACTGCTTCTTCACCACCGGATTGCATCGGCTCGAAGCAAACATCCGCCCCGAGAACCAGGCAAGCCGTAGGGTGGTTGAGAAGCTCGGCTTCAGGGAAGAAGGCATACGGCGTCGCCAACTCCACATCGACGGAGCCTGGCGCGACCACATCTGCTACGCGCTGACCGTCGAGGACGTCCCCGGCGGCCTGCTGGTGCAGTGGCGTCGCGCGCGTGAGTCAGCGGCTCACGGTGGTTCTCCGGTTGAAGAGGTTTGACGATCTCGCGACACACCGCACCGAATGCTCGTCAATCAGTGACACGCGGTCTTACGGTGCGTGACGTGAGCACTTTGAAGACGCCGATGACCCACAGGCGTCTTCATGCTGCCCGGAGGTGGCCGTGAGCGGTGCCCTCCTCTACCTTGCCATCGTCATCATGTGGCTGTGCGTCCTGGTCCCCATGTGGCTGCGCCGGGACAAGACGAACCTCGCCGAACTGGCCGAACTCGAGGAACACTACACCGGCGAACACCAGCTCCCCGACCTGACCCGCTCGCCCCAGGACTCGGGCACGGGCCTGGAGGACGACGCGCCGCCGGCCGACTACGTCGACCCCCGCCAGTTCCGCGCCCGCCGCCGCGCGATCATCGTAGCGCGGCGCAGACGGTTGCTGTTCTTCACGCTGCTGCTGGTGGCGGCCTCCATCGCGACGGCCGCCTTCCAGCTCATCCCGTGGTGGGCCGTGGCCCCCTCGGGCGTGATCATGATCGGCTACCTGGCGTTCCTGCGGATGGCCGTACAGGTCGACCGCGAACGCCGCCAGCGCGCCGCCCGCGCCCGCGAACGCGCCCGCCGCATCCGCGAACGCCGCGCCGCCGAGCTCGCCGCCCAGCAGGCGGAGGCGGAGATCATCGAGTTCGAGGCCCGGCAGGCGGACGTCCTCTTCGACCAGTACGCCGAACCGCCGCGGCGCGCGGTGGGCGACTGACGGGGTGCGCGACCGAAAGGGTGGCGCGAGGACCCTCTGGAGTTTGCTAATCTGGTCGAGTCCTTGGGGATGTAGCGCAGTCCGGTAGCGCACTTCGTTCGCATCGAAGGGGTCAGGGGTTCGAATCCCCTCATCTCCACCCAGGTCAAAGGCCGCTTCCGAGTGATCGGGAGCGGCCTTCTGCGTTACTGAGCGATCAACTGAGTGACTATCCGGTTGAAGGCCAAGATGATCAATCAGCCTGAGCACCTCTTACGCGGCCTGGTGCAGGTCACTCAGGGCCAAGACAGTCGCCTTTCGCGGGACAGCGAGCCCACGGAGTACCGATGGGTCTTCACCCGCGAGGACGACGCGCTACAGGTGCGCATCCTGTCCTTCTACGACCGGATGAGGCCTGAACCGGACGAAGCGGGAAGGGAGCTGTTCGCGGTTCGGAGCGAGGTCCGTCCGCTCGTCGATGCGGTGGCGCGATCGGTCAGGCTGCTGCTCTCACGGATGGGAGAAGCAGCGTATGCCCGGCAATGGGGTGGCGAGGCGTTCCCACTGCACGAGCAGTGCACCTTGGAATCCTGGATCAGAAATCACTGACCCCGGTCGAAGATACGATCCATTGCCTCGGCGCCCTCCAGGAGCACCGGACGGAGCTGCTTGAGGTAGACCGTTTCGGTGACGCTGGTGTTGTGGTGGCCGACCAGGCGTGAGATGGCCTCGATGGGCATGCCGGAGTCGGAGAGCAATGAGACGAAGCTGTGCCGCATCTCGCGGGGTGTCCAGTTCTTCGGGTCGAGGCCGGCCCTTTTGAGGACGGTCCGGAACGAGCGGCGTGGGCCAGCGAGGGCCGTGCTGATCGGGGTTCCGACTTCGACATGCAGACCGCACACGACGCGGGAACACGCAGCATCGCCCATGCCGCTGAGCCCGACAAAGCCGAACGCCTCACACAGGCCAGGGCTGACGCGGTGACCAGCAGCATGGCCGAACTGGCAGCGCACCAGCAGTAACGACGCCGAACCGGCAGCCAGTCAAGATCGACCGTGACTCATATCTTCCCTACGTCATCAAGCCGCCGTCCGATGGGCGGCGGGCGGCCGGGCGGTCCGGGCGGGCGTGCGGCCTCTCCGGGCCGGTCCCGCCCGGCCACCCCACCGCACCAACGGACGCAGGCAGAAGCGCATACAGGGCGTTCACCGGCATCACGGAGGATGCCCTGGCGATCAAACGGCTTCTCCCGAAATAGCCGGACTTTATTGCAATAAGCAGTTCTGGCGGCCTTGGCGCTCCTACGATTGCATACGTGGCCACCTCGGATGTGATCGCGATAGTTGCCGCCATCATCGCGGTAGCTTCCTTGTTGTATGCGCGTCGATCCGCAATCGCTGCAGTGCATTCGGCCAAGGCTGCTGCCGACTCTGCCTATGCAGCTGCTCGAAGTGCGGACGCCGATGAGCTTGCGGCCGTTCAGCAGGCGCGAGCCGAAGCCGACTCCGGACGTGTAAGGGTTTACGTGAGTTTGGAGAGCCCCCAGGGGTGGAGGCTCACCCACCTCGGAAAGGTGATCTGCGACCAGTACGTATTTGAGTTCGTCAGTCAGGAGGATTTCGAGGGGAACTGGCTCGAAGCTCCTGTCCGAGGCATCCTCGTTAATGAGGACACGCGGACCGTCGTCGTGGACGACCCATGGTCATGTGTAGGCGGATCGACTCCGCTATGGCCCGAGCCTCTTCCTGAGCCCATCAGTGATCACCGTGGTGTGCGAGTACCGCCTGGCGGGGCCGTCGTTCTCGAGACGACCATCGGTGCGTGGACCGAACGTTGGCGAGAGCTGTGGGCGCAGAACAACTTGGAAGAGCTTTGGTCCCGCGGCCCGGCGACCTTCCTGCGCGTGTGGGCTGCCCAAGAAGGCGATGGAACCGACTACGCGGCGGAAGACCGCCACAGTCCGCCTAGTGGATGGGAGATCCGGATAGGCGTATATGACTGGGCGTTGCAGCCGAGGCCCAAGGACGACCCGGAAGCGCTCACTTGGTGTGTGCGTGGCAAGCCATCATTCATCGTTACTCGCTCTCCCTATCGGCGATCTCCTCAGAGCATCCACGAGCTCATGTGATCGGCCATCGGGAGATTGGAAGCTTCTGAGACCAGCTCGGCTCGGTCCGTGGCTGTGCAGTCGTCTGGTCGCCGTGCTGCTGAGTTACCAACTGCGTGAAAATCCAGGCATACAAGTGCGGACGCCTGCAGATCTCACCAGACTGCTTACGCAGCTCAGCCTGCTAAGGAGCTTGATGAGGGTCGCGATCAAATGGTTTTGCATCGAAAGGGCGAGGTTGTGCGATCGCTGCCGCAGCTCGGCTTCGTCGATCTTGGCCGCCGGTCTGGGTGGGTGCTGTCCGCTGGGACTTGCTCCTACCGCGCGTCACCGACGGTGAGCAATGTGGGTTTTGGGCTTATGTGGCTCTGACCGCCAGAAATTCCAGAGTTCGCGAGTACCGCAGGGCAACCTGATTGCCCTGCGAACCCCTAGCTCAGCAACAGTGTTCGCCGTTTGGCACCGCACAGGCATTGGTGTGCTCCGGCAGTTGCCTACCGTGGCCGAGGGGCTGTGGTGGTCGAGCCCCACTCCCACAGCGCCTGCAGGACCGGTGCGAGGGCGCGGCCGCGTTCGGTGAGGGCGTAGCCCACTCTTGGCGGCCAGCCCGGCTTGCGGTGGCGATTGAGGGCGCCGGCCTCGACCAGTTGGGTCAGCCGGTCGGTGAGGACCTTGTCGGAGAGTGTGGGGAGGGCCTGTGCGAGCTGGCTGAAGCTGCGCGGACCGTGCAGCAGTTCGAGGATGACCAGGGCGGTCCACCGTCCGCGCAACGTGGCGAGGGTGATCTCTACCGGGCACGACGGGTCGGGCTCGACCACCGGGCCCGGGCAGCTGTGCAGGAACTCGGTCGCTGTGTAGCTGACCGTTTGGTGAGCCACGTAGGGCCTCCTTAGTGTTGCCGTCACATCCCAGCATGCAGGGCCGGGAGCCGGTCCTGGACATCGGTGCGGCATGTCCGGTGCAACCGGCCAGGCGACCGTTCAAGCGGAGGAGCGACGTGGTGCAATCCATGGAGAAGATGGCGATCGCGGAGTTGGTGACTCGGCTCTTTCATGCGCTGGACGCGCATGATTGGGAAACGATCGGCGCACTGGCAACGGATTTCGTTGATCTTGATTACCCGTCGAAACAGGGTGGTCCGGAACGGGTGTCTGCAGGCGATTTCGTATCGGGCCTGCAGAGTTTCCTTCCTGGCTTCGATGCTACGCAACACCTGCTGGGTCCGATCGTGGTCGACCTGGGTGAGGAACCCGAGGCGACGGCGCGCTTTGACGCCCGTGTCACGCACTTGATCACCGAGGCCGCCGATGCCCCTATCTGGGTGATCGGCTGCCACTACACGCTCGGCCTCGAACGGCGAGACGGTGAGTGGAAACTGTGCTCCTCCCGTGTCCGGGTGCTGTACGAGGAGGGCAACCGCGACCTGGAAGCCGCAGCGCGTCAACGGGCGCAGCCATCGTCCCAATAGTTGCTCGCCCCTGAGGAAGTCGCCGGGGTAAGTGCTTCCGAGCTCGGCAATTACAGCGCTGTGAGGCCTGGCGGGTTGAGAATGACGTTGCTGTCATTTCCGTCGGAGGTGGTGGCCGGTGCTGCGGTCTCGGGACAACCACCGCTACGCTGCGAGGACGGAAGCTGCGTAGCGACACCACTGTGGTCGAGGCCGCTATCGATCGTCCCACCTACGCCGGTCTGCTGGAGCAGCGGCGGCCCCAGGGGTTCGCCAACGAACCGCCCACAGGCGTTTGCCATTCCTCATCCTCATCGAACTCATCGACCAGGCCGAGGCCTTCCAGAGGTGGCAGGAGCCGATCCGGTTCGGTGCCCCAGCGCGGCTCATCGGGCAACATCGGGCCGAGGCCGGTGATCACTTTTCCCTCGACGGCGTAGATGAACCTGGCGTGCTGATCGACGTTAGCCGCCGACAGCGGGCGAACCGCGTCGCGCATGATCCCCATACAGCCTGCAGGGCCAACCTTGATGTGGCCCTCTGCCTGCAGCGATGCGTACGTGGGTGTTTTGGGCGGAACTTCGTCGGTGATGATCGCATCAAACCAGGCGTGTTGATCGAAGGAGACCCTCAGCGGCTCGGTCGTTACTGGCTGGCCGGGCGGCTCGGCGCCGGCGGCCAGGGAGTGGTGTATGAGGCATACGCCGAGGACGGCCGCCGGGTGGCGATCAAGGTGCTTCACGGCGATCAGGTGGCCCAGCTCGGCCGGGAGGCGGCGGCCGCCCAGCGGGTGGCCTCGTTCTGCACCGCGCCGATCATCGAGGCCAAGCTGGAGGGCCCGCGTCCCTACATCGTCAGCGAGTACGTGGAGGGCCCGAGCCTGCGTACGGCGGGCAGGATCTTCGCGGGTGACGACCTGCACCGCCTGGCCACCGCCATCGCGACGGCGCTGACCGCCATCCACGACGCCGGGGTGATCCACCGCGACCTGAAGCCCGACAACGTGCTGCTGGGCCCGGACGGCCCCCGCGTGATCGACTTCGGCATCGCCAGGACCGCCGAGATGTCGCTCACCGCGACCGGCGTGGTGAGCGGCACGCCCACCTACATGGCCCCTGAGGTGTTCATCGGCCAGCGAGCGGACGCCTCGGCGGACGTGTTCGCCTGGGGAGCCGTCATCGTCTTCGCCGCCACCGGCCGTGATCCGTTCCACGCCGAGAACCTGGGAAGCGTCATGCACCAGGTGCTGTCGGCCACCCCCGACCTGTCCGCGCTGCCCGGCACGCTGCGCCGGTTGGTCTCCTCCGCGCTGGCCAAGGAGCCGGCCCAGCGGCCGACCGCCCGCGAGCTGCTGCTGGCGCTGGTCAGCGGCGACGGCGACCTCGACACCGCCCGCCTGCTCGCCCAGGGCGGCCACCGGGCCGCCGGGATCGGCGCGCAGGGGCACGATCCCGCACTCGGCACGCTGGCCGAGCAGGCGTACGCGATGCTCGATCCGGCCGAGCGCGAGCTGGTCCCCGAGGTGTTACTGCGGCTGGTGACGGTGGACGAGGCGGGCGAGCTGTCGACCCGGCACGCCGAGCTGGCCGAGCTCATCGAGGGGCGGGCGTCGCACGAGGTGGCCGCCGTGCGCAGGATCCTCGCCGTGTTCGGCTACTTCCTGGCCAGGCAGGACGGCGGCGTACGGCTGGCCAGGCCGGCCCTGCCCCAGGCCTGGCCGCGGTACCGCCGGTGGATCGAGACCAACCGCGACGGCCTGGCCGTACACCGGCAGATCCTCACCGCGGCGCGACGATGGAAGGCGGCGGGACGCCGGGACGGCGACCTGTTCCAAGGCAGCAGCCTGGACAGCGCGTTGGAGTGGGCAGCCACCGCCCGCCGCGACATCACCCTGTCGCCCACCGAACGTGACTTCCTGTCCGCGGCGGCCACCCTGACCAGGCACAGGGCCAGGCGGGCCCGGCTGACCTCGCTGAGCCTGGGCGGGCTGCTGGTGATCGCGCTGGTGGCCGGCGGGCTGGCCGTACAGCAGGGCGCGGTGGCCGACGGCCGGGCTGAGCAGATAGCCGGGCAGCTGACCAGGTCGGAGGCGGCCAGGCTCGCGGGGGTGGCGACCACGACCCGCGGGAGCGACCCTCACCAGGCGATGCTGGCGAGCCTGGCGGCCTGGCGGCTGGACCGCACGCCGGCCACCAGGGCGGCCCTGGTGGCCTCGCTGGCGCAGCGCGAGACGGCGATGTTCCGCGACCCGTCGACCGCGGGCGACACGGTACGCGCGCTCGGCGCCGACGGCCGGACGCTGATCAGCGCCGATTCCACCGCGACGCGCGTGTGGGACGTGCGCAACGGCCGGCTCCTGCGGACACACGCCGCCCGGCGGGCCGAGCCGATGGACAGCGTGACGCTGAGCCCGTCGGGCAAGGTGCTGGTGACCGTGACGGCCAGGCGCGCATCCGCGGTGGACCTCGCCAGCGGCAGGAAGATCAGCGACCACGTCTTCCCTGGTGCCAAGGATTTCACGAACGAGTGGGTCGACGTGGCGTTCGAGCGGGACGATTCCGTCCTGCTCGAGGAGGCTGACCGGCGTACCCGCTGGGACCTGCGAACCGGCGCCGCCAAGGCGCTCGGGCCCGCCGCCGCGGGCACATTCAGCCGGGACGGGGCCTGGCGGGCCGCACGGCGCGGTCGCCTGCTGGAGCTGACCAACCTGCGGACCGGGGCGAAGGACTTCATCGGCGACAAGGACGGCGCCGGCACCCAGGGCACCTGGAACGGTGGCGCGGCCGTGTTCGGCGCCGGCCTCGTCGCGACGGTGGCATCGCGGTCCATCCAGTTCTGGCGCAGGTCGGACACGCAACTGCTCACCACGGTCCAGGTACGGGGAGGAGTCGACGAGGCGGTTCAGGGGGCCTTCGACGGAAGTACGTTCCGCTATCTGGTGGGTGACCAGGTTTTCTCGGTGGACGTGGGCGACCTGACCACCGAGGACGACGATCGCCTGGTGAGCGCGGCGGCGCTGAGCGGCGACGGGCGGCTCGTGGTCCGCGACGGCGAGCTGTCGGCCGTCGGCGGGAGGAAGGTCGGCGCGCTGCCGGAGGCGGAGTACGCGGTGTTCAGCCCGGACGCCCGTTTCGTCGCCATGTTCGGGCCCGGGGTGCGGATCGTGGACACCGCCTCGGCCGCCGTCCAGGGCACGCTGCGTACGTCCGCCGCGCAGGTGGCCTTCTCTCCCGACGGCGCCAGGCTGGTTGTGGTCACCGAGAAGGGCGGGGTCGAGCTGTGGGACCGGCAGACCGGGCGGCGCATGTGGTCGGCCGAGGCGGGCGCGGCGAAGTACGCGGCCTTCTCCGCCAACGGGCGGACGCTGGTGGTGGCGGGCGACCGCGTTCACCTGCTGGAGACGGCCGCAGGCAAGGCGCTGGGGCCGGCGTTCGGCGGCGGCGGCAGGAACGCCGAGGGGGTGCGCGCGTACTTCACCCGCTCCGGCAAGGCGGTCGTGGTGCTCGACGCGCGGCGACGGATGACGGTCTGGGACGTGGCCACGCGCCGCAGGCTCGCCACCGCGCGCGGGTTCGGCGACCCCGCCGCCTACTCGCCGCGCGAGGACCTGCTCGCCAGCCTTCAGGTGGGGGGAAGGGTGCGGCTGGTCGACGTGATGTCGGGCACGGACCTGGGCGCGCTGCTCGACCAGGGCGGCGGGCAGGACCCGGAGATCGGGGCGCCGCTCGACGTGGCGTTCACCGGCGACGGGTCGGCGGTGCTGACCGTGAACGGCAACGGCGCGGTCAGGCGGCACGCCGTGGGCGGGGAGGCGTTGGCTGCGGCGGTGTGCGCGAAGGCGGGCGGGCTGAGCGCGGCCCAGTGGCGGGTGATCGTACCCACGCTGCCGTACAGAAAGGCGTGTCCCTAGCCGGCGACCCCGACGAAGCCGTGCGCGATGCTCGCCTTGGACGTCGGGGGTCGTACCTGGTCAGGGTGATCGGAGGAACGTCAGCGCATCGGCTGCGAAACGCGGGTCGGTGAACGTCGCGCCGTGGCTTCGGATCAGCGGCGGTCCTGTCCCGAGGGAACGGCAAGGTGCTAGCCGTTCGCGCCCAGGCCTGACTCCCGGGCGCGGACGATGGCCTGCGAACGGTCGGCGACCTGGAGCTTGGTGAAGATGGCCGAGACGTGGTTGCGGACCGTCTTCTGGCTCAGCCCGAGCCGGGCGGCGATCTGCGGATTGGTCAGGTGCCTGGCGACCAGGTCGAGGATCTCGCTCTCGCGCTGCGTCAGCCCGGGCAGCGCCGCCCCGGGCCGTTCGCCGCCGCCGCTGAAGTAGTCGGCCAGGCGATGGCCGAGCGCGGGGCCGAAGACGGCGCCGCCCTCGGCCACCACCTGCACCGCACGGACGATCTCCGCCTTGCGCGCCCCCTTGAGGACGTAGCCGCGGGCCCCGGCCCGCACGGCCGCGAACACCGAGTCGTCGTCGTCGGACATGCTGAGCACCACCACCCTGATGTGCGGATGGTCGCGGACCAGCAGCTCGGTCGCCGCGATCCCGCCCATGCCCGGCATCTCCAGGTCCATCAGCACCACGTCCGGCTGCGCGCGGCCCGCCAGTGCGAGCGCCTGCTCCCCGCTGCCCGCCTCGTCGGCGACCTCGATCCCGTCGGCTCCCGACAGCAGCGCGCGCAGCCCCGCGCGGAACCCCGGATGGTCGTCAACCACCAAGATCCTGATCATCGCCGTTCCCCTCCCCGCCTGCGGGCAGCTCGACCCGGACGCGGGTGCCGCCGCCGGGACGCTCCTCGACGGTGCAGGATCCTCCCAGCTCCAGGGCACGTTCGCGCATCGACGCCAGCCCGACCCCCGAGCCCGCCGTGGTGGACTCCCGCCGTCCGATCCCGCGGCCGTCGTCGCAGATCTCCAGGTTCAGCCTCCCGCCGGCGAGCTCGATCCGCAGGCGGGCGTACGTGGCTCCCGCGTGCCTGCGCGTGTTGGCCAGAGCCTCGCTCGCGATCCGGTACGCGGCGACCTCGGTGGCGGCGGGCAGGACGGGCACGTCGTCCGGGGCGTGCACCTCCACGCGCAGCCCTGAGGGCTGGCGGGCGGCGTGGGCGCGCAACGCCCCGGCCAGGCCCAGGGAGTCCAGCGCCGGCGGGCGAAGCCCTTCCACCAGGGTTCGCACGTCGGCCAGCGCGGCCTCGGCGTCGCCGACGATGTCGGCCAGCAGTTCCCGTACGCGCTCGTCGGCCGCCAGGTCGTGGGCGGCCTCGGCCCGCATGGTCAGCGCGGCCAGGGTCGGCCCGAGGCCGTCGTGCAGGTCGCGCCGCAGCCGGCGCCGCTCCTCCTCGCGGGCCATGACGAGCCGCTCCCGCGACCGCCGCAGGTCGGCGGAGAGCCGTGCGGCGTGCACGGCCACGGCCACCTGCCGGGCCAGGTCCGCCAGGACGCGCAGGTCACGGGGGCCGAACCCGGTCTCCCCCGGCCGGGGGCGCAGGATCAGGCCGCCGACCTGCCGGCCGTTGTGCGTCAGCGGCAGCCGGGTCAGGCCCGCGTCGCCCGTAGCGGCCGGGCCCGGCGCGGTGTAGGCGTGGCGCTCGCCCCCGGCGGTCTCCACCGCCGCGTACGGCAGGCGCAGCGCCTCGGCGATCGACCGGGCGATCCCGGACAGTCCGGCGTCGGGGCCGGCGGCGTTCTCCAGCCTGCGGCCCAGCCGGGTGAGCGCGGCGTACGGGTCGTCGGCCTCGCCGTAGGTCAGCAGGTTGACCCAGCCCTGCAGCCGCCGGCGCAGCGGGGCGAAGGCCAGCGCGACCAGCCCGGCGGCCCCCACGGAGATCGGCAGGTCCTGGGCGGGGAAGAGCGCCCCCAGATAGCCGACCACGAGGACGTACCCGCCGGTCACGCAGCCCGACAGCAGCACGTAGACCAGCGTCCGGTTGATCACCAGGTCGATGTCGAAGAGCCGGTGACGCAGGATCGCCACGCCGATGGTGACCGGGACGAGGGCGGCGCCCAGGGCGGCGACCAGCTCCCACACGGGGTCGTGGGCGGGCCACACGGAGCCGGGGACGTCGTCGGTGAGCCCCGCCACCAGCCTGGCCCCGATCACCAGGGCCTCGATCCCGGCCCCGTAGAGCAGCCAGGCGACCTGGCGGCGTTCGGGGCCGTCGCTGCGCAGCAGCCGCCTGCCCAGCCCGGCGGCGCCGACGGCGAACACTGCCACCAGCACGCCGCCCAGCACCGGCTCCAGCGCCGGCGCGACGGGGGCCAGGGCGGGCACGCCGAGCGGGTTGGGCACCCCGGCGCCGGCGCCCACCTGGGTGTCCGGCCCGGGGCGCAGCGCGCTCAGCACGGCGACGACCGCCGCGACGGCCACCGCCGCGGCCGGCCACGGGCGTAAGGAGGCGGAGGGCAGCCGCCCGCCGGGGAAGAACAGCGGAACCAGGGCCGCCGCCGTGTTGGCCGGCACCCACAGCCAGGTCTGCGGCCAGGCCAGCGGCGCGGCCAGTGGCAGCCCCGGATGGGTGATCAGCCCGAGGATCGCGTACTGGCCGGTGGCCTCGTACAGCGCGAAGCAGAACGCGGACAGCGCGAGCAGCCGGCCCACCATGTGCCCGGGCCGCCGGGCGCAGATCAGGCCGCCCACCAGGGCGCAGGCCGTCACGAACAGCAGGTGGAGCACCGGCGCCGGAGCGCTGCCGTTGGCGCCCGCCAGGGCGGCGGCCGTCGCGGCCAGGGCCAGGGTCAGCCCGCACCACCACCACGCGGCCCGGCCCGTCGCCGGCTTCACCTCGGTCGCCGTCACGATCCCTCCGATCAGGAGCCAAGGTAGCCGTTCACGAGCCCGGCGGGGAGGGACGCCGTCCCGGGACACATAGGACATTCATCCCGGCCGGGCGGTCCGGAACGATCACCGTGCAAGGCGTCGCCGCGTCCGTGATCGTCACGATGGCACTGGAGGCCCGCCGGGGTCTGCCGGTGGCGCGAAACGGGCCACCGTTTAAAGTTGGACGCTCATCGAACTCTAGGAGAGTTGGGTATGCGTGCTCTGCGGATCGACCGCTTCGGAGACCTTGACGTGCTGGCGCTGGTCGACGTGCCGGAGCCCCGGCCGGCCGAGGGCGAGGTGCTGGTGCGGGTCGTCGCCTCGGCCGTGAACCCGGTTGACGACAAGACGCGGGAAGGGGCCATCGGGGAGGGCACGCCGCCGTTGCCGATGACGCTGGGCTGGGAGCTCGCGGGGATCGTCGTCGACCCGGGCACGAGCGGGCTGTCCGTGGGCGAGCGGGTGTTCGGCATGTCGCACCAGCTCGCGACCGGGCGCGGCTCATGGGCCGACCTCGTCGCCATCCCGGCTGACTCCATCGCCCAGGCGCCCACGTCGGTCAGCCTGGCCGAGGCGGCGACCCTGCCCCTGCCGGGACTGACCGCGCTGCAGACCCTGGACTGGCTGGAGGTCGGCCAGGGAGACAAGCTGCTGGTGGCGGGTGCGGCGGGAGCCGTCGGCGGGCTCGCCGTGCAGCTCGCGGTTGCTCGCGGAGCGCAGGTGGACGCGCTGGTGTCCAGGCAGGCGCAGGTCAAGGTGGTACGGGAACTGGGGGCCGAGCATGTCACCACCGACCGGACCACCCTGCCGGCGGGCGGCTACGACGCCGTCTTCGACACCTTCGGCGCCTTCGTCACCGACGCCGTGGCCGACGGCGGCCGGTACGCCTCGATCGCCACTCAGGCCGGGCCCGTCCCCGACCTGTCGCATCGTCGGGTGCGTACCACGGTCAACCAGGTACGCGAGGACGGCCGCGGCCTCGCCGAACTCGCCGCGGCTGTGGACGGCGGGCGGCTGAAGGCGCGGGTCGACGCGCAGTACGCCGTGCAGCACGTGAAAGCCGCGCACGAGCATTTCCGGCGGGGGAGCCTGAACGGGAAGATCGCGCTGCTCTTCTGAACGGACCATCCGGGAGGGCACGTCGCCGCCCTCTGTCCTTTTGCAGAGGCGGTGGCGTGAATGCCGGGGAAGTTCTGCCGTTCGGCGGATAGGGCGGCGCGGGGCCGGGATCGAGGCTTGAGCCATGAGGAAGGTCATGGTGAAGTGGCCCCACTGGGCCGGGTACGCGGCGGCCGTCTGGGCGCTGGGTTACGGGGCGCTCGGGCTGTACTGGGCGCTCGGCGGCAGCGGGTTCCCCTTCGGCAGGAGCGATCCCGACTGGGAGCCGGGGCTGTCGGTGCTCGGGGAGGCGACCCCCGAGCGGGCGGGGCCGGTGATCGCGGTGCTCGGCGTGCTGGGGGCGGCCGCCGGGCTGGCGCTCGCGCGAGGGGTGCGGCGGGGCCGTGCCGTGCTGTTGGGGTTCGCCTGGGCGGCGGCGGTCGTGCTGACCGTGGTGGTCACCGACAACCGGGTGCTGATGCTGGTGGCCTATGCGCCGCTGCTGGCGGTGTTCGCCTTCACCGGGGTGCCGGGAGGGCAGCCGATGTCGGAGCTGGTGCCGTGGTCGCGGGTCAACCTGTTCGTCGTCCTGGTGGGCGGGCTGCTGTGGGCGATGGCGGCGCTGGCCTACCAGCGGCGTACGGCGGCCAGGTGCCTGATGTGCGGGCGGGGCGCGTACGGGCCGGCACGCTGGGCCACGCCGCAGGCGGCGCGACGCTGGGGCCGGTGGGCGGTGGTGGTCGCGGCGGCCGTCCCGGCCTTGTACGACGCCAGCCGCTTCGCCTGGGCAGCGGGCATCCCACTGGGGATCACCGAGGAGTTCTGGCGGTGGTTGGACGAGTCGGGGCTCCGCTGGGGCGGGCTGTTCCTCAGCCTGATGGGGCTGGCGGGGGCGATTCTCACGCTGGGGCTCGTGCGGCGCTGGGGCGAGGTCTACCCGCGCTGGATCTGGTTCAGGGCGGGCCGGCCGGTGCCGCTCATGCTGGCCGTCGTTCCCGCCTCGATCGTGTCGGTGATCGTATTGTCGGGCGGGCTCACGTACTGGCGCCTGCGCATGGTGCACGGGTTCGACGACTGGGGCATGTGGGCGACGTGGTTGCCGCCGCTGACGTGGCCCCTGTGGGGCGTCGCGCTGGCCGCCGCCGCCCTCGCCTACTACCTGCGCCGCCGTGGGGTCTGCCGGGTGTGCGGAGGCGGTGGGCTCAGGGAAGCCGAGCCGGCGGCCGAGCGTGGTTAGGCTTTCGGCATGAGGGCGTACGGCGAGGCGGCGGGCCGGCGTGGTGACGCGGCACGCCGGCTCCCGGTGGCCTGGGGAGCGGGAGCCGCCGGGGCGCTCTCGCTGGCCGTCACCCTGGCGCATCCGCTGACCGGGACGGTCAGCGGCAGCGCGCCGTTGCAGGTGGGCGAGGTGTCGGTGCTCCTGGTCCTGACCGCTGTCACCGTCCGGCGCTCCCCAGGAGGGCGGGCGGCCGTGTCCGCGGGGCTGAGCGGGCTGGCCGTGGCGCTCATCCTTCTCCGGGCCGTGTGGCAGGGGCCGCCGCAACTGGCGTTCGGCGCCTGTGCCGGGTGGGCGCTCGGCGCTGTGGCGGCCGTGGGGGCCGGGCTCTACCTGCGCGGGCTGGACGACAAGCGGCGGCGTGCGGTCGAGGAGGCCGAGCGGGCGCAGCGGCTCGGGCTCGCCCGCGACCTGCACGACTTCGTCGCCCACGACCTCAACGGCATGCTGGTGCAGGCGCAGGCCGCCCAGGTGGTGGCCGGCACGCTGCCGGAGCCGGTCGCCGAGGCGCTGCGGCGCATCGAGGACGCCGGGCAGCGGGCGCTGGCCTCGCTGGACCGGGCCGTGCACGCGCTGGGCGAGCGAGGGCCGGGGATCGAGGAGCTGGAGCGCCTGGCGGACGCGTTCTCGCCGGCCGTGCGGGTGGAGCTGGCCGTCGAGCCGGGCCTGGCGGTACGCCACGAGGTGTCGTCGCTGGCCTACCGGGTGGTGACGGAGGCGCTGACCAACGTACGCCGGCACGCACCGCGTACCACGACCGTGCGGGTGGAGGTTCGCAAGGAAGGGGAGACCTTGCGCGTACGGGTGGAGGACGACGGCGGGGGCAGGTCGCAGAGCACCAGAGCCGGCGGTTTCGGGCTGGCGAGCCTGGCCCACCTGCTGGAGGCGCGTGGTGGGAAGCTGGCGGCAGGCCCGGACCGGCGTGGCTGGCAGGTCACCGCGCGGATCCCCGCATGACGGCCGGCGGTTACGGATGACGACGCGGATTCTCATCGCCGACGACCAGGAGGACGTGCGGATCGGGTTCCGGCTGATCCTCGACGCGCAGCCGGACATGACCGTGGTGGGCGAGGCCGCCGACGGCGCGCGGGCGCTTGAGCTGGCCCGTCACCTGCGTCCCGATGTGGTGCTGGCCGACATCCGCATGCCGGGCCTGGACGGGCTGGAGGTCACCCGGCAGCTCGCCGCCGAGACCCGCGTGATCGTCGTGACCACCTTCGACCTGGACGAGTACGTCCACACCGCGCTGCGGGAAGGGGCGTGCGGCTTCCTGCTCAAACGGTCGGGCCCCGCCCTGCTGGTGGAAGCGGTCCGCGCGGCGATGGCAGGTGACACGCTGATCAGCCCGCAGGTGACCCTCCGGCTGCTCCGGGGCCTGATCCGGACGGCCCCGCCGCCGCTGAAGGACCCGCTCACCGCGCGTGAGCTGGAGATCGCCCTTCTGGTGGCGCGAGGGCGCACCAACGCCGACATCGCCGCCGAGCTGGGCATCAGCCCGGGCACGGTCAAAACGCACATTGCGCATATCCAGCGCAAGGTGGGAGCCGCCAACCGGGTCGGCATCGCCGCCTGGGCCTGGAGCAGCGGCCAGGTCCGCTGACCCCGGACCCGTCGAGCGGCTCAGGTCCAGGTTCGCGGGTCGCCTGCCTCAGGCGTCCCGGACATGGGTCAGTTGTGCTCTGGCCTCCGCCAACGCCTCCGCCTGCCGGGTCCAGTCCCCGCCGTCGAGGCTGAGCCCGACCGTGTCGGCGCCCGCCTCCGCGTAGGCGTGGAGACGGTCCGCCACCTGCGCCGGGGTGCCGGTGACGGGTACGGCTGCCGCTTCCTCCGGGGTCATGCCGTGCACGTCCACCAGGATGCGGGTGAAGGAGGCGACGGCGGCCGGGTCGTCGACGAGGATCGCATGGCCGCCTACCGAGATCGACGGAACCGGGCGGCCCAGCTCGTCGGCGATCTCGCGCAGCCGTACCGCCTTCTTGCGCAGAGCCGCGGGGCTGATCAAGGAGGGCACCCAGCCGTCACCGAGGCGGACGGCGCGGCGCATCGCCGCCTCGGAGTTTCCGCCGACGAGGATGGGTGGGACCGGGGCGGCCGGGCCGAGAGTGACCTGGTCCTCGCCGAGTCGGGTCGCCTCACCACGGATCAGGCCGGGGAGCGCCCGCAGGGCTTCGTCGGCCCGGCGCCCCCGGCCCTGAACGGGCGCTCCGACCGCACGCCAGAACGGCGAGCCGGGGAAGCCGCCGATCCCGACGCCCAGGGTGACCCGGTTGCCTGACAAGTGCTGAAGGGTCTGTATCTGCGCGGCGATCCAGGCGGTGGGGCGCAGCGGGAGGCTGAGCACGCCGAACTCCAGCCCGATCGTGTCGGTCACCGTTGCGGCGGCGGCCAGGACGAGCATGGCGTCGAAGCTCGGCGTCCCGTCTCCGACGATGAAGTCGGCCATGCCGAGCGAGTCGTAGCCGAGGTCCTCAAGGCGCTTCGCCATCGCGATGTCCGGCACGCCGGTCTGTGTCATGGGCAAGCTGGTGCTGATCCGCATGGTGACCCTCCTGGGAGTTCGGACCGGAATCGCAGATCACGCTAGGAACTCAAGGCGGGTTGAGGTCAAATTGCGGGGCGCGTGGGGAGATCGTTCGCCGGGCGGCGGAATTCCTCAAGGGAGGCAGTCCGCCTGTTCCGGGAACGGCCGGAATTGTTCAGTGAGTTGAAAGCGGGCCTGGTTGGATCTCCCGCATGGCAGACAATTCCGGTGCGGTGGCGGACGTCTGGGCGGAACGCATGCGGGCCGCCCTGGTCGGAACGTCGGCATTGAGCATCGTGGGCACGCGCGTCCTACGCCACCTGTTCACGCTGATGGTGCCCACGACGGTGCTGTCGATCCCGGTCGGCCTGCTGGCGGCGGCGCTGTTGCCGATCGCGGCCGCCGGGCGGCTTCTGGTGGTCAACGGGCGGATCGAGCTGGTCGGGGACGCGGATGTGCCGCTGTTCGCCTGGCTCGGCGTGCTGGTGCTGATCGGCGTGCCCGCCGCCGCGGTCGCCGGGGGCGCGACCATGCTCATGGCCGCGGGCCGGGTGCTGGGCTGGCCGGTGCACTGGCGGTCCGCGCTCCGGGTGGCGGTACGGCGGGGGCGAGGGCTCACCGCGCTCGCCTTCGTCCAGGTCGCCTTCCTGGCACTGACGGCGGCTGCCGGGGTGGCGTTGACCGTGTTCGTGAACCCGTGGGCGGGCATCGCGGCGATCGTGGTCGTCGGGCTGGTCCTGATGCCCGGCCTGCTGGCGATGCCCGCCATGCTGCTGGAGGAGCTGGGGCCGTTCGCGGCGCTGCGCCGGGCGTACCGGCTCGTGGCGACGATGCGGTTCACCTCGCCGCTCCTGCTGGCGATTGGCGTGATCATCTTGCCCGGCCTGGCCGCCGGCGGCTTCGACTGGGTGGCCGACCGCCTGCCCTATCCGGTGAACGTCGCGGTGAACTCGGCCGCCGCCGTCCTGCTGTCCGCGTTCCAGGCCGCCGTGCTCGCCGTGGTCTTCCTGAACCGCATCGCGAAGCAGTGGCACGAGGTGAGCCGTCCCGAACTGCGCGCCATCGTCGACCGGTTACCGGAGCGGGACGGAGCGCGTACCCGGACGGCACCGATTTTGGCGCTGCTCGTGCTGCCCGGCCTGGTGACCGGCGCCGTCGCCGCGGTGAACCCGCTGGGGTGGGTGGAGGTCTCCGACCACGTGGCCGCGTTGTCCCCGGCGGACGAGGCGGACGAGGCGGGCGACGACGATGGCGACCGCGGGCCTGTCGTGTGGTCGCGGGACCTCACGGCGCTGTACGTCTCTCCCGGGCCGAAGCTCGCGATGTACATGCAGGGCTTCGACGACGACGCGCCCAGGATGCTGACCTGCCCGGACCTCACCTGCGCCGACCTGGACATCTTCTACGCGGGTGACAACCGTACCGACCGGTTCGCCGCGACCGCGGCTCTGCCCGACGGCAGGACGGTGGTCGCCTCCTGGGACTGGGACCAGGCGGAGCGCAACTACCGGCTCCGCCTGGCGGCCTGCGACCAGGCCCGCTGCTCGGCTCCCGGGAAGCCGATCGCCTGGTGGTCCCAGGACGACGGGCAGTTCCTGTGGTCGAGGCTGGCGGTGGCGGCCCACCCGGGCGGCGTGGTGCTGGTTCAGGCCGACAGGCCCGACGACGCCAAGACGCTGACCTTCACCTCGTGCCGCGACCTCGCGTGCGCCGATCCGGTGCGGCATACCCCGGTACGGCTGAGGCGTGACATCGCGGGGACCACCGACAAGCACGCGTTGAAGGTCGCCTTCGGCCCGGACGGCCGGCCTGTCGCCGCCGTCCGTGACGGTGACAGCGGCGCGGTCTCCCTGGTGACCTGCGAGACAGCGGACTGCGCGTCGGCCACGGTGACCACGCCGGGACCGCCGCTGACCGCAGCCGGGGCCCGGATGCGCGGCCTGTCCCTGGCCGTACGGCGGGACGGGCGGCCGGTCATCGCCTACGGGGACCCGGCAGCCGCCGCGATCAAGCTGCTCGACTGCCAGGACCGGGCCTGTTCCAGGGCGGAGAGCGCCACGCTCGCCGGGGATCGTCACGAGGACCCGCCCGGCCTGGTGCTCTCCGGCGACCGGGCGCTGGTGGCGACGTTCGCCGACGCGCACCTGGTCGTCCATTCCTGCCGGGGCACCGCCTGCCTGGCCGCGAGGATCGCCAAGGCGGGGAACGTCCCGGAGCAACTGGCCATGTCCCTCACCGGCACCGGCCGGCCGGTGATCGCCTGGATCGACGCGAACCCGCGCGAGGACGAGTGGTCCCTGCGGGTGACCTCGCCCCTCATCTGACCAGGCGGCGACGGTTTGCGTTTGAGCGCGCTCCAACGCCTAGCGTCCACGCCATGACAACACGGACTTGGATCATCACCGGCGCGTCCCGCGGATTCGGGCGCGCACTGGCGGAGGCGGCGCTCAAGGCGGGCGACCGCGTGGTGGCGGCGGTACGCAGGCCCGGGAGCGTGGCCGACCTGGAGGCCGAGTACCCGGACAGCTGCCTGGTCGCGGCGTTCGACGCCCGGGACGTCGCCGGGGCCGAGCGCCTCGTACGGGACGGCCTCGACCGTTTCGGTCAGATCGATGTGCTGGTCAACAACGCGGGCCGGGCCGTGGTCGGAGCAGTCGAGGAGGTCAGCGATGCGCAGTTGCGGGAGCTGATGGATCTGCACCTGTTCGGCCCTGCCGCGCTCGTCCGCGCGGTGCTGCCCGCGATGCGCGAGCGGGGCACCGGGACGATCGTGCAGATGAGCAGCCAGGGCGGGCGGACCTCGTTCCCCGGCGTGTCGGCGTACTCGGCGTCGAAGTTCGCGCTCGAAGGCTGGTCGGAGGCCCTGGCCGGGGAGGTCGCGCCGTTCGGCGTCCGCGTGATGATCGTCGAGCCGAGCCGGTTCAGGACCGGCTTCAACGGGGGCGACGTGCTGGAGTTCGCCGAGCCGTCCGCGACGTACCGGGACCTGCTCGCCAACGTCCGGGCGGACATGGCCGGGACCGACGGCCGCCAGGAAGGCGACCCGGTGCGGGCGGCCGAGATCATCGTGTCCCTCGCGCACGGCGACGAGGTGCCACTCCGGCTGCCGCTGGGGCGCGAGGCGGTCGAGCGCATCTGGGGCGCCTACCGGCGCGGCCTGGACGAGGTCGAGCGGTGGGCCGAGGTCGCCCGCAGCGCCGACTTTGAGGGTGTCCCCGCATCGGTACGGCCCGTCTAGGCTCGTGGTCATGGCTACCGACGAGCTGATGGCCAGGGCGCTGGCGGCGCTCGGGGACGACGGGCCGCTGTCGGTCGAGGCGATCCACCGCCTGGCCGACCTGGGCGATCTGCCCGAGACGATGACGATCGCCGAGGTCGCGGACCTTCTCGACATCTCGCCCCACACGCTGCGCTACTACGAGCGGGCCGGGCTGGTCGAGGTGGCCCGTGACAGCAGCGGGCATCGCGTCTACGACGCCGACGTGGTTCGGCGGCTGGTGTTCCTCATGCGGATGCGGCTGTCCGGCATGCCGATGCGCGACCTGCAGCACTACATCTCGCTCGTCGACTCCGGGGCGCACACGGTGCCGGAGCGGCTCGATGTGCTGGTCGAGCATCGCGACACCATCCGCCGCCGGATCCGTGAGCTCACCCTCTCCCTCACGGCGGTCGAGTACAAGATCGCCACGTACGGGGGCGCGACCGGGCCGGACGTCCAGGACCCCGGCCCGGCATGACCCCCTGACCAGGCATAGCCGACGGGATCCCGTCCGATCATCGCGATCGGGCGGGATTCGTCGTTTCAGGACCCCGGCGACGGCACCGGTGAACACTTCCGGCTCTCGTGACAAGACACAGATGACATCTCGAAGGGGGTCCCATGCTGGAAATAGATCATCTATGGTGACCGACACGTCACCAGCGGTGGTGGACTCCGAGATCATCGCAGGCTCGCTCGATGATCCGGAGAAGTTCGCCGCCCTGTTCGACCGCCATGCCCCGACGCTCTACCGGTACATCTCCTTCCGGCTCGGCCCGGAACTCGCCGAGGACCTTGTCGGGGAGACGTTCCTGATCGCCTTCCGCCGGCGCGACGCGTACGACAGCTCCTACCGCGATGCCCGGCCGTGGCTGCTGGGGATCGCGACCAGGCTCATCACCGGCCACCGCCGGACCGAGGTCAGCCGCTACCGGGCGCTGGAGCGGCAGAGCCCGGCCCGGCCCGTCGAGGGGCCGGAAGAGGCGATCACCCGCGAGCTGACCGCCCAAGGGTCGCGGACGGTCCTGCTGAACGCGCTCGCGCTGCTGTCGCGGGGCGACCGCGACGTCCTGCTGCTGGTCGCCTGGAGCGACATGACGTACGAGGAAGCGGCCCGCGCACTCGGCATCCCGGTCGGCACGGTCAAGTCGCGGCTCAATCGGGCCCGGCGCAAGGTCCGCCACACGCTGGGCGGAGTCAACCCATTGGAGGAGAACGATCATGGATGACCTGAAGACGCTCATCAAGGAACTGGAGCACGAGCCGCCCCGCTCCCTGGCCCGGCAACGGCTCCGGCTCGTCCGGGAGGCGACCGCGCCGCCGCCCCGGTTCGGTCGGCGCACCGGGCGGTGGCTCGCGATGGGCGCGGCCGTGGCGGCGGCCGTCGCGGTGGGCGTGGCCGTGCCTTCCCTGCTCGGTTCCGCCGAGCCCGCGTACGCCCTGACGAAGAACCAGGACGGATCGATCAACCTCAAGATCTACGACTTCCGGGACCCCGAGCACCTTGAGAAGGAGCTGGCCGATTGGGGGGTGCGGGCCGACATCACCTACCTGCCTCTCGGCAAGCGCTGCGGAAACAACCGGGCGCCCTTCCTCAAGGGTGACCACTTCGGCGCGACCAGGGAGGAGCTGTCGAGCAACGATGCCGCCACGCAGGCCAGGCTTCGGCAGAGACTGCAGAAGTCGATCTCGTACCAGGCGATTCGCCCGAAGGACGGCATCACCATCTACCCGCGCCACATCCAGTCGGGCCAGATCGCGATGATCGAGGTCAGCGAGAATCCGGTCACGCCCACGGTGGAGCGTCCCGGGGTCGCCTGGCAGTTCAGCGGGCGGCTGACGACCGGGCCCGTCGAGCCGTGCGAGGTCGTGGCGGACCCTTCGGCCGGCGACATCGGTGACGCCACGCCGCCGCCCGGCGGGTGATGCTCAGCTGAGGGCGGTCAGGGCGGTCATGCCGGCGAGCACGTAGTCGAGCAGGGGGCGCGAACGCCCTTCCAGGTGCCACTGCTCCAGCGAGCCGAAGTAGACCCCGAACCAGAACGTCCGCGCCACCACCCGGGCGTCCCCCGGCGGGGCGCCTCGGTCGCGCAACTGGGTGGCCAGGCGTTCGGCGGCCTGGTCCAGCGAGCCGTACACCGCCGCCCGCACCGCCGGCTCCTCCAGCACGTAACGCATCCCGCGCCAGGGGGAGTGGCCGGGGGACTCGTCGAACAGGCGGATCAGCCTCTCCAGCGTGCCCGGCAGGTCCTCGGGGTCGAGCTGGGTGGAGTAGAGGTCGAGGCCGGCCATCGCGTACGCGTCCGTGGTGAACAGGCCCTCCTTGGTGCCGAAATAGCGGTAGAAGGTGCGCGGTGACACCCCGGACGCGGCGGCGATCTCGTCGATCGTCACGGCGTTGTAGCCGCGTTCGTCGAACAGGTCCATCGCCGTGTCCATGATCCGGTGGATCGCTGAGAGCCGGTTGCGCTGGCGCAGGGTCAAGGACACGAAGCCAGCGTACCGGCGTACCCTGGATGTGGCAGTGGCTGCCAATTGGGCAGTCACTGACACACAGTGAGGGGCGACGATGAGGCCGTTCGAGATCGTGTTGGTGGTGGTGGAGGCGCTGGCGTTCTGGCGGTCGCGGGCGTCGGTGCTGTTCGCGCTGGGGATTCCGGTGGCGGTCGTGGCGCAGGTGCTGGTGGAGGGGGCGCGGTGGCCGATGGCTCCGGCGTACGCGCTGGCGGCGGCACTGACGGCTGTGTGCGCCTGCCGTGCGCGGGCCGTGCTGGGGCCGGTCGTGATGGCGGTCGTGATGGTGACCGTGATGGTGGTCGTGGTGGCGGTGCCGGTGCTGCTGCCCGTGTTCCGGTTTCCGCAGCCCACCGGCCCCCACGAGGTCGGCACCCTCACGTACCACTGGACCGACCACTCCCGCCGCGAAATCCTCGGCTCCGACCCCGGCGCGCCGCGCGAGCTGATGGCGCAGATCTGGTACCCGGCCCAGGCCGATCCGGCCGCGCGGCGAGCCGCGTACGTGCAGGACGGCCCTCTCGTGGACGGGATCGCCCGGGTGCTCGGCGCGCCCGGGATCACGTTCCGGCACCTGCGGCAGGTGCGCACCAACGCCGTCGCCGGCGCGCCCGCCGCGCCCGGGCGGCACCCCGTGCTGGTCTTCCTGAGCGGCGCGCAGGGCTTCCGCCAGTCGAACACGTTCCAGGTCGAGGAGCTGGCCTCGCCGGCTGCACGAACCCCGCCCCAGACGCAGGGTCGTCGATTCGTTCATCGCGTACACCGGGCGTACGCGGGCCGCGATGATCCGGTGGGCGGTGGTGGGGAAGGCGCGCTCTGTCTCAGGTGCGGCGTCGCGTATCTCGGGATCACAGCCGCGCTGCCCTATTTCTTCCCCTGGTAAATGCCGGCCACCATCACCGTCCAGCGGGCGTCAGGCGGTGCCTTGATGGTCAACGTGCGCGGTCTCGGTTTCTTGGCGGGGTAGTTGTCCAACGTGAACGTGGTATAGCCAGCGCTGCACCGCCGCGTCGTCCGGAAGCTCTCGCTGAGCGCTATTGCCAGCTCCCCCCAGGAGCCGGTGCAGTCCACGGCCAGCTTGTACGAGTTCCCCACCTTCAGTTCGCCTGTCCAATCAGTCTCGCCGCTTTTGGCAATGTGGTGCAGCAGGACTTTCCCTTTCCGCTTCACCTCCTTGCGCAGATCGACCAACGGCCGCGCCGATGGGCTCTTTTCCGCAGGTACGGAGGCGCCCCTTACGCGCTCTGAGCAGGCGGTCAGCATAAGCAGGGCCGTGAGTAAAGCGACAGGAAAGCGGACGGGCCGGCTGGAAAGGATCACGGAAAGCACTCTAACGACGTGATGCCCGCCGATAGGGGAGACCGTCTCTGCGTTCGGAAATCCGGTCAGGTGATTTCGATGTAGTCCAGTTCGGCGAACCTGGCGTGATGCTGGAAGCGCAGCGTGTTCGAGCCCTGGTTCAGCTTGACCGGGAGCGAGGCGGTCGCCCAGGTTCCCCAGCCGAGCGCGGGATATTCCAGTATTTGCCTGTCCTGGCCATTTACCGTCACGAAGTGACGCGCGTGGCCGTCGCCGGCGCGGTAGCGCACGTGCGCGGTGTAGGTGCCGGCCTGGGGTGCCTGTACGCGGATGTCCACCCAGCTGTCGGGCTCGTTCAGATAGCCCATCGAGGCGCGGTTCGACGCGCCGTCGACACCGTTGAGGGGCACGGCCTTGTGGGGCACGCCCGTCTCGGCCTCGTAGCGGGGCGGGCCGCCCGGCAGCGCGATCCAGACGACGGCCAGCACGATCAGGGCCGCGACGGCGGGGACGGTCGCGAGCAGCATGGTCGTACGACGCCGGGGGGCCGGGGTGGCTGTGGAGGAGGGGACGGTGTCGGCGGGACGGTTCTGGAGTTGGGCGCGCAATCCCAGGGTCGCGATGACGAGCCCGGCCGCGCCGGTGAACATGCCGATCACGCTGGCCCGTTGGTCCAGCGTCTCCAGCACGTCCTCCGGCACGTGGAACGGGTCGGTGACGAACCAGGTCAGCGCCGAGACCCCCAGCACCGTGATCGCGGCGATCCGCACGGCCCGCCACGGCTGCGGACCGGCCGTCCGCTCCTGCTCTGCCGGATTCTTCGACATGGTTCCAGACTGGCCCTTCGGTCACTCCTGGGTGCGCGTGGGTAGGGAAAATGTCACCCCCCGTACGTGGGATGGGCGGAGGTCGGGCGTTCTGGCATGGTGGGCGGGTGCGGGCGACTGCGGGTGATCGGGCTGAGCCGATCTCGACGTGCTGGAATTACTGGATCGCGGTTCCCACCGGTGATCAGGCCGGGGTCATGGCGATCCTGGGGTTGTCGTCGCCTCGGCCGGTCACGTTCGCCGAGGCGCGTGAGGTGATCGACGCCGATGGGCATGGCGAGCCGGGGGACCGTGAGCACCTTTCGCGGGTGTTCGTCTCTCCCGAGGTGGACGGCTGGACCCTGGTGATGGGGGCCTGGTGCGATCCTTGCGGTGAGCGGCATGCGGAGGTGCTGCGGTCGTGCCAGGAGCTCAGTGACCGGTACGGAGCGGCGCAGGCTTACTACTTCGGCGCGCAGGACGACGGGTCGGCCTGGCTGGTGGCGGAGAACGGCCAGGTGATCCGCCGGTACGCGGCAACGGGCGAGCCGGACGACGCCTCGCTCGCCCTCGGCACTCCGCTGCCCTGCGAACGGGTGAAGCTGCTGGAGCTCGGGCTGCCGGCCGACGGTGATCTGCGGGCGGCGAGCGCCGAGCAGGTCGAGGAGTGGACGGTGGCGGCCTTCGAGCTGGCTCCCGAGGTCGCCGCCTTCGGCGTCACGCCGTTCACGCTGGGCGGCGACACGAAGGTGCGGGGGACCGGCCTGCTCGCGGTCACGCCCGACGGCGCTGGGCCGTGTTGAGGAGGGCGTCCAGGAGGTCCTGGGATGTCTGGAGTGCGGCGATCGCGTCGGCGATGCGGGTGCGTTGGTGGTGCAGGGCCTCGATGAAGGCCGGGCAGTCGGCCGGCACGGGCAGGCCGGTGTCCGTGTCGTGGACGCAGTGCAGGACGCGGCCGATGACCGCGGTGGGGAGCCCGGCGGCGAGCATGGCGCGGATGTGGCGCACGGTGGCGATGTCCGCCTCGCTGTACTCGCGGTAGCCGTTGACCAGCCGGGCCGGGCTGAGGAGGCCCTGCTCCTCGTAGTAGCGCAGCAGCCGCCGGTGCACCCCGGTCCGGTGGGCGAGGTCGCCGATGCGCATCCGGCTCCTTCCGCTTGACCTTCACATCGATGTGACGCCTTACCGTCCCCAATTATCACTGGTCACGAAAAAGGGGGAGATGTCGGTGTCGAGTGCGGTGATCATCGGGGCGGGGCCGGGGATCGGGCAGGCGGTGGCTCGCCGGTTCGCCAGGGAGGGGCTGTCGATCACGCTGGTCGCGCGGAGCGGGCGGACGTTGCGCGCGGTGGGGGAGGCGGTCGCCGCCGAGGGGGTTCCGGTCCTGCGGCTGGAGGCGGACAGCACCGACGAGGCCGCGCTGCGCGCCGCGCTCGACGAGGCGGTCAGGGCGCATGGCGTGCCGGACGTCGTCGTGTACAACGCCGCGATCATCCGGGCCGACCGGCCGGGCGAGCTGTCGGTGCGCGGGCACATGGAGGCGTGGGCGGTGAACGTGGTCGGCGCGCTCAACGCCGCCGCCCGGCTCGCGCCCGCGATGGCGGCGCGCGGCCACGGGACGTTCCTCGTCACCGGCGGCATGCCCGAGCCCAAGCCGCAGTACGTGAGCCTCTCGCTGGGCAAGGCGGGCGTGCGGACGCTGGTCACGCTGCTCGACCAGGAGTACGGGTCCGCCGGGGTGCACGTGGCGAGCGTGACCGTGGCGGGTCCGGTCGCTCCGGGCACCGACTTCGACCCGGACGACATCGCCGAGCACTATTGGCGGCTGCACACGCAGCCACGCCCCGAGTGGGAGCGGGAAGCCCTGCACGCCGGTGACTCTCGGTGACCGGCTCGGCGGAGGCACAGGCTCGTTGCCATGCCGGTCACCGGAAATTTCGCCATTGTTGTCCCATTGGGGGATTTCGGTCCGTACCATAATCCGCGCGGTGATCACCGGTGAGAGTCTCCGGTGCAGCTGCCGCAGGGAGCTTCACGTGCGCAAGATCGCAGCCACCACCCTCGCCGTCCTCACCCCCCTCGCCGGAGCCGCGGCCGTGGCCGGTGCCGGAGGAGCCGCCGCCGCGACCCCGGCCCCCGCCCCGACCGCGGCCGTGGCGGCGGGGAAGCCGGACCGGTCCCAGGTCGTCGTCATCGGCCACCGCGGCGCGGCGGGCCACCGCCCCGAGCACACGCAGGGCAGCTACGAGCTCGCCGTCGCCCTGGGCGCCGACTGGATCGAGCCCGACCTGGTGCCGACCAAGGACCACGTGCTGGTGGCCAGGCACGAGAACGAGATCTCCGGCACCACCGACGTGTCCCTGCGCCCCGAGTTCGCCGCCCGCAGGACCACCAAGGTCATCGACGGACGGAACGTGACCGGCTGGTTCACGGAGGACTTCACCCTGGCCGAGCTGAAGACGCTGCGCGCGGTCGAGCGGCTGCCGTCGATCCGCCAGCGCAACACCGTCTACAACGGCTACTACCAGGTGCTCACCTTCCAGGAGGTGATCGACCTGGCCGAGCGGATGTCGCGCCAGTACGGCAAGCGGGTCGGCGTGTTCCCCGAGACCAAGCACCCGACGTACTTCAGGTCCATCGGGCTGCCGCTGGAGGAGCCGCTGATCGAGACGGTCAAGCGCAACGGGCTCAACCGGCCGAACAGCCCCGTGGTGGTGCAGTCGTTCGAGCCGTCGAGCCTGAAGCGGGTGGCCAAGGACCTGCGGGTGCCGCTGTGGCAGGCGCTCGGCACCAGCGGCCAGCCGTACGACCTGAAGGCGGCCGGGGACCCGACGACGTACGCCGACATGATGAAGCCCGAGGGGCTGGCGAAGATCGCCGAGTACGCGCAGTGGATCGGGCCGGACAAGTCCTCCGCCATCCCCGTCAACCCGGACGGAAGCTGGGGCAAGCCGACGACGCTGGTGTCCGACGCGCACCGGGCGGGGCTGAAGATCGGCGTCTACACCTTCCGCAGCGAGAACCAGTACCTGCCGGGGCCGCTGCGCCGGGGCCAGGTCCCGACGGACCACGGTGACGCGCTCGCCGAGTACCGCGCCCACCTGGACCTGGGCGTGGACGCCTTCGTCACCGACTACCCGGACACCGCCGCGCTGGCCAAGGCCGAGCGGGGCGGGCCGCACAAGCACGTGCAGCCGAAGCAGTTCGACAACGGCCTGCCCGAGGAGGGCCAGGAGTAGGAACGCCGGTCGAGCACGATGGAAGAAGCTGACGGGACCGCAGCCGGTGTTAGCTTTGCGAAATGTCCAACTCCGCGAAGGTTGACGACTTCCTCGACAAGCTCGACCACCCGCTGAAGGCAGAGATGGCCGCCGTCAGGGCCATCATCAGCGCGCATCCGGAAATCGTGGAAGACGTGAAATGGGGCGGCCCCAGCTTCAGCTACAAGGAGGAGCTGGCCACGTTCAACCCCAGGCTCAAGGACTGCGTCGCGGTCATCTTCCACCAGGGCGCCCTGCTGACGGACGACACCGGCCTGCTGGAGCCGGGCCCCAAGGGCAAGGCCTACGCCAAGCTGCGCAGCATGGACGAGGTCACGGCCGCCAAGGCGACGCTGGAGAAGCTGGTGAACGACTGGATCGCGCTGATGGACGCCAAGTAGCGCGCCGCGCAGAACAGCAGGTTTCGAGAAGGCAGCGCCGTTGACGTGCTGCTGAGCCCGGTGGAAGCCTCGTTCCCGAGCCGGTACGAGGCCTTTCCCTGGAGAAACCATGCGCAAGATGATCTGCGGTCTTTTCATTTCCCTGGACGGCGTCGTGGAGTCGCCGGAGAAATGGCAGGGCCCCTATTTCGACGGCGAGATCGGCGCCGAGCTCGCCAGGCGGCGCGCCGGGGTCGGCGCCATGCTGCTGGGCCGCCACACCTACGAGCAGTTCGCGGCGTTCTGGCCGCACCAGACCCAGTCCGGCAACCCGATGGCCGACGCCATGAACAAGACGCCCAAGCTCGTCGCCTCCACCACCCTGGAGGCGGCCGAGTGGGAGAACTCCACGCTCATCAAGGGGGACGCCGTGGCCGAGGTGGCCGCGCTCAGGCGGGGCGACGGGCCGGACATCCTCACCACCGGCAGCCCGACCCTCGTCAGGTCGCTGCTGCGGGCCGGGCTGGTCGACGAGCTGGGCCTCCTGGTCAACCCCGTCGTCGTCGGCAGCGGGCGGCGGCTGTTCGGCCAGGGGTTCGGCGAGCTGCCGCTCAAGCTCCTCGACTGCCGGACGTTCGCCACGGGGGTCGTGGCGCTCACCTACACGGCCGCATAGCGGTTCGCGATACTGGCCGCATGGGGAAGGTTCCGGAGCAAAGGCGCCTGCTACGCGCCAAGGACCTGATGGACAGCCGCTACGCCGAGCCGCTGGACGTGGCCGAGGTGGCGCGGGCCGCGTACATGTCGAAGGCGCATTTCAGCCGTGAGTTCCGGCGGACCTTCGGGGAGACGCCGCACCAGTATCTGCTGACCCGCCGGATGGAGCGCGCCGCGGCGCTGCTGCTCACCACCGGCCGGACGGTCAGCGACATCTGCGGGCAGGTGGGCCTGCTCAGCGTCGGCGCGTTCACCACGAGTTTCGGGCGGACGTTCGGCCTGTCGCCGACGGCCTACCGGGCGAGGTTCGCCCCCGCCGCGCACCGGGCGCGCGTCCCGGCCTGTGTGCTGCGGGCGTGGGGCCGGCCGGTGCGCGCCGAGGGGAGTGCCTGAGCGATGCGGCTGCGGCTCACGCACGCCAACCTGTGGGTGCCCGATCAGGACGAGGCGCTGGACTTCTATGTCGGCAAGCTCGGCATGGAGGTCCGTGAGGACGTCTCGATGCCCGAGATGAACGGATACCGCTGGCTCACCGTGGGGCCGCCCGGGCAGCCGGAGGTGTCGTTCATCCTGAACGTCCCCCGGCCCCCGGTCGTCGACGACGGCACCGGTGACCAGGTGCTGGAGCTGGTGGCCAAGGGGACGGCGGGCGGGTTCCACCTGGAGACCGACGACTGCCGGGGCGCGTACGAGCAGCTCAGCGGCGCCGGGGTCGAGTTCGTCGAGGAGCCGGAGGAGCGGCCGTACGGGATCGACGCCATGTTCCGCGACCCGTTCGGTCACCGCTTCCGGCTCGTGCAGACGTTCGTCAGGCGCTGAGGCCGGGGCCGGAGCGCAGCGCCCGGAGCTCGGCTTGGAGACGGGAGCGCAGGTCGGCGAGGGTGTCCATGCGTTCCTCGACGGCCCGCAGGCGCTGCTCGTACAGCTTGACTGCCGCGTCGCACGGGGGCTCGCCCGCCAGGTCCACGGTCAGGCAGCCGCTGATCTGCCGGATGTCGTCCGAGGTGAGCCCGGCGGCCAGCAGCGTGCGGATGTTGCGCACGAGGGTCTCGGCGGACGGGTCGTACTCGCGGTAGCCGTTGCCGCCCCGGACGGCGGTGAGCAGGCCCTGCTGCTCGTAGTAGCGCAGGGCGCGGGTGGTCGTCCCGGTCCGGCGGGCCAGCTCTCCGATGCGCACGGTCCCTCCCACGGTCGTCGGCCTGTCTGCAGGCTAGCGGCGGCAGGCCAGCGCGAACATGGCCAGGCCGAGCAGCGTGAACCCGGAAGCGGCCAGCAGCACCCCCGCCGCGCCTCCGGCGGCCAGCGCCAGCCCGCCGGCCGAGCCCGCGACGGCGATGCCGGCGTACATGGCGCTGGTGTTCAGCGCCAGGGCCTCCGTGCCGGAGGGGCCGGCGATGCGCAGCAGCCGCGCCTGGCTGGGGGCGTTGAACGCCCAGCCGCCGATCTGCCAGCAGGCCAGCACCAGGGCGAGCAGCAGCGCCGGCGTCCGGCCGGGCCACAGCCACGCCAGCGCGGTCAGCGTCAGCGTGCCCGCGCTCTGCACCGCGAGAGCCAGGAAGATCGTGCGCTCGGGGCCCAGCCGGTCGGCGCCCCGGCCGCCGAGCCACGCCCCGGCCATCCCCGCGACGCCGATCACCGCGATGAGCAGCGCGAGCCCGTACGTGGTCACCCCGGACAGAGCTTGCGCGATGGGGTCGATGTAGACGAACGTCATCAGGCCGCCGGCCGCGCCGGGCACCATGGCGGCGAGCGAGACGAGCACGGGGCGGCTCGCCAGCGGGGCCAGCCGCCGCCCGAGCGTGAGGGGCGGCGCCTTGTCCAGGGCGGGCATGAACAGTCCCAGGCCGGCGGCCGTCACCAGCGCCAGGGCCGCGACGAACAGCATGGTCGAGCGCCAGCCGGCCAGGCCGCCCAGCCAGGTGCCGAGCGGGACGCCCGCGAGCAGCGACAGGGTCAGCCCGGTCGCCACCGTCCCCATGAACCGGCCCGCCCGCCCAGGCGGGGCCAGGACGGCGGCGGTCGCGAACGCGGCCGGGGTGATCATCGAGGCGGTGACCGCGGCCAGGACCCGGCAGACCATCAGGGCGGTGTACGTGGGAGCGAGCGCGGCCAGGGCGTTCAGCGCGGCGAAGGCCAGCATCCCGCAGATCATGACGGCCCGGCGGGGCAGCCGCGCGGTCGCCACGGCGGCCAGGGGCGCGGCGGCGGCGTAGGCCAGGGAGAACGCCGTGACGAGCTGGCCGGCCGCCGATTCGGTCACCCGGAGGTCGGCGGCGATCTCGCCGAGCACGCCGGCGATGACGAAGTCGTCGGTGCCGATGACGAACGTCAGCAGCGCGAGGCAGAGCAGCCAGGCGGGGGATCGGCCGCGTCCCGTGGTGGATCGGAGGCGGGCTGCTGGGGTGGAGGCGGTCATGCCGGGACGCTAGAACGTTGACCCCGGCGTCAAGGTCAAGCCCGTTGGGGGAACCGGTCCGGGAGACCCAGGGAGACGGCGGCGACGCGGCGGGCCAGGAGGCGGGCCGGGTCCAGGACGGGGACGGGCACCCGGCGGCTGTCCAGGGCGAGGACGATCTCGGTGCAGGCCGCGACCACCCGTTCGGCGCCGCGATCGGCGAGTGCGCGGGCGACCTCGGCCAGGGCGTGCCGGTGCGCCGGGGTGACGGCGCCGGCCTTGACCGCGGCGATCGCCGCCGACACGCGCTCCTGCTCGTCGCCTGACGGTTCGAGAGGTGCGACGCCCCGGCCGCGCAGCGCGTCCGCGTACAGGCCGGAGTGCAGGGTGCCGGCGGTGGCGAGCAGCCCGGCGGCGGTGACGCCGTCGGCGGCGAGGGCGTCGGCGGTGACCTCGACGATGCTGACGAGCTCGAGCCCGGCCTCGTCGGCGAGGCGGGGGACGAAGGCGTGCGCGGTGTTGCACGGCACGGCCAGCACCTCGCACCCGGCGCGGCTGAGCGCCTGGATGCCCTGCCGGAGCTGCGGGGTCGGGTCCTCGCCGAGGCCGAGCAGGCTCAGCGAGCGGTCGGGGACGCGCGGGTCGCCCCAGATGACGACCGGCACGTGGCTCTGGTCGCCTCGGGCGGGGGTCTCCTCGACGAGCTTGCCGTAGAAGTCGGCGGTGGCGGCGGGGCCCATGCCGCCCAGGACGCCGACCAGGCGCGGCGGACGGGCCGGCCGGTGGTGCGACCGGGTCACGGGATGCGTCCTCTCCTTCGCGGCCGGTGGGACAGCCGCGGGCAACAGGATCGCCGGATAAGGTGACTTTTCGCGAAAAATGCTGCAATCGGTCATCCGGGGAGGCATGGTGCAGGAATCCGGCAGACTGCTGTCCGAGGCCGAGCTGGAGCTCATCGACGCCCTCCAGATCAACCCGCGCGCGAGCTGGGTGGACATCGGCCAGGCCACCGGCTCGGACCCGGCCACGGCGGCGCGGCGCTGGCAGCGGCTGACCAGTTCGGGTGAGGCGTGGACCACCGTCGCGCTCGGCAAACGGCAGATGCACGAGATGAGCATGGCGTTCCTGGAGATCGACTGCGCGGCGGGCGCGGCCGTCGAGGTCGCGGCGACGCTGGCCGAGGCCAGGCACCTGATCACCGTGCAGCACGTCGCCGCCGGGCACGACCTGTTCGTGATCGCCGCGGCGGCCTCGATGCCGGCGCTGGCCGACTACCTGCTCACCGACCTGCCCCGGGTGCCCGGCGTCGCCAAGGTGCGCACCCACCTGGCGACGCGCGTGTTCGAGGCGTCGTGCCGCTGGCGGCTGCGGGTGCTGCCGCAGGGCGCGGCGGCCGGGCTGGCCAGGCGCAGCGGGCCGCCCGAGTCCACCCGGCGGATGGACGGGATCGACCGGCGGCTCTTCCACGCACTGCTGGCCGACGGCCGGGCCGGCTACGCCGAGCTGGCCGCGACCGTCGGCACCTCCGAGCGGACCGTGCAGCGCAGGCTCTCCAGGCTCGTCGCCACCGAGGACATCGACTTCCGCTGCGACCTGGCCCGCTCGCACGCCGGCTGGCACTCCTCCGCCGTGCTGTGGCTGCGCCTGCCCGACCGGCTCCTGGAGGAGACCGGCACGGCGCTGCTCGGCTGGCCGGAGACCCGCACCTGCGCCGCCCTGGCCGGGACCAGCAACATGCTGCTCACCGTCGGCCTGCACGCCGTCACCGACCTGCACCCGCTGGTGATGCGCCTGGAGCGGAAGTTCCCGTACGTGACCGTCGCCGACCGGCAGGTCGTGCTGCGCCAGACCAAGCTGTACGGCAGGCTGCTCGACCCGGCGGGACGCTGCACCGGGGTCGTGCCCGTCGATCCGTGGAGCCTGGCGCCGCACCCGTGACCGGTGGGGCGGTCAGCGGGGCGGCGGGATCGCCCCGCCCAGCGACTCCCAGGCCAGCCCGGCACGCAGCACCGCCTCCTCGGACCGGGCGACCAGCTGCAGGTCGCCGATCGCCAGCGCGGGCAGCCCGAGCGCGGACACCACCGCGGTGATCCGGCCGGCCTCGCCCCGGACGGCGGCCTCGTCGCAGCCCGCCCGGGGCGCGGGGCCGCCGAGCGTGGGCATGATCAGCAGGTCCAGCCCGGCCGTGCGGTCGGCGAACCCGGCCCGCGCGGCGCCCAGCGCCTCGACGGCAGCCGCGTAACGGTCCCGGCCGATCCGGCCGGCGTCGTCGAGCTTGCGGCGCACGCCGTCGCTGTAGTGATCGGCGTTCCTCGGGTAGGTGGCCTCGTGCGTGCGCCGGGCCTGCGCGCCGACGATCGTCCAGTAGGGGGCGAGGATGTCGTACGGCAGCGCGACCTCGCGGAGTCCGGCGCCGAGCCCGGCGAAGGCGGCGGCCTGCGCGCAGCCCTCGGCGACGCCGACCGTCCATCCGGCCAGGGAGGAGAGCGGGGCGACGGGGGTGCCGGACAGCGCCTCCCACACCCGGGCGAGGTCGGCGACCGAGGTGGCCATCGGGCCGACCACGTCGAACATCGGCGCCAGCGGCGCGACGCCCGCGCCCGGCACCGCGCCCGCGCGGGGCCGCAGCCCGACCACGCCGCAGCAGGCCGCCGGCATCCGCACCGAGCCGCCGGTGTCGGTGCCCAGGCCGAACCTGGCGATGCCGGCCGCCAGCGCCGCCGCGGTGCCGCCGCTGGAGCCGCCGGGGGACAGGTGCGGGTGGCGCGGGTTGCGCACGTCGCCCCAGTGCGGGTTCTCGCTGGTCACGCCCCAGGCGAACTCGTGCTGGTTGGCCTTGCCCACCAGCAGCGCACCGGCCGACTCCAGCACCTCGACGCACGGCGCGGTCGTCAGCGCCTCCTCGGCGCCGTACAGGATCGAGCCCCTGGTGGTGGGGAGGCCGGCCACGTCGATCATGTCCTTGGCCACGAACGTCCAGCCGTCGAGCGGCCCGCCGGGCGGCCGGGCGGGAAGCGTGGCGAGCCTGTCGATCACGGGGGCCGGGCCTGCCTCGATGAGGATGTTGTGGTCACCGTGCCGTCTGATGGCCTCGGCCGAAGTGGCGATCGCCGCCGCGCGTTCCATGGGTCTCCTGTCGAAGGTGCTGTGCGGAATTGATAGCGCTCAGACCTCCAGGGCGTCCAGGAGCGCCCGCAGCCTGGCGGTCTCGCGGTCCGGCCTGACCAGGGCGAAGATGCTGCGGCTGGTGTTCAGCCAGGGCACGTCGGCGACGACCACGCCGGGGCCGTGCCGGGCCAGCGCCAGGTCGGCGACGAACGCCGCGCCCACCCCGGCCTCGATCAGCGACATCGTGATCTTGAAGTCGTCGGAGTGGCAGGCCACCCGGGGGTGCAGGTCCCAGCGGGAGAACACGCCGTCGAAGAACGAGGCGTCGCTGCTGCCCGGGTGGTGCACGATCCACGGCAGGTCGACGAGCTGCTCGGCCCGGTACGGCGACAGGTCGGGCCAGCTCGCGGGCAGCACCAGCCGGTAGCGGTCCTCGGCGATCCACCGCCTGCTCAGCGCCGACGGCCACGACAGCCCCGAGTTGCCCACCTGGTAGACGATCGCCGCGTCCATCTCGCCGCCCGCGCCCAGGTGCGGGATGAGCTGCGACGGCTCGGCGACCGAGATCCGCACCCCGGCCAGGTCCGCCTGCTCCAGCTGCCCCAGCACCTCGGCCAGCCGGTCGGCGAAGCTCGGGAACACGCCGAGCCGGATCTGCCGCTCGCTGCCCCGGTGCACGGCCTGGACGGAGGCGATCATGCGCTCGATGTCGACGAGGACCGTCTCGGCGTGCCTGGCCAGCACCTCCGCCGCGTCGGTCGGCAGCACGCTGTGCGCCGAGCGCTCGAACAGCCGCACGCCGATCTTCTTCTCCAGCGCGGCCATCTGCTGGGAGACGGCCGAGGAGGTGTAGCCGAGCCGATTCGCCGCCGCGGCGAAGGAGCCCAACTGGATGACCTCACGCAGAGTGCGAAGGTGTTCCGGCTTCAGCATTAGCGTTCCTTGCTCTCAGGGTTGCTAAATGCCGTGTTTATAGCGCTTCCGCGTTCTTTTAGCTACTCCTACAGTGATGCTCACCGTCACTCCAGCACCCTTGAGAGTCACTTTGAGCATCCGTGTGTACCGCAACGCCGCCATCCACACCGGGGCGGACGGCCGCCCGCCGGCCCAGGCCATGGCCGTGGACGGCGAGCACCTCGTGGCCGTCGGCACCGAGGCCGAGGTCCGCGAGGCCGCGGGCCACGGCGCCGAACTCGTCGACCTGGACGGCGCCGCCGTCCTGCCCGGCCTCTACGACGCCCACATCCACACCGCCCAGTACGCCCACAGCCTCGACGCCATCGACCTGCGCGACGTCCGCTCCCTGGCCGACGCCCTCACCCTGATCGGCGCGCACGTCGCCAGGCTGCGCCCCGGCGCCTGGCTGTTCGGCGGCCGGTGGAACAGCAACACCTGGAACCCCCCCGCCCAGCCCGACCGGTACGCGCTCGACTCCGTCAGCGGCGACCTGCCGATCGCGCTGCCGAACATCGACGGCCACACCGTGTGGGCCAACTCCGCCGCCCTGCGCCTGGCCGGCATCGACGCCACCACCCCCGACCCCGTCGGCGGCGAGATCGTCAGGGACGCCAACGGCGAGCCCACCGGCATCCTGCGCGAGTCCGCCTCCTACCCGCTGCGCGCCCTCATGGTCTCCGACGACCTGAGCGACAAGCTGCGCCGCGCCCAGGACGAGCTGCTCTCCCTCGGCCTCACCAGCGTGCACGACATCGACGGCGAGGACTGCCGCGACGCCTACCTGCGGCTGCGCGACGCCGGCCAGCTCAAGATCCGCGTGCACAAGGCGATCCCGACCGTCCACCTGGAAGCGGCCATCGCCGAAGGACGCCGCACCGGCCAGGGCGACGACTGGATCCGCACCGGCCCGGTCAAGATCTTCAGCGACGGCGCGCTCGGCTCGCACACCTGCCACATGAGCGAGGCGTTCGCCGGCGACTCGGACAACGTCGGCATCGCGGTCACCCCGTACGACGACCTCGTCAAGCTGTTCAGGACCGCGGCGGACGCCGGCGTCGCGATCGCCACGCACGCCATCGGCGACCAGGCCAACCACCTCGTGCTGGACGCCTACGAGGCCATCGGCCGCACCCCCGGGCTGCGTCACCGCATCGAGCACGCCCAGCACCTGCGCCCGGCCGACCTGACCAGGATGGCCAGGCTCGGCGTCGTCGCCTCCATGCAGCCCGTCCACTGCACCAGCGACATCGACCTCGTCGACTCGCTGCTCGCCGGCCACGACCTGGCCTCCTACGCCTGGCGCGGCATGCTGAACGCCGGCGTCGCGCTGGCCTTCGGCTCCGACGCCCCCGTCGAGCACCCCGATCCGTTCGCCGCGCTGTACGCCGCGGTGACCCGTACCCGCCAGGACGGCACCCCCGTCGGCGGATGGCAGCCGGAACAGCGGCTGAGCATGGCCGAAGCGATCACCGCGCACACCCTCGGCGCGGCCTACGCGGCAGGCGAGCAGGACCGCAAGGGCCTGCTCGTCCCCGGCATGCTCGCCGACTTCATCGCGGTGGACACCGACCCCTACCAGGAGTCGCCAGACGCGGTGCTGCGCACCAAGGTCATGACCACCGTTGTCGGCGGCGAAGTCCGCTGGCAGCGAGCCTGAAGGAGAGCCACCCCCCGTGAACACCCGTATCCCCACCCTCCTCGTCAGCGGCGCCCTGCTGGCCGCCACCGCCGCCTGCGGCGCCCAGTCCCTCGACGCCGCCGCCGGTGGCGACGCGGAGCCCGCGGCGGAGGTGGTCCTCGACCAGGCCCCCGCCGAGGAGAAGGCGGCCGGCGTCATCAACGCCATCACCCCGGACAAGGAGCTCGCGGCCAAGGTCCCCGCGGACGTCAAGGCCGAGGGGCTGAAGGTCGTCTCCTCCATCGGCTACCCGCCCATGGAGCTGTGGGCGAGCGACGGCAAGACGGCCATCGGCTTCGACCCCGCGCTGGCCAGGGCCATCGCCAGGAAGCTCGGCGTCAAGTACACGCTCACGGACGAGGAGTTCAACTCCCAGATCCCCGGCGTGCTCACCGGCCGCTACGACTTCGTGATCTCCTCCATGACCGACAACGCCGAACGCCAGGCGAAGATCACCTTCGTCGACTACGTGAAGGCCGGCTCCGGCCTGCTCGTCAAGAAGGGCAACCCGGCCGGCGTCAACACCCCCGCCGACCTGTGCGGCAAGACCGTCTCCGTCGTCGACAACGGCTCGTCCCTGGAGCTCGCCGAGAAGTACGACGCCGACTGCAAGTCCGGCGGCAAGCAGGCGCTGAACATCCTCAAGTTCCCCGGCGACACCGAGGCCATGCTCCAGGTCATCAACGGCCGCGCCCAGGCCACCATCACCGACTATGTCGTGGCCGCCTACAAGGCCGCCGACCCCAAGGTCGAGGTCGAGGCCATCGCGCTCGAAGGCACCGAAAGCCCGTGGGGAATCGGGATGAAGCCCGACAACACCGCCCTCATCGAATCGGTCAAGGGCGCGCTCGACTCCCTGATCAAGAGCGGCGAGTACGGCAAGATCCTCGCCGCCTGGAACCTCGACAAGCTCGCCGTCGAGTCGGCCGTGGTCAACGGCGGGAAGTAGCGTGCGCACCGAACCGATCGCCGGCCCGTCGGGGGCCATGATCCCCGTCGCCCGCACCCGCCACTGGGGCCGCGTCCTGTCCGCCGTGGCCGCCCTGGCGATCTTCGGCTGGCTGCTCTTCCTCCTCGTCGTCAACCCGCGCCTCGACTGGAGCGCGGTGGCCACGTACCTGTTCAACGAGCGGATCCTGGCCGGCGTCTGGGTCACCGTCGAACTGTCCATCCTGGCCACCATCCTCGGCCTGGTGCTCGGCGTGGTCATCGCGATCATGCGGCTGGCGCACAACCCGGTGCTGAGCCGGCTGGCGACGCTCTACATCTGGTTCTTCCGCGGCACGCCCGTGCTGGTCCAGCTCATCTTCTGGTACAACCTGGCCTTCCTGTTCCCGGCCCTCATCATCAAGATCCCGTTCACCTCGATCGGCCTCATGTGGGACACCAACCAGGTGATGACCGGGTTCACCGCCGCCATGCTGGGACTCGGGCTCAACCTGGCCGCCTACTTCGCCGAAACCGTGCGCGCCGGCATCCAGGCCGTCGACACCGGCCAGAGCGAGGCCGCCTACGCGCTCGGCATGACCCCGGCCAAGCGCATGCGGGTGATCGTGCTGCCCCAGGCGCTGCGCATCATCATCCCGCCGACGGGCAACGAGTTCATCTCCATGCTGAAGACCACCTCACTCGTGTACGTCGTCGCCGGGCACGACCTGATGACCAACGCGAGCCAGATCTACAAGACCAACAACATGATCATGGAGCTGCTCATCGTGGCCAGCCTCTGGTACCTGCTCCTGACCACCGTCGCCACCTTCCTGCAAGGCCGGCTGGAACGCCGCTTCGGCTCCGACGCCGTCCGGCTCGTCCGGCGCGGCGGCGTCGCCGCCAAGGTCCTGCCCAAGGTGCCCGCGTGAGCCCCGTCGTGCGCGCCACGGGCGTGCGCATGAGCTACGGCGACGTCCAGGTGCTCAACGGCGTCGACTTCGAGGTCGCCGCCGGCGAGGTCAGCTGCGTCATCGGCCCGTCCGGCTCCGGCAAGTCCACGTTCCTGCGCTGCCTCAACGGCCTCGAACCGGTGCTCGGCGGCAGCCTGCGCGTGCTCGGCGAGGAGGTCGGCCACACCCTCCGCGACGGCCGCTACCACCCCTGGTCGCCCAAGGAGTACGCGGCCTTCCGCAAGAACATCGGCATGGTGTTCCAGCGCTTCAACCTGTTCGCCCACCACAGCGCGCAGGAGAACGTCGCCTGCGGGCCCGTCCACGTCCTCGGCACCCCCAAGGACCAGGCCGGCAAGCTGGCGCTCGAACTCCTCGACCGGGTCGGCCTCGCCGACCACGCGCACAAACGGCCGCACCAGCTCTCCGGCGGCCAGCAGCAGCGGGTCGCCATCGCCAGGGCGCTCGCCATGAACCCCGCCCTGATGCTCTTCGACGAGCCCACCTCGGCGCTGGACCCCGAACTGGTCGACGAGGTCCTGGAGGTCATGCGCGACCTGGCCGCCGACGGGATGACCATGGTCGTCGTCACCCACGAGATCGCCTTCGCCCGCGAGGTCGGCGACCGGCTCACCTTCTTCGCCGACGGCGTCGTCGTCGAGCAGGGCCGCCCCGCCGAGCTCCTGGCCAACCCCGCCCACGAACGGACCAGGGCGTTCCTGTCCAGCGTCCGCGGCCCCGGCGCCCCGGAGGCGGCCCTCCGATCGGACGCCTGAGGAGTGGTCAGGCCGTGAACGTCTTGACGTAGGCGCTCACGCGGTCGGTGAGCTGGGGCTCGGAGAGGTCGAGGTGTTCAAGGATGGTGTAACGGCCCGGACGGGTGCGCGGCGCGTACGCCACGGCCTTGGCGAAGTCGGCATCCGACAGGCCGAGGTCGGCGGGCGTGCGCGGGAGGCCGTGGCGGCGCAGGCACGCGGAGATGAGCTCGGCCTTGGCGTCGTCGCCGCGCAGGAACGTGCAGAACAGCGCGCCCACTCCGGCGAGCTCGCCGTGGCTGGCCGTGCCGGGGAACAGCTCGTTGACGGCGTGCATGATCTCGTGGTCGCCGCCGCTGGCCGGGCGGCTGGACCCCGCCACGGCCATCGACATGCCCGACATGATCAGCGACTCGGCCAGCACGGTGAGGAACTCGTCGCCGCGCGCCGGGCCCGGCTGGTGCAGCACCACCAGGGCCGCCGACCTGGCCATCGCCACCGCCAGGCCGTCGATCTGCTCGCCTACCTCCGCCGCGGCCAGCTCCCAGTCGGCCACCGCCGACAGGTCGCTGATCACGTCGCCGATCCCGGCCGTGGACAGCGCCGCCGGGGCGGACCGGACGCGGTCGAGGTCCACCAGGACGGCCGTCGGCATGACGACCCCGTAGGAGCCGGTGCCCGATTCGTGGCGCAGCGTGCTGACGGGTGAGGCGATGCCGTCGTGGCCCAGGCTCGTGGTCACCGCGACCATCGGGATGCCCGCCATGTGCGCGGCGAACTTGGCCACGTCGATGGTCTTGCCGCCGCCGATGCCCGCGATCGCCTCGAACTGGCCGGAGCGCAGCCGCTGCCCGAGCTCGACGGCCGAGGCCAGGCTGCCGTCGGGGATGCGGAGCACCTCGGCGCCGTCGATGCGCAGCTCGTCGCGGATGGCGTCGCCCTGGCTGGGGCCGACGGCGACGGCCACCCGGCCGCTGCGGGCGATCTGCAGGTCGGACAGCAGCGTGCCCAGACCGGCGACCGCGCCGGCCCGTACGTCGATGAACAGGGGCGCGGCGAGCATGCGGGCCAGCAGGGGCATGGGTGTCCTTGTCGTCGGTGGCCGGGTGTCCGGCCGATCATAGGCCGGAGGTCAGGTCATGAGGCCGTGTTCCCAGGCCCAGGCGGCGATCTCGACGCGGTTGCGGGCGGGGAGCTTGGTCAGGACGGTCGAGACGTGGCCCTTGACGGTGCTGAGGGAGATGGAGAGCGAGGCGGCGATCTCGTGGTTGGTGCGGCCCCGGGCGAGCGCGCGGACGATCTCGGTCTCCCGGTCCGACAGGGGGACGCGCGGGGCCGGGGCCCCGGCGGAGGTCAGGTGGTGCAGCAGCCGCGGCGTGATCGACGGGGAGATGAGCGCGTCCCCGGCGTGCGCCGCCCGGACGGCCTCCACGAGCAGGTCAGGCCCGGCGTCCTTGAGCACGAACCCGGCGGCGCCGGCGCGCAGCGCGCCGTGGACGTACTCGTCCAGGTCGAAGGTGGTGACCACGACGACGCGCAGCGGGTCGGGCACGCCGGGGCCGGCCAGGGCGCGGGTGACCTCGACGCCGTCGCGGCGCGGCATCCGCACGTCGACCAGGCACACGTCGGGGCGCAGCCGCCGGGCCAGGGTGATCGCCTCGTCGCCGTCGGCGGCCTCGGCGACGACCTCGAAGCCGGGCCGGTCCTCCAGGATGACGCGCAGGCTGGCGCGTACCATCGCCTGGTCGTCGGCCAGCAGCACGCTGACGGTCACGGCCGCTCCCCGGGCAGGGGGAGCGTGGCGCGGACGGACCAGCCGCCCGGCTCGGGGCGCGGGCCGGCGTCGAGGGTGCCGCCGAGGGCGTCGAGGCGTTCGCGCATGCCGAGCAGGCCGTAGCCGCCGCGGCGAGGGCGGCGGGCGGGGGCGGGCGGGGCGTCGTAGCGTCCGACCAGGTCGGTGAGGCTTTCGCGGGGCGGCGGGGTGGGCTCGCGCAGCAGGCCGACGAGGCGGCGGGTGGCGGCGAGCGCGTCGGAGCCGGCGCTCTCGATGCCGGTCAGCGAGCCGCTCACCCGGTCGGGCTGTTTGCGGGCGAGCACCTGGGCGGCCTGGGCCTGGAGCACGATGCCGGTGACGTGGTGGGCGACGACGTCGTGCAGTTCGCGGGCGAGCCTGAGGCGTTCGTGGCGGCGTACGTCCTCGGCCCTGGCGTGGCGGCGGGCGTGCAGCAGGCGGACGGCCAGGCCGGTCGCGGCCCCGGCGAGCCACGCGCCGAGGTTCAGCGCCAGCACGGGCGGGAGCGCGGCGGACGGCCGGGCGGTGAGCAGGGTGCAGGCGGCCACCGCCAGCCCGCCGCCCGCGACGGCGGCCGCCTGGCGGACCGGGAGCACCCGGACGGCCGAGCCGACCAGCACGGACAGCCCCAGCGCCATCGCCGGGCCCGGCTCGGCGGGCAGTCCGGCCGACCGGGAGGTCAGCGCGGCGGCCACCGCGACGGCGAACCCGGCGAACGCCGTCAGCCGCCGCGCCCGCCGGCGCGCCAGGGCGAGCCCGCACACGATCGCCCCCGCCACGCAGCCGAAGGCCCAGTAGCCGGGGCCCCAGCTGGTGGCGACCTGACGGGCCCAGAAGGCCAGCAGGACGGCGAACACCGCCGCGAGCCCGGCCTCCGCCGTCGCCCGCGTACGCTCGTCCCGTCGGTCCCGGCCGTTCACGCGGTTCAGGGTAGGCCGCCGGTCCCGCCCCGCTGCACCGGCCGAAAGGACGATTCCGCCCGGTTCATGCGGTGGGTGCGGTCGGCGGGGTGGCATTCTGGGAGGCGGCCGTCGTAAGGAGACCAGTGATGACGCAGCCCGCGTTCCGCCGCACCCCGCTCACCACGGACGAAAGGGCCCGGAGTGAGGCGGGCTTCGTGCCGCTGGTCGTCGAGCACCTCACCACGCACGGGCGGTTCCGGGTGAGCGCCGACACGCCCGAGATGGTGGAGCTGTTCCAGGCGGTCGCGCGGCAGGCGGGCGAGAGGCTGGGGCGGCCCGTGGTCAGCTACGCCAACGGCCGCTACATCGTGATCACATTCGCCGACGAACCGGCTGAACTTCGTCCAGCAGGCCCATGACCAGGGCGTTGACCTCGTCGGGCCGGTCCAGCGGGGCCAGGTGGCCCGCGCCGGGCACGACGGCGTAGCGGCCGCCGGGGGCGAGCGAGGCGGCGCGGCGGACGACGGCCTCGTTCACGGCGGTGTCGTGCTCGCCGTGCACCCACAGCGACGGCGCCGCGAGCCGGTGCAGGTGCGGCAGGTGGTTCAGCCGCATGCGGCGCGGCCCGTACGCGGTGATCTGCCAGTCGTCCAGGGCGGCCTCGCCGTGCGCGGCGCGGGCGCGCGCCTCGGCCTCGGTCATCGCCATCACCTCCGCGAAGTCGCGCGTACGCTCCCCCTCGGCGAGCGCGTCGACCATGGAACGCCGCAGATAGGCGGAGGAGGCCAGCCACTTCATGGTCCAGCGCAGCGCGGGCCGGAAGCGCAGCGCGAGCCAGGTGACGAACTGCCAGGGGCGCACGTCGTCCAGCCCGCCCGGGTTGACCGCGACGAGCGCGCTGACCCGTTCGGGGCGGGTGAGCGCGTAGCCGGTGGCGAGGCCGCCGCCCATCGACAGGCCGACGAACGGGGCCCGGGCGACGCCGAGCCGGTCGAGCATGTCGTCGAGCACGCCTTCCAGCCGCTGCTGGTCCAGGGTGCCGGTCCAGGGGCGTGAGCCGCCGTGCCGGGGCAGGTCGGGGGCGATCACGTGCCGGGTGACCGCCAGGGCGGGGATCAGGTGGCGCCAGATGAGCGGGGCGACGTCCAGCATGGCGCCGTGCAGCAGGACCACGGGCGGGGCGGCCGGGTCTCCGCTCCGGTGCACGCTGAGCGGGCCGCCGTCGAGTCGCAGCACGGTGGTGGAGGTGGTCATGGTGCTCCCATCTGGGCGTCGAGCCGGTCGAGCAGGGTGGCGTGCGCCTGGCGCACCGCCGCCGCGTCGGCCCCGGCGGGGTCGAGCTCCCAGCCGGCGCTGATCAGCGAGCTCATCTCGCGTACGGCCCGCGCGAGCCGCTCGCGGGGCAGGTCGCCCAGCACGGGGGCGGCGTTGATCAGGCCGACGGAGAAGACGGACATCACCAGCGAGGCCGCGTCGGGGTCGACGTCGCCGCGCAGCAGCCCGGCCTCGCGCAGGTCGCTCGCGTAGCCGGTCAGCCAGTCGAGGCGCGGCCCGTACCGTTCGGGGCCCTTGTCGCGTACGTAGTCGCCGAGGACGGCCGTGTCGGCCAGGTAGAAGGCGAGCATGAGCTCGTCGGCCAGCAGCGCGTCCATGCTGATGCCGTACAGCTCGGAGAGCGTGACGGGGCCGTCGTGACGCTCGACGCGCCCGCGCACGGCGGCGGCCAGCTCCCGCATGGAGCGCGCCAGCACGGCGTCGAGCAGCGCCTCCTTGGAGGGGAAGTCGAGGTAGACGGCGCCCTTGCCGATGCCGGCGCGCCGGGCGATGTCGGCGATGGTGGCGCGCGGGTAGCCCTTCTCCAGGATCACGGCGCGGGCGTGGTCGAGGATCACCGCGGCGCGGTCGGGGATCGTGGGGCGTGGCATGCGGCCTCCCGGGATCGAGGTAGTGACCACACTAGCAGTTCTGGTCACTACCGCCGATCCCGGGAGGCCGGCCCGGTCAGTAGGAGCGGCCGAAGACCACCCGCTTGCCGTAGGCGGCGGGCCGGCCGCAGCGCACGCAGACCCCGGTCTCGGCGGCCCCGTCGAGCGGGACGCACCGGGGCGTCGCGCCGGTCTCGGCCTTGATGTCGCCCTCGCAGGCGGGCTCGCCGCAGTGCGGGGCCAGCGCCCAGCCCGAGGCGACGGCATCGGTGAACGAACCCCAGTCGCCGGCCGCCCGCGTGTGGGCGTCGCGGAACTCGGTGGCCCGACGCAGCAGGAACGCCTGGAAGTCGTCCAGCACCCCCGGCAGCACCTCGGCGGACGAGTCGAGGGGGATCGGCTGCTTGCCCTCGTCGCCGAGCCGCTTGACCATGACCACCGTGCCGGACTCCAGGTCACGCGGCCCGAGCTCCAGCCGGACCGGCACCCCGCGCAGCTCCCAGTCGTTGAACCGGTAACCCGGCGACAGGTGGGCGCGGTCGTCGACGTGCACCCGCACCCCGGCCGCCCGGAGCCGCCCGGCGAGGTCGCGGGCCGCCGCCGGCACCTCGTCGCCCCGGCCGATCGGCACGATCACCACCTGGTGCGGCGCGAGCCGGGGCGGCAGCACCAGGCCCTTGTCGTCGCCGTGCGTCATGATCACGCCGCCGATCATCCGGGTCGACATGCCCCAGGACGTCGTGTGGCAGGTCTCCTGCCTGCCCGTCTCGGCGGTGTAGCGGATGTCGAACGCCTCGGCGAAGTTCGTCCCCATGTAGTGGGAGGTGCCCGCCTGGAGCGCCTTGCCGTCGCGCATCATGGCCTCGATGGTGAACGTGCGTTCCGCACCCGCGAACCGCTCCCCGGCGGTCTTCTCGCCCGGCACCACCGGCAGCGCCGCGATGTCGCGCGCCACCTCGGCGTAGAGGTCCAGGGCCAGCATCGTCTCGCGCATCGCGTCGTCCCGGTCGGCGTGCGCCGTGTGGCCCTCCTGCCAGAGGAACTCCGTGGTGCGCAGGAACATCCGGGGCCGCATCTCCCAGCGCACCACGTTGGCCCACTGGTTGAGCAGCAGCGGCAGGTCACGGTGGGAGGAGATCCACTTGGCCATCATCTCGCCGATGATCGTCTCGGAGGTCGGCCGCACGATCAGCGGCTCCTCCAGCTCCTTGCCGCCCGCGTGCGTGACGACCGCGAGCTCCGGCGAGAAGCCCTCGACGTGCTGGGCCTCGCGCTGCAGGTAGCTCTCCGGGATCAGCAGCGGGAAGTACGCGTTCTCGTGACCGGTGTCCTTGATCCGCCAGTCCAGCTCTCCCTGGAGCAGCTCCCACAGCCGGTAGCCATACGGTCGGATGACCATGGTGCCCTTCGCCGGCCCCCGGTCCACCAGCTGGGCCTTGGCGACCAGCTCGTTGTACCAGGCAGAGAAGTCCTCGCTCTGAGGTGTCACACCGCGTTCATCACGTCCCATCCACAGAGAATATCGGGCGCTGTCCAGGGATTTTCGGCGTTCCGGCCCGCTGCTAGGGTGCCCGCATGGCGGTGCCGGAACGGCTGGCCTGGGCCGTCGACACGCTCGGCGTCCAGGCGGGAGAGCGGATCCTGGAGATCGGCTGCGGCCGCGGCGTGGCGGTCGAGCTGGCCTGCGACGCCGGAGCCACGGTCACCGCGATCGACCGCTCGGCCACGATGATCGAGGCCGCCCGGCAGCGCAACGCCCACCACGTCGCCGCCGGGCGGGCGATCCTGCGGACCGCGGCGCTGACCGACGCCGACCTGCTGGGGCGGCTGCGGCTGGACGGGTTCGCCACCGAGGTGCTGACCGGCGGCGACACCCTGCTGTGCGTGCGCGCCCGGCCCGAGGGTCAGGTCAGCGCGTAGCCCAGCACCTGTTCGTGGACGAGACCTTCGCAGCCGGCCTGGTCGGTGACGAGGTGGTCGCCGCCCGCCGAACGGCACCGGTGCAGGGCGACGGAGCCGGGCACCTGGCTCGTGTGGATGTGGCCGACCGGCCCCATCGCGAACTGGCCCTCGCAGCCCGGGTCACGGGTGAGCATGGTGTGCGCGGCGACCTTGCACTCGTACAGCGGCACGGTGCCGGCCGCCTGGTTGCGCAGCAGCTTCCACACGCGCTCGTGGGTGAAGCCGGGCGGCAGCAGCCGGGAGGTGGCCACGTGCCCCTTGGCCGGGTCGTAGCCGCGCCGGAGCTGGGTGTGGGGCAGCAGCTCGAACCCGCACGACAGCCGGGGCGGCGACAGGTCGGCGCGGTTGGCCAGCGCCCAGGTCGCCCAGGCGGGCTTGGCCGAGCCGTCGGTACGGCGCAGGCCCACGCCGAGGCCGGCGGCCGTCTCGTCCGGGTGGTCGGTCATGCGGTGCCAGATGTAGCTCTCGATGCCCGGGGTGCCGAGGACGTTGCGGAAGCTGTTGCAGAGCTGCGCGGCCTGGGCGGCCTCCGACGAGGGCGACAGGGAGTTGACGCCGCTCTCGGTGAGCTGCACCTGCCAGGCCGAGGGCGTGCCGGGGAACTGCTGCCGCAGCCAGCCCACGAGCACGCCGATGTTGCCGTAGGTGACGCGGGGGAAGTCGTCGGCGGAGAACTGCGGCGCCAGCAGGTTCGGCGGGTACGGGTGGTAGGCGACGCGCCAGGCCCGGTTGCCCGCCCGGGCGGCCAGGCCCTTGAGCACGGTCATGCCCGACAGCATGGCCTCGTGCGCGGCGGGCCGGTCGTAGGCGGTGCCGAAGTAGTGGTCGAGCGAGGTGAGGACCTTGGCGGTGGGCTGCTGGGCCATGACGGCGTCGTAGGCGGCGTTGTACGTGGCGGCGATCGCGTCGAGCCAGGCGGTGGTGTCGCAGGGCGTGCCCTGGCCGCAGCCGATGTCGAACCAGATGTTGCTGTTGACCTCGTTCATGACGACGAAGTCGGCGATGCGGCCGTTGCCGTGCTGCCCGTCGTAGCGCTGGGCGAGCATGCCGGCGAAGCGGCCGTACTCGGCGGGGTCGTTCGGCACGCAGAACTTCTCGAAGCCGGGGGCGTGCGGGGTGCAGGTGCGGCCCTGCCGCGCCCAGGCGGGGGTGCCGTAGACGACGGCGGTGACGACGAGGCCGCGGGCGGTCCAGTCCTTGACGGCGGCGTCGACGGCGGCGTTGACGGTGTAGCAGCGTCCGCCGAACTCCTGGGCGCCCGTGGCGCACGGCGGGGTCCTGACGCTGGGCTCCCAGTCGGACCAGACGAGGTTCATGGCGACGCCGCCGGCGTTGTTGCCGGATATTTCGTTCTTGTCGGGCCAGAAGTCCGGCTGGAGGCCCTTGATGCGGTAGTCGGAGCGGGTCGGGTACGGCAACGCGGCTGTGGCGTCAGCGGGGACGGCGGCGACGAGGAGTAAGAGGAAGGCGACGAGCCAACGCATGGGACCTCCTGGATTTAAACGTCTCAACAATGACGCCCAGAAGGCAGCCCGGCAAGACCCGTTTTCCTGCGGGGATCGGCTTTGAAACGTGCCTAGCCGCTCGTCGACGCCCTGACCATGAGCTCCGGCTGGAAGACGATCTCCTGGTGCCAGTGGCCCGAGTCGCCCCGCGCGTCGGTCAGCAGCAGCTCGGCGGCGGCCTGGCCGAGCTGGTGCTTCGGCTGGCGCACCGAGGTCAGCGCCGGCGACAGCAGCGCCGCGAACTCCACGTCGTCGTAGCCCATGACCGCCATGTCGTGCGGCACCGAGACGCCGCGCCGCTCCAGCCCGCGCAGCGCGCCCAGCGCCACCGTGTCGTTGACGCAGAACAGCGCCGTCGGCCCGCCGCGCGCCGGCAGCCGCTCCAGCGCGGCCTCACCCTCGCGCGGGGTGAGCGCGGGCAGCGTGATCTCGGTGATCACCTCGTCGGGGTCGAGCCCGGCCGCGCGCACCGCCTTGACCAGCCCTTCCCTGCGGTCGGCGCACTGCCGCACGATCGGCGGCCCGTTGAGGAACGCGATGCGCCGGTGGCCCAGCGACAGCAGGTGCGCGCCGGCCAGCTCGCCGCCCCGGACGTTGTCGACCGCCACCGCGCACAGCTGGGAGTCGGCGCCCGGCCGGTCGAGCAGCACCATGCCGATGCCGCGCCGGCGCAGCTCGACCAGGTGGGAGATGTCCTGCCCGGCGGGCGTGATGAGGATGCCGGGCACCCGGTGCTGCTCCAGGATCTGCAGGTAGTGGGCCTCCTTCTCGATCGAGTCGCCGGAGCTGCAGAGCACGAGCAGGAGCTGCTCCTGCGACAGCCTGGTCTCGATGCCGGGCAGCACCTCGGAGAAGAACGGGTTGCCGATGTCGCGCACCATGACGCCCACCGAGCGGCCGGAGCCGCCGCGCAACTGCCGGGCGGGCGCGCTGGGCACGAAGCCGAGCGCCTTGATGGAGGCGCGCACCCGGCGCAGCGTCGGCTCGGCGACCAGCTCGGGCCGGTTGAGCACGTTGGAGACCGTGCCCACGGACACGCCGGCGTGGGCCGCGACGTCGACCATGCTGAGCCGGCGGCGCTCGGCCGGCCTGTGGATGTCGGTCACCGGGGGAAAGCCCTTCTGGTCACCTGGCTGGAAGCGTCCAGTCTACCTGTTGAAATGTTTCAGCCGACCGTGCCGTCGGGCCGGGCCTGGGGGAGCGGGCATTGACGCGGAGACCTCGGACTGTTTACGGTGCGCAGATATTGAAATGTTTCAACTAGCTTGGGAGTCCAATGCATCTCGCCGTGACCGATCCGCGGGTGGAAGGGCTGAGCGAGCCCCTGGGCCTGGACGTGCGCGCGCCCGGCTTCTCCTGGCGGCTCACCGGCCCCGGCCGCGGGCGGGCGCAGAGCGCGTACCGGCTGATCGTGGCGCGCGAGGGCGACCCGGTGGACGACGGGGCCGAGCTGGTCTGGGACAGCGGCGACGTGACCTCGGCCGCGACGTACGACGTCCCGTACGGCGGGACGGAGCTGCGGCCGCGGACCCGCTACCACTGGCGGGTCAGGGTGGCCGACGAGAGCGGCGCGTGGTCGGCGTGGGGCCCGGCGCACTGGTTCGAGACCGGGCTGGGCGACGCCGGCGGCTGGACGGCCGGCTGGATCGGCACACCCGCCGTACCCGGCTCGGAGCGGCTGCCGTCGCTGGAGAACGTGCCGCGCGTCTGGGTGGCCGGGCCGCTCGGCCCGTCGCCGGCGGAGAGCGGGGCGTTCCGGACCCGGTTCACCGTGCCGGGCGGGGCCAGGCCGCTGTCGGCGTCGCTGGTGATCGGCGGCGGCACGGCGGTCGAGGCGTACCTGAACGGCGAGCCGGTCGCGGGGGAGACGCGCGACGGCGCGTTCGTGGCCGAGGCCGGGGACCTGGTCGCCTCGGGCGAGAACGTGCTCGCGATCAGGGCTGACGGGTCCGGGCTGTGCGTGCGGCTGGAGGTCGTGGTCGAGGGCCGGCCGGTGCTGCCGCAGCTCGTGCCGGTGGCCGGGGAGAGCGCGGTGACCGTCACGTCCGGCGGCCGGTGGCGGGCGAGCGGCGAGCCCGGCGACGGGTTCGAGCAGCCGGGCTACGACGACTCCGGGTGGTCGCTGGCCGAGGAGGTGGGCCTGCACGGCGACCCGCCGCACGGCCGCGAGCCGATCGGCGACCGGCCCAGCCCCTACCTGCGCCGCGAGTTCGGCGTGCCGTCGCCGGTGCGCCGGGCCAGGCTGTACGCCACCGCGCTGGGCGTCTACGAGATGCACCTGAACGGCACCCGGGTCGGCGCCGACCACCTGGCCCCCGGCTGGACCGACTACCGCCACCGCGTCACGTACCAGACCTACGACGTGACGGCGCTGGTGTCGGAGGGGCGCAACGCGATCGGCGCGGTCCTGGCCGACGGCTGGTACGCGGGCCACATCAGCTGGTTCGGGTCCTTCCAGTACGGCAGGCGGCTCGCCTTCCGCGCCGAGCTGGAGATCCTGCACGACGACGGCAGCGTGACGCGGCTGTGCACCGATCGCGACTGGCGGGCCGGGTCGGGCGCGATCCGCTACGCCGACCTGCAGAACGGCGAGCGGCAGGACCTGGCCGCCGAGCCGCTCGGCTGGACGGCGGCCGGGTTCGACGACTCCGGCTGGGCGCCGGCGGTGCCGGTGAGCCCGCCCTCGGGCCGCCTGACCGCCGCCGTCGCGCCGCCGATCCGGGTGCACGAGGAGCTGGAGCCCGTGGCCGTGTGGGAGCGGCGGCCGGGCGTGTGGATCGCCGACTTCGGGCAGAACCTGGTCGGCTGGGTCCGGCTGACCGGCCGCGCCGGGCGCGACCGGCCGGTGGTGCTGCGCCACGCCGAGGTGCTCGACCACGAGGGCGGGCTGCACCTGGCCAACCTGCGCTCGGCGCGGGCGACGGACGAGTTCCTGCCGCGCGGCGGCGGGGCGGAGACGTTCGAGCCGCGCTTCACCTTCCACGGCTTCCGCTATGTCGAGGTGTCAGGGCTGCGCGAGGCCCCGGCGGAGCTCATCGCCCGGGTGGCCCACGCCGCGATGGAGCCCGCGGGTGAGTTCGCCTGCTCCGACGAGCGGCTGGACAAGCTGCAGCGCAACATCGTGTGGGGGCAGCGGGGCAACTTCGTGGCCGTCCCCACCGACTGCCCGCAGCGTGACGAGCGGCTGGGCTGGACCGGCGACATCTGGGCGTTCGCGCCCACCGCGCTGTTCAACTACGACGCCGCCGCCTTCCTGCGGAGCTGGCTGGCCGACGTGGTCGACGCGCAGGCCGACGACGGCGCGGTCACGCACGTGGCGCCCGACGTGCTGTCGGGGCGCGGGCTGTCGCCCAACGCCAAGGAGGCGGGCTCGCCCGGCTGGGGCGACGCGCTGGTGATGCTCCCGTGGGCGCTGCACCGGCTGCGCGGTGACGCCGGGGTGGTCGCCGCCTGCTTCGAGCCGATGCTGCGCTGGCTGGCGTACCTGGAGCAGCGCTCCGGCAACGGCGTCTTCCCCGAGGAGGGGTTCGGGGACTGGCTGTCGATCGGCGCCGAGACGCCCAAGCGGCTCGTCGGCACCGCGATCTTCGCGCTGTCGGCACGGCAGCTCGCCGGGCTCGCCGGCACGCTCGGCCGGGGCGAGGACGAGCGGGCCTGCATGGAGCTGTACGGGCGCGTCCGGCAGGCGTTCCGCGCGGCCTTCGTCGAGGGGCCCGGCGTGGTGGCGAGCGGGACGCAGACCGCGTACGTGCTGGCCATCACGGCCGGGCTGCTGGAGGAGCACGAGCTGCCCAGGGCCGCCGCGCGGCTGGCCGGCGACATCGAGGCGCGCGGCGGCCACCTGTCGACGGGCTTCCTCGGCACGCCGTTCCTGCTGGACGCGCTCACCTCGACCGGGCGGCTGGACGTGGCGTACCGGCTGTTGACGCAGGACACGTTCCCGTCGTGGCTCTACCCGGTCGTGCACGGCGACGCGACGACGATGTGGGAGCGCTGGGACTCCTGGAGCCACCACCGGGGGTTGCAGGACCCGGGCATGAACTCCTTCAACCACTACGCGTACGGGGCCGTCGGCGACTGGATGTACCGCACGGTCGGCGGGCTGGCCGCCGGATCGCCCGGCTACGCCGACGTCGTGGTGCGCCCGCGCCCCGGCGGCGGCATCACGTGGGCGCGCACCGCGCACCGCACCCGGCACGGCCGGGTGGAGGTCGCCTGGCGGCAGGGGGACGACGGCTTCGCGCTGGACGTGGTGCTGCCGGCAGGCACGCGCGGCGAGGTGCACGTGCCGGCGCCGCCCGAGCGGGTGACCGAGGGCGGGTCGCCCGTGGCGGAGTCGCCGGGCGTGCTGTTCGACCGGCCCGGCGACGAGGGCGGGTCGGTCTTCCGGGTGGGTTCCGGCACGTACGCGTTCCGGACGTTTTAACGTTTCACCGTGGCTGCCCGTACATCCCGAAATGTCGGGTTTAAGGCAGCCACGGTGAACAAACCGTTATCCCAGGCTATTGACACAAATAGAGGGGATCGCGAGACTCGAAACGTGTCTGAAACGTTCAAATCAACGCAGGACACGGCAAGGTGAGAGGCAGTTCCATCGTGACCAGCACAAAGGCGCGCCGCCGGCTCCCGTGGGGCGTCTATCTCGTTCTCCTCCCCACGTTCGCCCTGCTCGCGGCGTTCGCGTACTACCCCGCGCTGAACGGCATGGTCCACTCGCTCTTCGAGTGGCGGCCGGGCTTCGAGTCGCCCTTCGTCGGTTTCGAGAACTACCTCACGATGCTCGGCGACGACCTGTGGTGGGCCTCGTTCCGCAACATCGGCGTCATCTTCGTCTGGGCCGTCACGCTCATGTGGGTGTTCCCGCTGCTGGCCGCCGAGCTGGTGATGTCGCTGTCGAGCGAGCGGCTGCGCTTCGTCTTCCGCACGCTGCTCATCCTCCCGCTCGCCTTCCCCGCGGTGGTCAACGTGCTGCTGTGGCAGTTCATGTACGACCCGCGCGACGGCGTCATCAACAGCCTGCTGCGCGCGGTGGGACTGGACGGGGTGGCCGCCAACTGGATCGGCGACCCCGACACCGCCCTGGTCGCGCTGATGACGATCGGCTTCCCCTGGGTGGCGAGCCTGCCGTTCCTGGTCTTCCTGTCGGCCCTGCAGAACGTGCCCGCGGAGATCTACCAGGCCGCCGAGGTCGACGGGGCCGGGCGGCTGCGCCGCTTCTGGAGCATCGACCTGCCGATGATGCTGCGCGACGTCAAGCTGCTGTTCGTGCTGGCGGTGATCTCGGTGCTCCAGTACGGCATGCAGGCGCACATCATGACCAAGGGCGGCCCGGACAACGCCACCCAGGTGCCGGTGCTGCGCATGCTCGACGCCGCCTTCCTGGACACGAGCTGGGGCTACGCCGCCACGCTCGGCACCGTGCTGTTCGCGCTGACGCTCGGCGTGAGCCTGGTCTCGCTGGTTCTCGGCAGGAAGGCGGGAGCGTGAGCCGCACGCGCAGGACCAACCTGGTGGCGGGCGCGGCGCTGTCGGTGCTCGCCTTCGCCGGGCTGTTCCCGTACCTGTTCATGCTGGCCGCCTCGGTCAAGGACAACGAGCAGTTCTTCGCCAGCTACTGGTCGCCGGCCTGGCCGGTCCACCTGGACAACTACGCGGTGGCCTGGGAGCAGGTCAGCCCGTACCTGTTCACCTCGTTCGTGGTGGCGGGGCTGGCCATCGCGGGCACGCTGGTGCTGGCTCCCGCCGCCGCGTTCGTCTTCGCCCGCTACCGCTTCCCGGGGCGCGGCGCGCTGTTCGGGCTGATCGCGGCGCTGCTCATGGTGCCGTCGATCACCAGCCTGATCCCGCTGTTCGTGCTGATGCGCGACCTGGGCATCCTGGACAGCCGGCTGGTGCTGATCATTCCGCACGTCACCGGCAACACGGTGTTCGGGATCGTCATCATGCGCACCTACATGGCGCAGATCCCCGAGGAGATCTTCGAGGCGGCGCGGGTGGACGGGGCCGGCGGCGTCCGCCTGTTCCTGGCCTTCATGCTGCCGCTGGCCCGGCCGGTCATCGGCACGGTGGCGCTGATGACCGTGCTGGGCGTGTGGAACGACTACTTCTGGCCGCTGCTCACCGTGCAGACCGACGAGTTCCGGACGATCCCGGCCGGCCTGGCGTTCTTCGCCAACCAGAACGTGCAGCAGTGGGGGCCGCTGTTCGCCGGATACGTGCTGGCCAGCCTGCCGCTGCTGGCGCTGTTCACGTTCCTGTCGAAGTGGTTCCTGGCCGGCATCCAGGGCGGCATCGTCTCCGGCAAGTGAGGTCATGCGGTTGTTTGAAACGTATCAACCACGAAAGGACCCAGCTCTCATGAGAACACCCCCCAAGAGCGGGCTGGCGGGCGCCGCCATGCTGCTCGCCCTGACAGGCTGCGGCCTGCTGGGCACCGGCGACAAAGGCGCGACCGGCGCCGACGGCAAGGTCACGATCACCCTGGCCGGCCCCAACCAGTGGAACTCCAGTGGCAGCAGCTTCGGCCCCGCCTGGGAGGCGATCGTCGACGCCTTCGAGAAGCGCGAGCCCGGCATCGAGGTCAGGACCCAGGTGCTGCCCCTCGACGGCTTCTCCCAGACGATCACCACCCAGCTCGCCGCCGGAACCGCGCCCGAACTCGTCTTCAACCAGCCGCCGCACAAGGCGCACGAGGTGCACGCCCTCGACGCCGAGCTCCAGAAGCCCAACCCGTACGTGCCGGGCAACCAGCGCTGGCTCGACGTGTTCAAGAAGGACTACTTCGGCCCCGGCGTCGCCAAGGCGCTCAGCAAGGAGAGCGGGAAGCTGGAGTACATCCCGTTCAACCTGGTCGCGATCGGCCTGTTCTACAACAAGGACGCCTTCGCCAAGGCCGGCCTCGACGGGCCGCCGGCCACCTGGGAGGACTTCAGGAGCGCCTGCAAGAAGCTGAAGGACGCCGGCTACGACCCGGTCGCGCTCGACAAGGGCGGCATGGCCGTGGGCTGGACCTGGGAGTCGATCAGCACCCAGCTCGTCGACAAGTACCACGACGAGTGGAACTTCTTCGACGCCACCGGCAAGCCCGGCAAGGCCACCGTCGCGCCTCTGGTGACGGAGAAGTCGCTCAGCAAGGCGATCAAGGAGGGCACGCTCAGCACGAAGACGCCCGAGGTCGCCGAGGCGCTCAAGCTCTACAAGGAGTTCTTCGACTGCGGCACGCCCAACTGGACGGGCGTGGCCGACGGCGGCGCGACGGTCGGCTACCGCGACTTCGTGGCCGGCAAGGCGGCCATGTCGTGGGGCACCGACTTCGCCGTCGAGGCGCTGAAGGCGGACGCGAAGTTCCCGCTGGCCACGATGCCGTTCCCGACGATCACCAAGGCCACCACGCCGCTGTCGAGCGACGCCCCGGCCCGCTACGGCGCCTCGATCGGCGGCACCAGCTACATGATCCCGTCGACGGTCAAGGGCGAGAAGTACGCGGCGGCGGTCAAGTTCCTGCAGTACATGAGCTCCCCGGCGATCAAGCCGTGGCTGGACGCGACCGGCGGCCTGCCCGCGATCGAGGGCGTCGAGCCGTCGCCCGAGACCGCCGGGCTGCTGGAGGGCGAGTGGGGCAAGACGTTCCGGGTCACCGGGCTGCCCGGCGGGCCCGAGGGGACCTCGTTCCGCGACGTGTTCGACGGCTACCTGCTCGGCGAGCGGTCGCTGGAGGAGGAGCTGGACGACCTGGCGAAGTGGTGGGACCGCGGCGTCGAGGCCGGCATCAAGAAGAACGCCTGGGGCGACGAGGACTGGGCGAAGTAGGAGGAGATGGGATGCTGCGCTTATTGACGGCCTTCGCGCTGGCCGTGCCGATGCTGTTCGTCAGCCTGCCCGCGCGGGCGGCGGCTGCCGAGGTGACCGGGGTGACCGGGGTGACCGGGGTGGAGGTCGGCGAGAGCACGATCACCGTCACCGGCACCGCCTCCGGGCCCGCCCGGCTGTACGCGCTGGACGCCTGGCAGGACGGCCACGAGGGTGAGGAGCCGGTGGCGAGCGTCGAGGCGGGCGAGTTCCGCGTCGAGGTGCCCCGGATGGAGGGGGAGCAGGACCGGCTGCACGACAAGTTCGTCGCGGTGGGGGCGGACGGGCCGCTGGGCGAGGTGCGTTACGCCGACAAGCTGACGTTCCGGCCCACCAGCCAGACCCCTTATCCCGAAATTTCGTCCAAAAAGGGTCTGCAGGTGCAGATGACCGACGACGCCGAGGAGATCGGCGTCCAGCACGCGGGCATCAACCTGGCCCTCGACTCGGTCATGATGTCCGGCCCCGGCGCGCCGGGCAACACCATCGAGTTCGTCTCGCAGGGCAGGACCTACTACTTCGACCGGGGCGCCGTCGCCGGGGTGGACTCCCAGGTCAAACCGCTGTCGGACAACGGCGTCCTGGTCAACCTGATCGTGCTCGTCTACAACAGCACCGCGCCGAACTCGGCCGCCCGCACGCTCATCCACCCCGACGCCGAGCTCGGCAAGGGCACCGTCTACGCGTTCAACACCAAGACGGCCGAGGGCGAGGCGCACTTCACCGCCGCGATGGAGTTCTTCGCCCAGCGCTACAGCCGGGCCGACGGCCAGTACGGCAGGGCGTGGGGCTGGATCGTCGGCAACGAGATCGACGCCCAGCAGTTCTGGTACAACATGGGCCCGCAGGACCGTGACGTCTTCCTCGACCAGTACACCCGTGCGATGCGGCTGACCTGGCAGGCCGTGCGCAAGTCCGACGCCGCCGCCCGCGTCTACACCTCGCTCACGCACTTCTGGACCGGCGCGGCCAACGACGACCCGAAGTACACCTACAAGGGCCGCGACGTGGTCGACGGGCTCAACGCGCTGACCAAGAGGCAGGGCGACTTCGACTGGCACATCGCCTACCACCCGTATCCGGAGAACCTGTTCAATCCGGCGTTCTGGCAGGACAAGACCGCCACGGACAGCTTCGACACGATGCGGATCACGTTCAAGAACATCGAGCTGCTGCCGCGCTACCTCGCCCAGGAGCACCTCACGTACGGCGGTGAGAGACGGCGGGTGATCCTGTCGGAGCAGGGCCTGAACTCGCAGGACTACACCGCGAAGGAGCTGAGGCTCCAGGCCGCGGCCTATGCCTACGCCTACTACAAGGTCGCCTTCGCCGACGGGATCGACTCGTTCATCCTGCACCGGCACGTCGACCACAAGCAGGAGGGCGGGCTGCGGCTCGGCCTGTGGACGTGGGACGAGGAGCACGCCTCGCCGTCCAACGCGGGCGAGCGCAAGCCGGTGCACGAGGTGTTCGCCGCCATCGACACCGCGCGGTCGCTGGAGGTGACCGAGTTCGCCAAGGAGATCATCGGGATCTCCGACTGGAAGGACGTCATCCCCGGGTTCGACCCGGCCGAGCTGGCGGTCCGCAAGCCGCCGGTGACGGTCGGCGCGCAGCTCGACGCCAAGCCGGTGGCCGAGCGGGTGGTGTCCGGCTTCGAGACCGGCACGGACGGCTGGCGGCCCTCGGACAACGCCGCCGCCGTGGAGCGGGTGGCCGCTGACGGCGGGCACGCGCTGCGCGTCCGCTTCGACCGCGACCTGCCCGGCTGGTCCCAGTACGCGAAGTCGTACAAGGGCGCCGACGTGTTGTTCGGCAAGCCGCTCGACGCCTCGCGCACCGCGCGGCTCTCGGTGTCGATCCGGGTGCCGGACAGCGCCGACGACGGCTTCAAACCGGGCAACGCGTTCTCCGCCAAGATCCGCGTGTACGGGCGCGACGGCGCCGTGGCAGAAGGCGTGGGCGCGATCGACCCCGCGCGCGGCTGGAACAGGCTCACGCTCGACCTGTCCCGCTGGGCCGCGCGTGACGCGATCTCCCGCGTCAAGGTGTGGGTACGCGGCTCGGTGGGCTCCGACTGGGCCGGCTCGTACGAGATCGACAGGCTCAGCCTGGCCGCCGCCGCGCTGCCCGCCCCGGACCGGCGCAACGTCGAGATCACCGCCGCCACGGCCGAGCGCGGCCTGGTCGGCTCCACGGTCACCTTCACCGTGACCAACCGCGACGTGCTGCCGATGGCCGGCCAGGTCAGGCTCACGGCCTGCGACGGCGTCACCGTCGACCCGGCGGCGCTGCGCGTCACCGGCCTGCGCGCCGGCGAGAGCCGCACGTTCGACACCAAGCTGACCGCGTACGGGCCCGCCGACGGCGAGTATCCGATCGTGTGCGCGTCCTACCTGCGGCAGGAGCACCGGGTGACGTTCCGGCTGCCGCCGGAGGCCGGCTACGTGCCGCCCGCGCCCGACGCCTTCGCCAACCAGGAGCTGGCCGACGGCTTCGACACGGCCGGCGACTACCAGGTCCACCGGGTGGAGCCGGAGAACAAGGAGCTGCCGCGGGTGAGCTACGCGGACGGCGCGCTGTCGGCGGGCAACGCGACGGCGGGCTGGTTCGGGCTGCTGTCGTCGGGCGTGTCGCCGCGCAACCCGGCGTTCAGTACGGCCATCACCATCCGGAAGTTCCAGGGCGACTCCACCGACATGGACACCGTCTACACGGGCCTCGTCAAGGACGGCAAAACGGACGTGGTGGCCTTCTACGTGAACACGCAGAAGTTCGCCGGCTTCGAGGTGCGCGGGCCGCAGGTGCCCGGCGGGCTGGCGGTGTTCGGCATCAAGCAGGGCGTGACGATCCCGGACGGCGGCCGGTTCGCGCTGTCGCTGGTGGGTGACCGGGCCGCCATGTACGCCGACACCGGATCGGGCTGGGAGCTGGTCACCGTGGCGACGCTGGAGCACCTGCCCGAGCTGTCGGACCCGGACGTGCGGGCCGGCTACCGCTACGGCTTCGGCGTCCGCGGCGACGCCGGCGCCTCCCCGCTGCTGCTCGACGCCGTGGAGGGCCGCAGCATCTCCTGACCCCTTGTTCCCCCTTTTGGATAGTGCTACTATCTAGTTAATCACTGGATAGTGTCACTATCCAGAAGGAGGGTCGATCATGTTCATCGTCATCGGCGTCCTGGTCGGGGCGCTCCTGCTGTTCAGGCTGCTGGGCGCGCTCGGCGTCCGCCGCTTCGCCACCTGGAAGGTCAGCGCGGCGCACGGGCTCGCGGTCATGCTCGTCCTCACCGCCAGTGCCCACTTCGTCCCGGCGGGCGTCACGTTCATGCCCAACCACGCGTCGATGGTCGCCATGATGCCGCCGTTCGTCCCGTTCCCGAGCTTCATGGTGTACGCGACGGGCGTGCTGGAGCTGGCGGGCGCGGCCGGGCTCGTCCTCGGCGCCACCCGGCGGGCCGCGGGGCTCTGCCTGGCGCTGTTCTTCCTGCTGGTGCTGCCGGCCAACGTCTACGCGGCCGTCGCCGACGTGCCGGACGCCTCGCCCCTGTGGCTGCGCGTGCCTGAGCAGGTGCTCTACATCGCGATCGCGCTGTGGGCGGCCGACGCCCATCGGCTCCCGGTGGTCAGCCGGCTGCGATCAGCTTGATCAACTGCTCGCGGAACCAGTCGTAATCGTCAAGGGAGCCCATCAGGTGCTCGGAAGCGCGTTCCTCGTGGCGGGCGGCGGCCAGTGCGGCGGCGCCCGCTTCGGTGATCCGTACGAGCATGCGGCGGCGGTCGCGGTCGTCGGGATGGCGCTCGACGTGGCCGGCCTGGCACAGGTGCTCGACGGTGCGGCTCATCGTCTGGTCGGTCACCCGGCACAGCGCCGCGATCTCCCGCTGCGAGAGCGGGCCCGCCGCCAGGTGGTGCAGGGCGATCAGCCCGGCGTGGGTCAGGCCGTGCGCCTCCAGGAACGCGTGGAAGCGGCCCTCCACGACGCGGGCCGCCACCGACAGCAGGCGCCCGGTCGGCCAGGCGGCGATGTCGCCGCGGATCGCCTCTCCCTCGTCCACCGGCACATTGTCCCGTAGTTCATAATGTTCAGCATGCTGAGCAATCGGGTCGTGCTCTGGGGAGTCGTGGCCAGCGCCGTGCTGACGGGCCTGGTCTGGGTGGCGGGGCAGCGCCTCCAGGTCGCGCTCCTGCCCGACCAGGGCGCGGCCTGGTACTACTGGAAGCTGCCCGAGCCGACCGTCTGGACCCGCCTGTCGGCCTGGCTCGGCTACGCCGGACACCAGCTCGCGCTCTGGGGCGTCATCTACTACGCGCAGACCCGCGTCCGCAGCTACACCTCCGGCCTCCACCGGGTCAACGTGGTGGCGCTGGCGGTCAACTTCGGCTTCATCGTGCTGCACCAGCTCCAGACCCAGGTGTTCTACGACGGCCTCGCCCAGGACGTGTCGATCTTCAGCTCGCAGGGCTCGGTGGTGCTGCTGCTCGTCGTGGTCCTGCTCATGGAGAACCGCCGCCGCGGCCTGTTCGCCGGCCGGCCCGCGCCGATCTCCGCCGGGGTCGTCGACTTCGCCCGCCGCTACCACGGCTACCTGTTCAGCTGGGCCGCCGTCTACACGTTCTGGTACCACCCGATGGAGACCACCAGCGGGCACCTGATCGGGTTCTTCTACATGTTCCTGCTGCTGCTCCAGGGCAGCCTCTTCCTGACCCGGGCCCACACGAACCGCTGGTGGACGCTCACCCTGGAGCTGCTGGTCGCCGCGCACGGCACGCTGGTCGCCGTCATGAGCACCGGGCCCGGCGGGCTGTGGCCGATGTTCCTGTTCGGCTTCCTCGGCGTGTTCGTCCTCACCCAGATGCACGGGCTCGGCCTCGGCGTCCCGGCCCGCTGGGCGCTCGCCGCCGGCTACGTGGCCGCCGTCGTGGCCGTCTACGCGGTGCGGGGCTGGGGCAGCCTCGACGAGGTGGTGCGCATCCCGGCCATCGAATACCTGCTCGTCGCGGTGCTCGCCGCCCTGCTCTGGGGCGGGATGAGGCTGGTCGCCGCCGTGCGCGGCTAGGGTTGAGGAATGTCCCCTTTGCACTCCGCCGGTGAGCGGCGGCGGCTCTCGGAGGACGTGGCGGCGGCCGTGGCCTTCCTGGCCTCCGACGACGCCTCGTACATCACCGGCCAGGACCTCGTCGTGGACGGCGGGCTTGTCGGGGTCGCGGGGTAAGTTCTGGGGGCATGACTCGAAGATCACGATTATGGTGGTCGGCCGCGCTGACGGCGACGGCGGCGGGGGTCGCCTACCTGCTGTCGCTGACCGGGGAGACCTTGGCGTTCGGGTACTTCTCCAGCGGGTTCTGCCCCGGCGCCGACCTGCGCTGGGAGATCCCGGACAGGGTGTGGCCGCTGGTGGAACGGGTGCCGCTGCTCTGGTACAACGCGGCGCCGCTGATCGTGGCGGCCTTCGGGGCGCACTGGCTGACGACCCGGCTGGGGCGGCCCCGGATCGGGCGGGTGCTGGCCCGGGTGACCGCGGTGGTGACCCTGCTCCTGTACGGCCACGGCCTGATCGCGTTCGGCGTGGACATGGCGATCGACCGGCAGTGCCTGGAGATGTGGGGCGGGGTCGAGGGAGCGCGCTTCTTCCTCCGGAACGACGTCGCGCCCACGATCGCCGCCCTCTGCGTGCTGGTCGCCGCGCGCGGTCCCAGGCTCCGGACGCGCCGGATGGTGCGTTCGCGGTGGTTCCGGCGGGGTGTGGCGGGAGCGACGGCTCTGGGGGCGCTGGCGTTCCTCCCCGCCGCCGACCTGACCCCGGGGCCCATCACGACCGGCGGCTGCGAGTCCGGCACGGGCGCCTACCTCTGCGGGCTGCGCCAGGACGGCAGGTTCACCAAGGTGGGCGACCACCTCGCCCTCGCCTATGGGCGGCAGCGGTGCGCGGCCTTCCGCGGCGAGCCCACGGAGGCGTACGCCATCGCCCCGATCTGCCCGCCGGCGGCCGACGTGCTGCGGCGTGCCCAGGCCGCCGACCAGGCCGCCTGGGAGGCGGAGGAGGCGGCCGAACAGGCCGTGTGCGACCGCGCCAGGCACCGGCCGAGGATCAGGCCGGTACGCGTCGCCCACGACCGCATGCTGACCGACTACGGCGTGATGGAGGCCGTCGAGACCGAGGAGGCGCTGGACGACGACCTGCTGAACAGGGCCCAGGACGACGGGCTCGTGGCCGCCCGGCGCGGCCACCTGCTGATCACCACCCACTCCGACTACACCAACTGCCTGACCGGTGAGGCGTACGACCGCCGGCCGCCGGTCGAGACCAAGGGCTGGGACCGGGTCGTGGAGCTGGGCTACGAGAGCCCGACCGGGGTGCTGGAGCTGGTGGAGGCCATGTCCGGGGAGGGGCTACCGAACCTGGCCGTCCGGGGCGCGGGCCGCTACCGGGTCCGGGTGCACTACCGCGAGCCCGACTGGGAGGCGTGGACCCCGCAGCACGTCCTCGTCATGGTCTATCCCGGCAGGAGCGAGCGGGTGATCGACTACCGGTGAGCGACGAAGACCGTGAGGCCGGACAGCTCCTCCCGGTCCACCCGGTCGAACACGTCGCCGAGCGCGGCCCGTACCCGCTCCAGGCTGGCGTCGGACATGCGCAGGCCGCGCGCCACCCGGGACGGCGCGGAGCCGCCGTGCCAGGCGATCAGCGTCCGCCCGCCCGGCCGGGTGACGCGGTGCAGCTCGCGCACGGCAGGGGCGAGCTCCGGCCAGATCGCCACGGTGTTGACCGAGACCACCCGGTCGAACGCCCGGTCGGGGAAGCCGGTGTCGGAGGCGGTGCCGAGCCGCAGGTCGGCGGCGGGCGCGCGGCGGGCGGCGAGCAGGCGCATGTCGGGTGACGGGTCGACGCCGCACACCCGCGCGCCGGTCGCGCAGAGCAGCCGGGCCAGGCCGCCAGCGCCGTAGCCGATCTCCAGGACCCGCTGCCCGGGCCCGGCGGCGACCAGGGGCAGGATCTCCTTCTGGTGCCGATTCGTCCAGAGCATGAACCGGCCCGCCATCCGGCCCACCCACCCCACCGGATGCGTGAAGGGCGAGTCGTAGGAACGGCCGTCGATCCAGGATGTCGTGGTTGGCATGAATTCAGCCAAGCGGTTCAAGCCGGGTTGAAGTCAAATGGGAGACATGGACCTGATCCCGATCGGTGAGGCGGCCCGGCGGCTCGGCCTGAACGCCTCCGCGCTGCGCTACTACGACGAACGCGGGCTGGTGCGGCCGGTGGGCCGCAGGCAGGGCAGGCGCGTCTACGGCGTCGAGGAGCTGCGCCGGCTGGCCTTCCTGCGGACGGCGCAGCTTCTCGGCATCCCGCTCGACACGGCGGGCGCGGTGCTGGACGCGCCGGGAGCGCGCTGGCGGGAGGAGGTCACCGGCACGCTGGCCGCGCTGGACGCGCTCGTCGCCCGCGCCCGGACCGCCCAGGAGGTACTGCGGCACGCCCTCGACTGCCCCACCGAGCATCCGGTGCGTGAGTGCGGCTTCCTGATGGGCGAGCTCGACCGGCTGCTCGACGGCGTGTCCCCGGAGCAGCTCGCCGCCGAGCACGGCCTGCGGGGCGCGGGCGGCCCGCCCGGTTTAGCCGCCGAGCCCTCCGGGCAGCCCTGACCTGCCGACTCGGGAGCCGCGGCGGGGATGAGGGGACGATGAGCGACTGTCCGCCGATCGGCGCGTACGCCTTCCTGTCCGATTGCCACACCGGCGCCCTCGTCGGCCCGGACGGCGCGGTCGAATGGATGTGCGCGCCGCGCTTCGACGCGCCCAGCCTGTTCGCCAGGCTGCTCGACCGGCGCGGCGGCGGCGCGTGGGAGCTGACCGTCGACGGCGCCTCGGTGCGCGAGCGCCGCTACCTGGACGAGACGCTGGTGCTGCGGACCCGCTGGGAGGGCCCCGACGGCGTCGTGGCCGTGCACGACTTCCTCGCCACCACCGGCGACGGCGGTCTCGAACCCGTCCACCGGCTGGTCCGGCTCGCCACCTGCGAGCGCGGCCGGGCGCGCGTCCGCTCCCGCGTGCTGGCCAGGCCCGGCTACGCCACCCGCGACGCCCGCTGGACCCGGCGCGACGACACGCTCGTGGAGGACGACGGGGCGGTTCTCACCGGCCCGCCAGAAGCGTCGCTGCGCGAGGGCGAGTCCGTGGCGTTCACGCTCGCCTACACCGGCGAGCGCGCCCCCGCCGACGCCCACGCCCTCCTCGACGAGACCGTACGGTCGTGGCGGTCCTGGTCGGCACGGTCCGGCTACTCCGGCGTCGGCGCGGCCGAGGTGCGGCAGAGCGCGGTGGTGCTGCGCGGCCTGCTGTACGACGAGACCGGGGCGCTGCTGGCCGCCCCCACCACGTCGCTGCCCGAATGGCCGGGCGGCCCGCGCAACTGGGACTACCGCTACGCCTGGCAGCGCGACTGCGCGCTCACCGTCCTCGCGCTGCTGCGCCTGGACCACCGCGAGGAGGCGGGCCGCTACCTGCGGTTCGTGCTCGACCGGTGCGCGAGCTGCCACGACCGGCTGCCGCCCATGTTCGCCGTCGACGGGGGCGAGGTCGCCCGGGAGACGACGCTCGGCCACCTCGACGGCTACGCCGGGTCGCGGCCCGTCCGCGTCGGCAACGACGGCTTCCACCAGCACCAGCTCGACGGTTACGGCCACGTGCTCGACGCCGCACTCGCCTACCACGACGTCACCGGCGACCTCACCGGCGAAGAGCTGGACAGCCTGTGGCGGCTCGTCGACCAGTGCGCGGCCCGCTGGCGCGAACCCGGCGACGGCCCCTGGGAGGTGCGCCACAACCCACGCCACTGGACCTACACCACCCTGTACGCCTGGGTGTGCTTCGACCGCGCCGTCCGGCTGGCCGAGGCCACGGGCTCGACCGGCGCCCCGATCGACGCGTGGCGGCGCGAGCGCGATGCCGCCCGCGACGAGATCCTCACGCGCGGCTTCGACCGGGAGATCGGCGCGTTCACGCAGTCGTACGGCTCGCCCGGCGCCGACGCGTCGCTGCTGCGGGTGCCGCTCGTCGGCTTCCTCGACTGCCGCGACCCGCGCGTGCTCGGCACCCTCGACCACATCCAGGCCCGGCTCGGCGAAGGGGGCGCCCTGGTCCACCGCTACGACCCGGACGCCACCGGCGACGGCGTCGACGGGCCGGAGGGGGCGTTCCTGATGTGCTCGTTCGAGATGGTGTCGGCGCTCGTGCTGGCGGGCCGTACCGCCGAGGCGCGCGACCGGTTCGAGACGCTGTGCGCCCGCGCCCGCCCGCTCGGCCTGTTCGCCGAGGAGATGGCCGCCGACGGCGCCATGCTCGGCAACTACCCGCAGGCGTTCACCCACCTGGCCCTCATCGAGGCCGCCCTGAACCTCGACGCCGCCGGCCACACCGACGCCCTGCACGACTGGGCCTCCCACGCACGCGACGGGTTTGTCGGTCGCCGCGCCTAGTGTGCCCGGCATGACCGAGGCGTGGGCGGCAGTACGGTCGGCGATCGACGCCGAGGACGCGGCCGCCTCCACGCCCTGCTCACCGGTTGAGACGTTCGGGGGTGCGTCGAAAAGTCTCCGGCTCCGGGGAATGGGTCAGGGGGGCTTGTGGTTATACACCACGTAGCCGGTGTGTCCAGTGTCCCCGGGCCTCACCTATTGCCTTCGCGGACTACCGTTCGGCTGGAGCCGCGTTGTGCCTTTCGCCGAGAGGCGACCTGCACATCGGTTTACACGTCGGGACGCCCGCCTTCCTCCGGGAAGGCGGGCGTTTCGGCGTTCTCAGGTGGAGTTGACGTACTTGCGGGGCCGCAGCGCGTGGGCGCGCAGGGCGGCCAGGGCGGCGAACTGGCCGGTGCGCGTCAGGCGGACGGCCAGGTCGTCGCCGAAGGCCAGGTCGAGGGCGGTGAGCTGGCCGACGAGGGCGTTGATCGGGGCGGACACGTCGTCCAGGCCCGTCGCCGGGTGCCAGCCCTCGCCGCCGACGACCTCGGCGACCCGTTCGCGGAGCTGGGCGGGTGACATGAGGACGCCGTCGGCGAGCAGCATCAGCGCCGCCTCCCGCGCCGACACCTCGAACTCGTGCTCGCCCCGGGCCAGCAGCAGCCGGGTGACGGCCTCCCACATGGCGTCGGGGGAGGCGAGCAGGGCGCGGCCGTGGTCGGTGATGGCCAGGCGGGAGCCGTCGCGGCTGAGCGCGCCCAGGTCGCGTTCGGCGAGTTCGCGCAGGCGCAGCGCCTCGGGCGAGGGCGCCAGGCGGAGCGGCAGGTTTATGTCGGAGGCGGCCAGCGACAGCAGCTTGTGCAGGGCGGGCAGCGGCTGCGGGGTCACGGGGGCGTACAGGCGGACCTCGAAGGGCTGGGCGAGCTCGCGCCGGGCGGGGCCGCGGCCGAGGACCCAGCGGTTGAGGCGTTCGCCGTGGACGCGGTGCAGCCAGCTGTCGCCGCCGAGGTCGGCGCGCGGCTCGGTGAGCCAGCGGCGGGTCAGGGCGACGCGGTCGACGCTCTCGCCGGCGACGATAGCGAGCTCCAGGGCGGCCGAGCAGGCGACGTGGGCGCCGAGCTCCTCCGGCCCCATGATCATGCTCCAGCGCAGTTCGGGCACGTCGGGCGGCAGGACGCCTGTGGCTTCGAGCGCCTCCTGGTAGGCGGCGGTGCCGGCTTCCTCACCCTCGCGGGCGTAGGCGCGCAGGATCTGCGCGGTGGTCGGCGAGACGCACAGCGCGGCGTAGCGTTCGAGCCCGCCGAGTTGCAGCAGCCTGCCCAGCGAGGAGGCCAGGCGCTCGTGGTCGCCGCCCACCTTGAGCGGCAGCGTGTACCAGAGGAATTCGCACACGTCGAGCTGGGTCACCGTTTCCAGCGGCTCGCCGCCGGTCAGCCATTCGACGGCGGTCCTGGCGTCGTCGGCGAGGTCCGGCTGGGACCGCTCCAACTCGGCGAGAAGCGCGGTGACGTCTGGTGCACTCATGCCTCGAAGTTTGCCGTATGGACCCCAGGCCTGACGATGACCGAATCCGGTGCGTATTGGGTCTTGCACAGCGACTACCCTACGAAATCACTATGTAATGGACTGTGACCGGGTTAGATCCATAGCTTGTCGAAGAGCATCCTCGCGTTCCAGTCGCTGTAGGGAATGACTTCGGCCGACAGTACAGGATGAAGCCACCAGAAGTTGATCAAAGCGAGCAGTGCGAAGGCTCCGACGAGGGCGGCGCCGGTGGTGCGGCGCATCGGGAGGCGGCCGTCGTCGGTGCGGACCGTGGGCCCTATCAGCCATCCGGCACACAGGGTGATCGCCAGCACCATGAACGGCACCATCGGGATCGCGTAGAAAAGGAACATTGTTCGGTTCTCGGCGAAGGCGAAGTAGAACCAGGGCAGCCACCCCATCGCGTAGGCGAGAAGCACGGCCCCGGCCCGCCAGTCGCGGTTGCCCACGTACCAGGCGATGAGCGTCACCAGGGCGGCCAGCGCGCCGAACCAGATCACCGGCGTGCCCACCCCGAGCACCGCCTCCGAGCAGTCGGGAGCCCCGCACACCTGCTGCTTGCCCTCGTAGTGGAAGGCGACGGGCCGTAGCAGCAGCGGCCACGACCACGGCTCCGACATGTAGGGATGGGAGGTGGCCAGGTCGTTGTGGAAGCTGAAGACCTGCCACTGGTACTCCACCCAGGAGCGGGCCGAGTCGATGAGGAAGAAGAACGGGTTGCCCGACGAGGTGGCCTGGTCCCACTTGCGCCCGTAGCCGGTGGCGGTGGCGAACCAGCCCGTCCAGGTCGCCATGTACGTGACGAACGGCACGAGGGCGAAGGCGACGACCCCGTTGGGCACGTCCTTGGCGAACGCCCCCTGGTAGGGGTGGCGCAGGCCGACGGCCCGGCGCGCCCCGAAGTCCCACAGCAGCGACAGGATCGCGAAGGCCACCGCGAACGCCAGCCCGGACCACTTGACCCCCATCGCCGCGCCCAGGCACACCCCGGCGGCGATGCGCCAGGGCCGCCAGCCGAGCGAGGGGCCCTGCGGGGTCAGCGGCGAGCTCTCGTACCAGTCGGCGAGCTTCTCCCTGGCCCGGTCGCGGTCGACCACCAGGCAGGCGAAGGCGGCGAGCACCCAGAACATCAGGAAGATGTCGAGCAGCGCGGTGCGCGAGAGCACGAAGTGCAGCCCGTCCAGGGCCAGCAGCAGACCGGCGAAGCAGCCCAGCAGCGTCGAGCGGGTCATCCGCCGCGCCACCCGCGCCAGGATCAGGATCGACAGCGTGCCGATGACCGCGGCGGCGAAGCGCCAGCCGAACGGGGTGAGCCCGAACAGCCACTCGCCGGCGCCGATCATCCACTTGCCGAGCGGCGGATGCACGACGTAGGAGGCGCACGGCCCCAGGTCGTCGGTGCACTTCTGCCAGATGTCGGTGTTGCCGGCCAGGATCGCCTTGTCGGCGTCCTTGATCGTGACGCGCTCGACCAGCCAGGTGATCAGCGAATAGCCGTCCTTGGCGTAGTAGGTCTCGTCGAAGACGACGGCGTTCGGGTGTCCCAGCCCGGTGAAGCGCAGCACGCCGCCGAAGACGGTGACGAGCAGCGGCCCGATCCAGCCCCACAGCGCCTTGCCGGGCATCGGGGGGATCATGCGCGCGCGCACGGACGAACCAGGGGGACTGCTCGCGCCAGGCTTCGGCTCGCCGCCGGAGGTCTGGTACGGGAAATCGGTCACCGCCATTCGGCCATCGTACGGTGCGGAAGCCGGTGCTTACCCAAGAAACACGGGGCAATCCGGGTGCCCTGTCACAATGGTCGGGTGACACGACAGGGCAGGTTGGTGCTGGCAGGGGCCCCGATAGGCCAGGCGGGCGACGTCTCGCCGCGGCTGCGCGAGGTGCTGGAGAGCGCCGACGTGGTGGCGGCGGAGGACACCCGCAGGCTGCGCAGGCTGGCCGGTGAGCTGGGGGTGGAGATCGGCGGCCGGGTCGTGTCCTACTACGACGCCAACGAGGCGGGCCGCGCGCAGGAGCTCGTCGAGACGCTCAAGGACGGCCGCACCGTCGTGGTGATCACCGACGCGGGCATGCCGGGCGTCTCCGATCCCGGCTACCGGCTGACCAGGCTGGCGGTCGACGCGGGCGTCACGGTGACCGCGTTGCCGGGGCCGAGCGCCGTCACGACGGCGCTGGCCGTCTCGGGGCTGCCGAGTGACCGGTTCTGCTTCGAGGGCTTCCCGCCGCGCAAGGCCGGCGACCGGGCCCGCCGCCTGGCCGCGCTGGCGCGCGAGGAGCGCACGATGGTGTTCTTCGAGGCGCCGCACCGGCTGGACGACTCGCTGGCGGCGATGGCCGCCGCGTTCGGCGACGACCGGCAGGCGGCGGTCTGCCGCGAGCTGACGAAGACCTACGAGGAGGTCCGGCGCGGCGGCCTGGGCGAGCTGGCGGCCTGGGCGGCGGACGGCGTGAAGGGCGAGATCACGGTCGTGGTCGCCGGGTTCACGCCCGACGACGGGCCGCCGGACATCGACGCGCTCGTGGCCGAGGTGGACCGCCGGGTGGCCGCCGGGGAGCCGGCCAAGATCGCCGTCGCGGACGTGGCCAAGGGCGCGGGCGTGCCCAAACGCGAGCTTTATGACGCGGTTCACAGAAGATCCTCGACGCCATAGTGTGCGGATCGTGAAGAACTGGGGGGTTTCGCGGCAGCGCCTGGTCCCGCCGATGCAGGAAGGCCCGCTGTGGGGCTGGCTGGGCCCGATCCTCGTGGCGGTCTTCGGTGGGATCCTCCGCTTCTTCCGGCTCGGCGAGCCGCACGCCGTCGTCTTCGACGAGACGTTCTACATCAAGGACGCCTACGCGCTGCTCCAGTACGGCGCGGAGCGGGCGATGCTGGGCACCGCCGAGGACCCCGTCGCCGACAAGCGGCTGATCACCGGCAACCTGGACATCTTCAAGCAGTGCGCCGACGCCCACGAGTGCGCCCTCTACGTCGCGCATCCGCCGCTCGGCAAGTGGATGATCGCGGTGGGCGAGTGGCTGTTCGGCATGACGCCGTTCGGCTGGCGGTTCGCGGCGGCGCTGGTGGGGACGCTGTCGATCCTGATCCTGGCGCGGGTGGCGCGGCGGATGACCCGCTCGACGCTGCTGGGCTGCTTCGCCGGTCTGCTGCTGGCCCTGGACGGGCTGCACTTCGTGCTCTCGCGCACCGCGCTGCTCGACATCTTCCTGATGTTCTGGGTGCTCGCCGCCTTCGCCTGCCTGGTGGTCGACCGCGACCGGGCCAGGGAGAAGCTCGCCGACTGGTACGAGAGCGGTCCGGGGCCGTCGCTCGGCCTGCGGCCCTGGCGCGTCGCCGCCGGGATCTGCCTGGGCGCGGCCTGCGCGGTGAAGTGGTCGGGGATCTTCTTCCTCATCGCCTTCGCCGTCATGTCCCTCATGTGGGACATGGGAGCCCGCCGCGTCATCGGACTGCGCCGGCCGTACCGGGCCAGCCTCGCCCTGGACGTGCCCGGATGGCCTGTCGCGCTCGCCGTCGTGCCCGCCGTGACGTACCTGCTGTCGTGGACGACCTGGTTCGTCACCGACAACGGCTGGGGCCGCAACTGGGAGCAGGCCACCTCGTCGGGGCCGCTGTTCTTCGTCGTCGACTCGGTCAGGTCGTGGCTGCAGTATCAGCTGCAGGTGCTCGGCTTCCACACCGACCTGACCCAGTACCACCCCTACATGTCCGAGCCGTGGACGTGGCCGCTGCTGTTCAGGCCGGTGTCGTTCCACTACCCGACCGGCATCCCGCCGTCCGCCTGCGGCTCCGACGCCTGCTCGCAGGCCGTGCTCGGCGTCGGCACCCCCGCCCTCTGGTACGGCTCCGCGCTGGCGCTGCTCGGCCTCGTCGCCTGGTACGTGTCGAGCCGCGACTGGCGGGCCGGGGCGGTGCTGCTGACCTACGCGGCGGGCTGGCTGCCCTGGTTCTACTACGCGCTGGCGCAGAACCGGACGATGTACCTGTTCTACATGATCCCGCTGGTCCCGTTCATGGTCCTGGCGGTCACCCTCGTCGCCGGGCTCGCGCTCGGCAGGGCGGACGCCGCCCCGGCGCGGCGGGCGGCCGGGGCCGCGGCCGTGGGGGCGTTCGCGCTCATCGTCCTGATCAACTTCGGCTGGCTCTATCCGGTGCTGTCGGCCGAGACGATCACGCAGGCGGAGTGGTGGTCGCGGATGCTCGTCGACTCCTGGGTGAAGACGGCGCCCAAGTGACGCCCCGCCGCAGCGTGATCGCCGCCGCGATGCAGGCCAGCGGCACGGCGGGCAGCACGTAGCGGTAGTCGAACTCGGCCGTCGCCGCCGGAGCCAGCAGCAGCCCGAACGCGCCCAGCCACGGCAGCACCACCGGCCCGCCCAGCGTCCGCCAGCGCACCGCGATGCCGTAGAGGCCGATCAGCATGATCCCGGCGAGCATGATGCCGCGCAGGTAGAACACCTTCTGGTAGCCGCTCATGATGTCGGCCCAGGGTGAGACGATCTTGGTCTCGGGCGGCCCCTGCTCGTAGGCGAACGCGTCGGTGTGGGTCCAGCCCTGGTAGGACGGCCAGTTGGGCAGCCGCTTGGGATTGCCGGTGCTGTCGAGCTCGTAGTAGGGCTTGAACTCGTACATGTTGTAGGTCGCGGCGTCGGGGAAGACCGGCCGGCCCCAGTGGAAGGAGCGCAGGAAGTCGCGTGCCACCACGCCCAGGTAGTCGCCGGGCTGCGACATGATCGCCCGCATGGCGAACGCGCTGGCCGCCTCGTTGGTGACGTCGGTGAACTTCTTGCCGGTGCCCCAGCGGTGCAGCACCTCGCCGGTGCCCTCGCCGTCGCCGCTGCCCTGGCCCCACAGATACCACTGCGCGTAGTCCTTGCGCTCGTGCACCGGGTCGTTGATGCACAGCAGGACGAGCTCGACCTCCTTGTAGGGGTCGATGTTCATCTTGTCGCAGTCGGCGAAGATCGCGGTGCGCATGTAGAGGATGAGGCCGTCGCTGTTGGTCATCGCGAATTTGCCGAAACTTGCCGCGAACCATCCCATGTAGGCGGCGACCGGCAGCGCGCAGGCCGTCACCACGGCCGCGACCGGCTTCCACCCGGTGCGCTTGACCAGCAGGTAGAGCACGACGAGCGCGAGGATCGGCAGCCCGATCGAGCGGGTCAGCCAGGTCAGCGCCAGCAGCAGCCCGACGACCGCGCCGACCTTCCACGACATGCGCCGGTTCCACAGCACGAGCGTGATCACGCCCACGACCAGCAGCGTGAACATGGAGTCCGACATGATCAGCTGTTCGAGCTGGATCTGGTAGGCGTCGAACAGCACCGGCGCGGCGGCCAGCGTCGCCCCCCACTTCGGCAGCGCGAACTTGCGCCGCAGCAGCGCGTAGATCAGCGCCGCCGTGGCCAGGCCCATCAGGTGCTGGGTCAGCGTCACCAGCGTGAAGCTGTGGAACGGCTTGAGCAGCAGCAGCCAGAACCCGTAGCCGTCGGGCCGGATCGGGTGCGGCCGGGGGTGCAGCGCCACCGACACGTACTCGTAGGAGTCGTTGAACCACATCGCCGGGCCGTAGCCGAGCATGGTGATCAGCCGCAGCACCGCACCCGCGGCGAACGCTGCGGCGAACACCCGATGACGGCCCAGGAAAGCCCGCGCACGAGCCGTCCGGCCTGGGGCGGAGTGGTCCACAGGGGTAATCTCCGCGACGCTCACCATGCTGTAAAGAATGCCAGTCGTTTCGGTGACTTGCCCCGACCATGGACGGGCACACGGCATGATGGTGTGCTGGAAGAGCCTTAACTGAAGGGTTGAGACGTGGAACTGACGGTGGTCATGCCCTGCCTCAACGAGGCGGAGACCGTGGAAGTCTGTGTGCGCAAGGCACTGGCGTGCATGGAGGAGCACGGCATCGAGGGCGAGGTCCTGATCGCCGACAACGGCAGCACGGACGGCTCGCAGCAGCTCGCCCGTGACGCCGGCGCCCGCGTCGTCCACGTGGACGAGAAGGGCTACGGCAACGCCCTGATGGGTGGCATCCGCGCCGCGCGCGGCCGCTACGTGATCATGGGCGACGCCGACGACTCCTACGACTTCACCTCGTTGCTCCCGTTCGTCGAGCAGTTGCGCGACGGCGCCGACCTCGTGATGGGCAACCGGTTCAAGGGAGGCATCGCCCCGGGCGCGATGCCGCCGCTGCATCGCTACCTGGGCAACCCGGTGCTCTCGTTCATCGGCCGGCTGTTCTTCCCGTCGGCGATCGGCGACTTCCACTGCGGGCTGCGCGGCTTCCGCCGCGACTCCATCCTCAAGCTGCACCTGCAGACCGGGGGCATGGAGTTCGCCAGCGAGATGGTCGTGCGCTCGACGCTGTCGGGGCTCGACGTGCGCGAGGTGCCGACCACGCTCTCGCCCGACGGCCGCTCCCGCCCGCCCCACCTGCGCTCCTGGCGTGACGGCTGGCGTCACCTGCGCTTCCTGCTGCTCTACAGCCCCAAGTGGCTGTTCTTCTACCCGGGCATCCTGCTCATGGTGCTGGGGCTGGTCGCGGGCACCGCGCTGACGTTCGGGCCGGTCGAGATCGGCGAGCTGGCCTTCGACGTCGACACGCTGGTCGGCGCGTCGGCCGCGGTGGTGATCGGCTTCCAGGCGGCCCTGTTCGCGCTGTTCACCAAGGTCTACGCGGCCGAGGAAGGCTTCCTGCCTGAGTCGTCCCGGGTGCGCAGGCTCATCGACATCGTCAGCCTGGAGAAGGGCCTGATCGTCGGCGGCCTGCTGGCCCTGGCCGGTCTGGTCGGCCTGGTGGCCTCGCTGGTCCACTGGCAGGTGCGCGACTTCGGCGAGCTCGACCCGCGCGAGTCGCTGCGTCTGGTCGTGCCGTCGGCGACGGCGCTCATCATGAGCTTCCAGACGATCTTCGCCTCGCTGTTCATCAGCATCCTCGGCATCCGCCGCACCCGCGAGTCGTCCATCGACGTCGCCGCGAAGGCCGCCGAAGAGGCCGCCGAGGCCGTCACACGTGAGGAAAGTTCGGCAACCTCGCGCTAGCAATTCGTTCGAGGCGCGCGGCGTCGGCCCGTAGGCTTGGACCCATGTCCCAGCACATTCTGACCGCCGTCGCGTGGCCGTACGCTAACGGCCCCCGCCACATCGGGCACGTCTCCGGGTTCGGCGTGCCGTCCGACATCTTCAGCCGCTACCAGCGGATGGCGGGCAACAAGGTGCTGATGGTCTCCGGCACCGACGAGCACGGCACCCCGATCCAGGTGCAGGCCGACAAGGAAGGCGTCACGGCCAGGGAGCTGGCCGACCGCTACAACCGCGTCATCGCCGAGGACCTGACCGGGCTGGGGCTGTCCTACGACCTGTTCACCCGCACGACGACGAAGAACCACTACGCCGTCACGCAGCAGATCTTCAAGGGTCTCTACGACAACGGCTACATCTTCCCCAAGACCACGATGGGCGCCATCTCCCCGTCGACCGGGCGCACCCTGCCCGACCGCTACATCGAGGGCACCTGCCCCATCTGCGGCTACGACGGCGCGCGCGGCGACCAGTGCGACAACTGCGGCAACCAGCTCGACCCGATCGACCTGATCAACCCGGTCAGCCGCATCAACGGCGAGACCCCGGTCTTCGCCGAGACCGAGCACTTCATGCTCGACCTGCCCGCCTTCGCCGAGGTGCTCGGCACCTACCTGCAGTCCAAGCAGGGCGAGTGGCGGCCCAACGTGCTCAAGTTCGCCCTCAACCTGCTCGGCGACCTGCAGCCGCGGGCGATCAGCCGCGACCTCGACTGGGGCGTGCCCATCCCGCTCGACGGCTGGCGCGACCAGCCCAACAAGCGGCTGTACGTGTGGTTCGACGCGGTCATCGGCTACCTGTCGGCCTCCATCGAGTGGGCCAGGCGCTCCGGCGACCCCGACGCCTGGCGCCAGTGGTGGCAGAACCCCGACGCGCGCGGCTACTACTTCATGGGCAAGGACAACATCGTCTTCCACGCCGAGATCTGGCCGGCGATGCTGTTCGGCTACAGCGGCATCGGCGCCCGCGACGGCCGCCCGGGCGAGCTCGGCAAGCTCGACGTGCCGTCCGAGGTGGTCTCCAGCGAGTTCCTGACGATGGAGGGCAAGAAGTTCTCCTCCTCCCGCCAGGTCGTCATCTACGTGCGCGACTTCCTGGCCCGCTACGACGCCGACGCGCTGCGCTACTACATCGCCGTGGCCGGGCCCGAAAACCAGGACACCGACTTCACCTGGCAGGAGTTCGTCAACCGCAACAACGGCGAGCTGGTCGCCGCGTGGGGCAACCTGGTCAACCGGTCGATCTCCATGGCGTCGAAGAACTTCGGCGTGGTGCCCGAGGCCGGCGACCTGACCGACGCCGACCGGGCGCTGCTGGAGCGCTCGCGCGGCGCGTTCGCCCCGGTGGGCGCCGAGCTGGGCCGTTCCCGCTTCAAGAACGCCATCACCGAGGCGCTCGACGTGGTCCGCGAGGCCAACAAATACCTGGCCGAGCAGGAGCCGTGGAAGCTCAAGGACGACCCGGAGCGGCAGAAGTCGATCCTGCACGTCGCCCTCCAGGTGGTCGACGACGCCAAGACGATGCTGACGCCGTTCCTGCCGAGCTCGTCCAACAAGGTCCACGCCATGCTGGGCGGCCAGGGCGTCTGGTCCGGCATGCCGGAGATCCGCGAGGTCGACGAGGATGGCGGCGAGTCCTACCCGATCATCACCGGCGACTACGACGGCGCCGCCCGCTGGGAGCACCGGCCGATCAAGCCGGGCACCCCGCTCGCGCCGCCGGTGCCGCTGTTCAAGAAGCTCGACCCCAAGGTCGTGGACGAGGAGCTCGCGCGGCTGGGCGAGTGACGCCGTAGTCGGGCAGGGAGACGGCCTCGGCCGTCTTCCGCACCGACCTGGCGATCGCCTTCTTCCACGGCATGTAGGGCAGCAGCTTGTAGTTCTGGTTGACCAGCCAGGCCATGAGCTTGCTGTCGGGCACCATAAACTTGCTGACGCCCTCGCCGGACTTCTGGCAGGCGGTGGCGTAGCCGCGCATGACCTGCTCGTAGCGGGCGAACGCGGCCGGGTGGTCGGCCCCGGCCGCGGCGATCTCGCCCGCCAGCACGTACGCGCCGACGACGGCCAGCCCGGTGCCCATGCCCGACAGCGGCGACGGGCACCAGGCGGCGTCGCCGAGCAGCGCCACCCGCCCCTGTGACCAGCGGTCGAGCCTGACCTGGCTGGCGGAGTCGAAGTAGAAGTCGGGGGCCCCGGCCATGGCGGCCAGCAGCCGGGGCGTCTCCCAGCCGACGCCGGCGTAGACCTCGGCCAGCAGCCGCCGTTGCGCGGCCACGTCCCGCCGGTCATGATCCAGCGGCTGCGAGGCGAACCAGAACATGGCCTTGGCCTCGGCGTTGTGCCTGGCGCTGTAGACGCCGACCGTCCGGCCGGGCACGTTGTAGGCCAGGCCGCTGTGGTCGAGCCCCAGGTAGTTGTCCAGGGTGAACACCGCGCAGTACAGGCCCAGGTGGTGGACGAGGCTCCGCTCCGGGCCGAACGTCAGCGCCCGCACATTGGAGTGCAGGCCGTCGGCGCCGATCACCAGGTCGAACCGCCGCGCCGCGCCGCTCTCGAACGTCACCTCCCCGGCCTCGGAGATCGAGGTGATGGAGTCGCCGAACACGTACTCGGTGTCGTCCCTGGTCGCCTCGTGCAGGATCGCGGCCAGGTCGCCGCGCAGGATCTCCACGTCCCCGGCGAACAGGTCCTCGGGCATGCGGGTCAGCTTCCTGCCCGCCTCGTTGACGTTCCAGGTGGTGCCCATCCGGGTCCGTTCGCGTTCGACGGCGTCGAGCAGGCCCATCCGGCGCAGCACCGTCAGGTGCGCCTCGCCCCGGAAGTCGACGGCGTAGCCGCCCGCGCGCAGGGCGGGCGCGCGTTCGACGATCGTGGCGCGGTGGCCGTGGCGGGTGAGCCAGAAGGCGAGGGCGGGGCCGGCGACGCTCGCGCCGGAGATCAGGATGTCCATGCGGCCGAGCCTGCCCGGCGGTGCTCACCGGCCGCTCACCGGTGAGTCACCGGCCTCAGCGGCTGGTCGAGCGCAGGGGTGAGGCCGCCACGGCCGCAGGGGCGACCCCGGCGAGCAGGCACGCCTCGGCGATGCCCAGGCCCGCGCCCTCGCCCCTGACGCGCGCGTACTCAGGCTCGCCGAGCAGGTCGCGCACGGCCGCGGCGGCGCTCGTCACCTCGGGGTCGGCGGACTCGGCGCCGCGGATCCCGGCCGCGACCCCCAGCAGCCTCGCGGCCCGCCCGGCGTCCGGGACGGTGGCGTACGTCTCCAGCACGGCCAGCGCCTCGATCGGCCGGGCGCACTCGGGGATCGCCCCCACCGTCAGCGACACCTCCACGGCCTGCACGAACGCGGCCCTGGCCGCCGCGAGGTCGCCCTCGGCCCGCGCGAGCCTGCCCATGCCCACCAGCAGCCGCGCCCTGCTGCCCGAGCTCTTGAGCCACTGCGGGTCGGCCAGCCGCACCGCCTGCTCGTAGAGGCCGCGCGCCCCGGCCAGGTCGCCCTCCTGGTAGGCGGCGTCGCCGAGCCCGCGCAGCGCCGTGCCGACGTACGTGGGCAGCCCGACCCGCCGCGCCACCTCGGCGGCCCGCTCGTAGTCGGCCCTGGCGCCGGCCAGGTCGTGGCGGATGCGGTAGTCGCCCCGGTTGCACAGCAGGTCGGCCAGGTCCTCGGCGGCCCCCAGCCGTTCGGCCAGCGCGACCGCCTCCTCGACGCGGGCCAGCGCCGTCGCGTCGTCGCCGCGCACGCTCGCCATCCAGGCGAGCGCGTCGAGCACCAGCGCCGCCCCCCACCGGTCGCCCAGCGCCCGGAAGCCGGCCAGCGCCGCGTCCAGCCCGCGCTCGGCCGCGCCGAAGTCGGCCTCCGCCATCTGCGGGTAGGCCCACACCAGCCGGGAGACGGCCCGCTCCCACGGGTCGGGGCTGGCGGCGGCCTGCCGGATCACCTGGATCGTGACCTGCGGGTGGTCGCCCCCGGCGGTGACCATCGGCCACAGGAACGCCAGCAACGGCCTGCGCCGCCCCCGTTCGCCGCGCGCCACCAGCGTCTCGGCGGCCCGGGTCCACGGCTCGCGGACGGCCGGGGTGAGGCCGCCGCTCACCGCCGTCAGCAGGCACAGCACGTAGTCGTCGCCCAGCTCGGGGTCGGGCACGTCACCGGCGGCCTCCAGCAGCGCGAGCGCCGGTCCGGCGGCGGCGCTCCGCATGCCGCGCATCCACAGATAGGACGACATCGCCCCCAGCAGCCGCATCCCGGTCGCCACCTCGCCCGCCTCGACGGCCCAGCCCAGGGCGGTCATCAGGTTGTCGTGCTCGGCAGCCAGCCGCTCCAGCCGGTCGAGCTGCCCCTCGCGCCGCAGGTGGGCGTCGGACTCCTCGGCCAGGGCCAGGAAGTGCTCCGCGTGCGCGCGGCGTACGGCGGGCTCCTCGGCGGCGAGGTGTTCGGCGCAGAAGGCGCGGATGGTCTCCAGCATCCGGTAGCGGCCGCCGGAGACCTCCACGAACGACTTGTCCGCCAGCGAGTCGAGCAGCTCCTCCGCCCCCGGCAGCGCGCACACCCGGGCCGCCGCCGAGGCCGTCGCCCCGCCGGGGAACACCGTCAGCCGGCGGGCCATCGCCTGCTCGTCGGCGGTGAGCAGGTCCCAGCTCCAGGCGACCACGGCACGCAGCGTCCGGTGGCGGGCGTCGGCGGTGCGGCTGCCCCGCGACAGCAGGCGGAACCGGTCGTCGTGGGCGAGCCGCCCGGCGAGCTCCGCGGGCTCGTGCGTACGGGTGCGGGCCGCGGCCAGCTCGATCGCCAGCGGCAGCCCGTCGAGCGTGGCGCAGATCCGCGCCACCGCCTCACCGGCCGCGAACCCCGGCCGGACCGCCGACGCCCGGTCGGTGAACAGCCGGACGGCGTCGTCCGGGGCGAGGGGCCGCACCGGCCACAGGTGCTCGCCCGTGACGTTCAGCGGCTCGCGGCTGGTGGCCAGCACCCGCAGGCCGGGACAGGCCGCCAGCAGCCGTTCGGCCAGCGCGGCGGCCTCGCCGACCAGGTGCTCGCAGTTGTCGAGCACGAGCAGTAACGCCCGCTCGCCGATCACCTGGACCAGGCGGGTCTCGTCGGCGGCGCCGCCCGGCCGCACCGGGCCGAGCAGGCCGTTCTCGCGGACGCCGAGCGCGGCCAGCACCGTGCGCGGGATCGCGCCGCCGCCCGCCACCGGGGCCAGCGCCGCCAGGCACACGTCCGCGTACGGCCGGGCGACCTCCACCGCCAGCCGGGTCTTGCCCGCGCCTCCCGGGCCGAGCAGCGTCACCAGCCTCGCCCCGCCGAGCAGCGACCGCACCGCCGCCACGTCACGCTCGCGGCCGACGAAGCTGGTCAGCGGGGCGGGCAGGGCAGGCCCGGCGGGCGCGGGCTCGCCGTGGAGCAGCGACCGGTGCAGGCCGGTCAGGGCGGGCGACGGGTCGGCGCCGAGCTCGTCGGCCAGCACCCGCCGGGCCCGCTCGAACGCCACCAGCGCCTCGGCCTGCCTGCCCTCGGCCTGGAGGGCGCGCATGAGCTGCCCGCGCAGCCGCTCGCGCAGCGGGTGGCGGTCGATCAGCTCGCCCAGCTCCGGGATCACCTCACGCGGGCGGCCCCGCAGCAGGTCGGCCTCGATCCGGTCCTCCAGCGCCTCCAGGCGGTGCTCCTCCAGCGCCGCGCCGAACGCGGGATCGAGGTCGGCCACGGCCGGCCCGCGCCAGAGCGCCAGCGCCTCCCGCAGCAGCCTCGCCGACAGCCCGGGGTCGCCCGGCAGGGCGTCACGCCCCTCGGCGGCCAGGCGCAGGAAGCGGTGGGCGTCCACGTCGTCGGGGGCGGCGGCCAGCAGGTAGCCGGCGGCCGACAGCTCCACCGCGACGCCGTCGCGCCGCAGCCTCGACACCTGCGACTGCAGCGCGTGCCGCACGTCGCCCGGCGGGCGGTCCCCGTACAGGACGTCGATCAGCCGCTCGCGCGGCACGACCTGGCCCGGGGTGAGCAGCAGGCAGGCCAGCAGCGCGCGCCGGGCCGGCCCGCCGAGCGCCACCTCGGAGCCGTCCGCGCGCCACGCGCGGGTGCTGCCGAGGATGCCGAAACGCATGGAAGCTACCTTAGGAGCGTGAGCAAGATTCCCGCCGCCCCGGAGCCGCTGTCCGCGCAGGTGTTCGACAGCCACTGCCACCTCGACATCATGGTGGGCGACCGGCAGGCGTCGTCCGGCGACCCCGTGGCGCTGGCCGCGCAGGCCGCCGAGGCGAGCGTGCGGAGCATCCTCGACGACGCCCGCGCCGTGGGCGTCACCCGGCTGGTGACGATCGGCTACGACCTGCCGTCGTCGCGGTGGAACGCCGAGGTGGCCGCCGCGCACGAGGGCGTCTACGCCGGGGTCGCGGTGCACCCGAACGAGGCCCACGACGCCACTCCTGAGGTGCTGGCCGAGATCGAGGCGCTGGCCGGGCGGCCCGAGGTGCGGGCCGTGGGGGAGACCGGGCTCGACTACTACCGCGACTGGGCGTCCAAGGAGGATCAGCACGCGAGCTTCCGCGCGCACGTCGAGATCGCCAGGCGCACCGGCAAGGCGCTGGTCATCCACGACCGCGAGGCGCACGACGACGTGCTGAAGGTGCTCGCGGAGGCAGGGCCGCCGCCGGTGGTGGTGTTCCACAGCTTCTCCGGCGACGCCGACATGGCCAAGAAATGCGCCGACGCCGGATATTTCATGTCCTTCTCCGGGCCGGTCACGTACAAGAACGCCGGCTACCTGCGCGAGGCCGCGCAGGTGGCGCCCGCCGAGCTGATGCTCGTCGAGACCGACGCCCCCTACCTGCCGCCGGTCCCGCACCGGGGCAAACCCAACGCCCCCTACCTCATCCCGATCACGCTGCGCTGCCTCGCCGAGGTCAAGGGCGTCCATCCTGACGCGCTGTGCGAGACCATCAGCGCCAACGGAATCACGGTCTTCGGCGAGTGGTAGCCATGATTCGGTGAAGCCGCGGCGGCGGAGGTTCCGCCGTCACTACCGTCGGGCGCCTGAAGCTCAACCGGAGGTCGCCCGTGCGAGGAAAGCGGCGTGCCCCGCGTCCCAAGATCCCCTGGCGCTCGCCGTGGACGCCTGTGGTGTGCCTGGCGGGCGTGGTGACCGTGACCGCCATCGCGGTCATCGGCAGCCTGGCCAAGGACGTGGTGCTGGTGGTCGACGGCGAGCCGAGGGCCGTGCGGAGCTTCGCCTCCTCGGTCCTCGAACTGCTCGGCGACCAGGGAGTCAAGCTCGGCAGGGACGACGTCGTACGTCCCGCCGCCCATGCGCAGGTCATCGACGGCGCCCGCATCGAGATCCGGCGCGCCAGGCCGATCACGCTGACGGTCGACGGCCGCACCACGCGGCGGGTCGTCACCGCCACCACCGTGCGCGGCGCGCTGGCCGAACTCGACATCCCGGCCGGCCGCCTGTCGGCGCCGCGCCACCGCCACGTGCCGCTGACCGGCATGTCGCTGACCGTCTACACCAAGCGCACCGTGTACGTGTTCGCCAACGGCAGCACCCGCCAGACCCGCACCACCGCCAGGACCGTGCGCGAAGCGCTCCGGCAGAGCGGGATCCCGCTCCAGCCAGGCCAGCAGGTGCGGCCCGCCGCGCACACGTTCCCGGCGGAGGGCACCGTGATCACCGTGCTGCCGCCGCGCACCGTGCCCGTCGGGCTGGAGGTCATGCGGCTCAACTGGGCGGCGCTGGCCCACTGCGAGTCACGCGGCAACCCCAAGGCCGTCAACCTGCACGGGCCCTACTACGGGCTCTACCAGTTCAGTTTGCCGATGTGGCAGCTCGTCGGCGGCACCGGCATGCCGCACGCCTGGCCCGCCGAGGAGCAGACGTACCGGGCGCAACTGCTCTACCAGAAGGTCGCCGGCAAGTGGGAGGGCCAGTGGCCGAACTGCGGGGCGCACCTGTTCGGCACGCCCACTGTCTCGTCGGCCAGCGCCTCAGCCGGCCAGTGAGACGCCGAAGTCGGCCCCCTTCCGAGGCTGGACCGCGCGCAGGCCGTCGGCGTTGCGCGCGGCGACCGACACCGAGCCGTACGGGGCCGCGTCCGGCCGGCCCGCGTACAGCTTGTTGCCGCTGAAGGCCAGCGCCCAGCCGGTCAGCCCGCCGGCCGGCGCGAACCGCCGGTCGTCGGCGCCGTCGGCGGCGTCGACCACGCGCACCTCGCCGCCGTACGGGGCGCCGATCGCCAGCCTGCCGTCGTCCGAGGCGGCCAGCGCGAACCCGAACGCCGCCCCGCCGCCCTGCCGCACCTGGACCTTCGGGGTCAGCTTCTCGTCGTAGAGCTGCACGTACCCCGCTCCCGGAGCCCCCACGGCCGGCCCGGCGCCCGCCACCCACGCCACCGCGTAGCCGTAGCGGTCACCCGAGGCGTCGGTGGGGGAGTCGAGCTTGACCGTGGACAGCCGCGCCGCCAGCGCGTCCGCGACGACCACCACCGAGCCCGAGTCGACCTTGCCCTCGGCCACCTGCCGGCCCGCGCCGTCGTCGTTCTCGTACGGCACGCCGACCACCAGGCCGTTGCCCGGCCCCATCGCCAGCGACCAGCCGAACTGGTCACCCACCTCGCTGTTGCCCCGCACGTCCACCGACTGCTGGCTGATCCGGCGCAGCGCCCCGGAGCCCTTGCGGACGTAGACGGCGCCCGCGTCGGCGAGCGTCCCGTCGTCCTCGTACGGCGCGCCGATCGCCACCAGGTCGTCCCGGGCCGCCAGCGACCAGCCGAGCCGCGCGCCGCGCTGCGGCCCGGGCGCCACCAGCCGCTGCGGCGCCGCCGCCCCGCCGCCGCGAATCACGTACGCGGCGCCCGCGTCGGCCGTGCCCGCCACATCCGTGTAGGGGGCGCCCACGACCAGGTCGGCGCAGGCGTCGCCGTCGACCTCGGCCAGCGCCACCGACCAGCCGAACCCGTCGCCCTCCGCCAGCCCCGGCACCTCGACCGGGACGACCTTGTCACCCGAGATCACGTACGCGGCGCCGCGCCGGTCGTCCGCGAACGGGTCGCCCACCGCCACGTCGTCCACCCCGTCGCCGTCGAAGTCGGCGGCCCCGCCGCACGCCGACCCGGCCGCCTGGACGGACAGCGGGCTCAGCGCCAGCAAGAGAGCCAGCAGGATCTTCACAGCCTGACCTCGATCTGGTCGCCGTCCTTGAGCATCGTCGCCGACAGCGCCACCGGCTTGCGGTAGAGCGGCAGGTCGAACACGAACACGCCGTCGATCCGGTCACCCGGCCCGAGCGCCGCCACCGGCGGCCCGCCCTCCAGCGGGCCGTGGCTGCCGCCCTGGTCGTCGCGGAGCGTCACGGCCGGGTCGCCGAGCTCGCGTGACGTGCCGCCGGGGTTCAGCACGGTCCAGCGCAGCACACAGAGCTGGCCCTGCGTCTGCGTCCGGCCGTCGTACTCCTTGAGGCCGCACTCGGGCGCGCTCGGCACGATCAGCATCGGGTCGTCGAACCCCGCGCCCAGCGTGAACCGGCGGCCCACGTCACCGGCGGGCTGCCCGGCGGCCACCGGCGACGCGCTCGCCCCCGGGACGCCCCCGTCGCGGCCGGAGGTCGCGATCAGCACCGCGCCGGTGACGGCGATGGCCAGCAGGGCGGCCGCGCCGGCGATCAGCCACCGCGTGCCGCGAGGCCGCTGGTGACCGGGGTCGGTGGCGCTGTCGGGAGGCGGCAGCGTGTGGTGCGCGACTTCCTTCTTCGGAGGGTCGGGCGCGGCGGGCCGCACGGCGGTCATGTCGCCGGGCGCGGCGGGGCGCACGGCGGTCGTGTCGCCGGGCGGGGGCGTCGTGAAGGTGGCCGTGATGTCTGGTTCGTCCACCACGTTCTGCGGCGCCCGCCAGTCGCTCAGCACCTCGGTCGCGACCAGCGTGGGCGGGTTCGCCGACGTCGGCGCGGCCCCTCCGACCAGGGCGAGCACCAGCTCCTGCGCCGTGGGCCGCCGCGCGGGCTCCATGTCGGTCGCGCGCCGTACCAGCTCGTCCAGCGGCGCGGGCAGCACCCCCAGGTCGGGCTGCAGGTGCAGGACCCGGGTGGCGAGCGTGATCGGGTCGCCCCGCCCGAACGGATGCCGCCCGTTGCCCGCGTACGCGACCAGGCATCCCCACGCGAAGATGTCCGCCGCCGGGGTCACGCTCTGCCCGCGCACCTGCTCCGGCGCCCACCACCCCGGGCTGCCCAGCAGCTCACCGGAGAGCGTGAACCCGGTCTCCCGGTCGAGCGCCCGCGCGATGCCGAAGTCGATCACCCGGGGCCCCGACAGCGACAGGATGACGTTCGCCGGCTTGAGGTCGCGGTGCACCAGCTCGGCGACGTGGATCGCGGCCAGCGCCGCCGCCACGCCCAGCGCCACGCCGTGCAGCGGCCCGGGGTCCAGGGCCCCGTACGTGGCGATCTGGTCGGAGAGCGGGGTGCCGGCGATGTACTCGGTCACCATGTACGGCCTGCCGTCGCCGGTGTCGCCGTTGTCCAGCACCTGGGCCGTGCAGAACGACGCGACGCGCCGCGCGTTGTCGACCTCCGCGTGGAACCGGGCCGCGAACCCCTCCTGGTTGGCGAACTCGGCCTTGACCACCTTGACGGCCACGAACCGCCCCGTCGGCGCCCGGGCGAGGAACACGGTCCCCATGCCGCCTTCGCCGAGCCGCCCGAGCAGCCGGTACGGTCCGATCTCCCGCAGATCCGTGGGGCGAAGCGGGGCGGCGCCCGTTGGCTCCATGAGGGACGTCCCTTCCTGTTCCACCCATCCTCCCCTCACCGGCCCCCGTTCGCCATCGCAGGTTCTTCGATGCGGGAGACTGTATGGATGATGAGGCTGCTGGGCCCCGCAGAAATACGTATTTTGGCGAACAAGCTAGATCTGCGGCCTACCAAAAAGCTAGGCCAGAACTTCGTGATCGACGCGGGGACCGTCCGGCGGATCGTCCGCGTGGCCGAGGTGACGGCCGACGACGTGGTCATCGAGGTGGGTCCCGGCCTCGGCTCCCTCACGCTCGCGCTGCTGCCCGAGGCCCGTCACGTGGTGGCAGTCGAGATCGACCCGGTCCTGGCCGGGCAGCTTCCGCTCACCGTCGCCGAACGCGACCTCTCGGACAAGCTCACCGTCGTGGGCGCCGACGCCATGAAGATCACCGAAGCCGACCTCGCCGGACACGCCCCGACCGCGCTGGTCGCCAACCTGCCCTACAACGTGGCCGTCCCGGTGGTGCTCCACCTGCTGGAGGTGCTGCCCTCGCTGCGCAAGGGGCTGGTCATGGTGCAACTGGAGGTCGCCGACCGGCTCGCGGCCGCGCCGGGCTCCAAGGTGTACGGGGTGCCGTCGGTCAAGGCGGCCTGGTACGCCGACGTGCGGCGGGCCGGGCCGGTGGGGCGCTCGGTGTTCTGGCCGGTGCCGAACGTGGATTCCGGCCTGGTCTCCCTCACGCGCCGCGAACCGCCGTCCACCACGGCGTCGCGGGAAGAGGTGTTCGCGGTGATCGACGCAGCCTTCGCCCAGCGCCGCAAGACGCTCCGCGCGGCCCTGGCCGGCTGGGCGGGCAGCCCGCCGCAGGCGGAGGCGGCGCTGCGCGCGGCAGGCGTGGACCCCTCGGCCCGGGGCGAACAGCTCGACGTCGAGGCGTTCGCCCGGATCGCCGAGCACCACCCTTAGCCTCCGTCCACAGCCTCCAGGCGTCGTGCGCCGAGTTGTCCACAGAACCTGGTTCGGGTCGATGACGCCCAGGTTCACCGGACGATCCTGGGGCCTCCCGTTTCAACGACAGGAGGCCGACCATGACCGTCCACCAGACCATCCCCGCCGCTGTGTCCGGGGCCGCCCTCACCGCCGCGCTCGCCCTCCCCATGTCTCCGGCGGCGGCGTCCGCGCCGGGAGACCCGTGCCCCGCGTCCGCCTCCGCCGCCGTCGCCTGCGCGGTCATCCGCCTGAAACCCGGCGCCCCCACCACCAAGGGCGCCGTCGCCGCGGCCGCCGCCCTGGCCCGGCTCGGCACCCCCTTCTCCTGGGGCGGCGGCTCCCCGTCCGGCCCCACCCGGGGCATCGGCAGAGGCGCGTCCACGGTCGGCTTCGACTGCAGCGGCCTGACCCTGTACTCCTGGGCCCGCGCGGGCGTCCGACTCGGCCACTACACGGGCGCCCAGTTCCGCCAGGGCCGCCGCGTCCCGCTGACGGCCCTGCGCCAGGGTGACCTGGTCTTCTTCGGCGGCGGCTCCGGCGACCCCACCCACGTGGGCCTCTACGTACGCGGCGGCGTCATGGTGCACGCCCCGAAGACCGGCGACGTGGTCAGGACGACGCGCTTCCTCGACAACCCCTACTTCCGCGCCACCTACCGGGGCGCCGTCCGCCCGGGCTGACCCGCCTCCCGTCCGGCGCAGGTCTCGACCAGTGCCTTCACCAGGGGCGCCAGCAGTTCCCGGTCCTCCTCCCGCGCGGGCTCGTACTCGGTGATCCCCAGCCCGGCCACCGGGTGCCGCTCCGCGAGCGCCCGCACCATGCCCAGCAGTTCCTCGGGCAGCAACCCGCCGGGCACCGGCGCCCCGACGCTCCCGAACACCCCCGGATCCAGCACATCGAGGTCCACATGCACGTAAACCACCTTGCCCGCCCCACCGTCCCCTCCGACGCCCGTCCCGACGCCCGCCCCGACGCCTTCCCCGCCGTCCCGCCCGCCGTCCGCCCGGCTGGCTGCCTCGACGGCGTCGAGCAGCGCACCCACGTCGGCCCCCCGCACGTGCCCCACGCCCGCCGCCCGGACGAACTCCGCCTCCCCGGCGTCCAGATCCCGCACCCCCGCGAGCACGATCCGCCCCGGGTCCAGCGGTGGCGCCGCCACGAGCCCCACCGGCCCCTCCCCGGTGAGCGCCCGCAGCACCATCCCGTGATACGCCCCCGACGGCGACGACTCAGGAGTGTTCAGATCGCCGTGCGCGTCGAACCACACCACCACCAGCCGCTCGCCGTACTCCCGCAGCGCCGCCTCGACCGGCGCCAGCTCCACCCCGCAATCGCCCCCCACGACCACCACCAGCCCGGACCCGTCCGCCGTGGCGAGGGCCGTCCGCACCCGCCGGGCGGTCACGGCCAGATCGTCGTCCACCACGTCCACCCGCACCCGCGTGCCGGCCGGGACCATCCCGGCCAGCAACCGCGCCCCCTCACGCAGCCGTTCCGCCGTCGGCGCCCCGGACCCCCGCCACTGCGGCACCTCGACAACGGTCACTTCACCCATGACCCCCACCCCTCCCACAAACATCGCGAACCGCCCCATCATCCCGCCCCGCGCCCGCCGCCACGCCCCCCGCCCGCGCGGGCGAGGCCGCACCCTCGACCTGCGAGGACGCCCTTCCACAGCCCCCGAATCCCGGACGGCGCCTTCCCACGCCCCCGGTCCCGCTACCATCGAGTGTCCTCGCCCCGTCGGCAGTGAAAGTGGCGGCAGAATCCATGAGTTCGGTGACCGTACGGGTGCCCGCCAAGGTCAACGTGCAGCTTTCCGTCGGCCCGCTCCGGGATGACGGCTACCACGACCTCGTCAACGTCTTCCACGCCGTCTCGATCTTCGACGAGGTGGTGGCCAGCGAGTCGGAGACCATCGGCGTCTCGGTGACCGGCGAATGGGCCGACCGGGTCCCGGTCGACGACAGCAACCTCGCCGTCCGCGCCGCCCGCGCCCTCGCCAAGCACGCGGGCCGCACCTACGGCGTCGACCTCGTCATCCGCAAGGCCATCCCGGTGGCGGGCGGCATGGCGGGCGGCAGCGCCGACGCGGCCGGGGCGCTGCTGGCCTGCAACGAGCTGTGGGGCCTCGGCCTGCCGCGCGAAGACCTCATGGAGATCGGCGCCGACCTGGGCAGCGACGTGCCGTTCGCCCTCATGGGCGGCACCGCCGTCGGCACCGGCCGGGGCGAACGCCTCGCCCCGCTCACCACCCGAGGCGCCTTCCACTGGGCCTTCGCGATCGCCGACGGCGGCCTGTCGACCCCCACGGTCTACGCCGAGTGCGACCGCCTCCGCGCCGCCACGTCGTCGAAGATCCCCTGGCCGGAGGTCGACCCCGACCTCATGGAGGCCCTGCGCACCGGCGACCCGCACGGCCTCGCCCTCCACCTCGCCAACGACCTCCAACCCGCCGCCCTGGCGCTGCGCCCCTCCCTGGCCACCACCCTGGCCGCGGGCCGCGCCGCCGGCGCCCTGGCCGCCCTGGTCTCCGGCTCCGGCCCCACCTGCGCCTTCCTCGCCGCCGACGCCGCCCACGCAACCCGCCTGGCCCAAGCCCTGGCCCAGACCGAAGGCACCTACACGGCCATCCCCACCTCCGGCCCCGCCCCCGGCGCCACCCTCCTCTAACCCCCAGCCCGCTCGGGTCGCCCGCCGGCTTAGCCCGCACGTTCGGGCCGCAGTTGTGGCCGCACGGCCCGCGCCTTGAGGCCGCGCGCTCGGGCCGCGCGCTCGGGCCGCGCGCTCGGGCCGCGCGTTGGGGCCGCGCGTTGGGGCCGCGCGGCTGGCCCGCCCACTCGGCCTGCCCGTTCCGGTCGCACGTTGGGGCCCGCCCGCTCGGGCCCCCCGCTCGGGCCCCCGCTCGGCCCGCCCGTTCTGGCTGCACGTGGGGACCGGCGGGGTGATCACCCGGGAGCGTACGGGCGTGCGAGTGTGCGTGCGTACGACTGCACGGGCGTGTGGGCGCACGGGCGTACGGGTGCGTGGGTGTGCGGGCGTGGGGTGCGCTCGCGCGGGCCTTCGGGCGCACGGGCGTATGGGTGCACTCGCGCGGTGCACGGGCCGTCTGGTCGTTGCGGTTCGGCTGGCCCGGGGCGGGGCGTTCAGGTCGGGGCAGGCGTATGGGCGGAGCTGAAGGTGGATGCGGCGGGTCGTCGGCCCGCTGGGGGAGTTTCGTGCTCTCCGTGAGCCGATACGCTTGGAGAACGATGAACCTGGTCAATCTCGAGTCAGTCTCCCACGCCTACGGGCCCAAGCCGCTGCTCAGCGACGTCTCCCTCGGGGTCGAGATGGGTGAGCGCATCGGTGTCGTGGGCCGTAACGGCGGTGGCAAGACCACGCTGCTGAGCGTGATCGCCGGAGACGTCCGGCCCGACAGCGGGCGCGTGACGCACACACGGGGCCTGCGCGTCGGCTTCCTGTCGCAGCAGGACCTGCTCGACCCGTCACACAGCGTGCGCGAGACCGTGCTGGGCGAGCTGGCCGAGCACGAGTGGGCGGGCGACCAGCGGGTCCGCGAGATCCTCGGCAACCTGATCGGCGACCTCGACCTCGACGCCAAGGCGGGCGACCTGTCGGGCGGCGAGCGCAGGCGTACGGCGCTGGCCCGGCTGCTGATCGGCGAGCACGACCTGATCATGCTGGACGAGCCCACCAACCACCTCGACATCGAGGCGATCGCCTGGCTGGCCGCCCATCTGGCGGGCCGGAAGGGCGCGCTGGTGGTGGTCACGCACGACCGCTGGTTCCTCGACGCGGTGTCCACCCGTACGTGGGAGGTCGTCGACGGCCGGGTGGAGCGCTACGAGGGCGGATATGCCGCGTACGTGCTGGCCAAGGCCGAGCGGGCGCGCATCGCCCAGGCCGCCGAGGAGCGCCGCCAGAACCTCATGCGCAAGGAGATCGCCTGGCTGCGTCGTGGCCCGCCCGCGCGTACGTCCAAGCCGAAGTTCCGGATCGAGGCGGCGCAGGCGCTGATCGCGAACGAGCCGCCGCCGCGCGAGACCGTCGAGTTGATGCGCTTCGCCGCCGCGCGCCTGGGCAAGACCGTGTACGACCTCGAGGACGTGACGCTGCACGCCGGCGGTCCCGGCGCGGGCCCGCTGGTGCTCGATGACTGCACCTGGCAGTTCGGCCCCGGCGACCGCATCGGCCTGATCGGCGTCAACGGGTCCGGCAAGTCGTCGGTGCTGCGCCTGCTCGCCGACACGATCAAGCCCGACTCGGGGCGGGTCGTGCGCGGCAAGACCGTACGCCTCGCGCACCTGTCGCAGGAGCTCGCCGAGCTCGACCCCACGCGGCGGGTCCTGGAGACGGTCGAGTCGGTGCGCAAGTACATCCAGGTCGGCAAGAAGGAGTGGACGGCCTCCCAGCTGCTCGAACGCCTCGGGTTCAAGGGCGAGGCGCAGTGGAAGGTCGTCGGCGACCTGTCCGGTGGCGAGCGCAGGCGGCTGCAGTTGCTGCGCCTGCTCATGGACGACCCGAACGTGCTGCTGCTCGACGAGCCGACCAACGACCTCGACATCGAGACGCTGAACGAGCTGGAGGACCTGCTCGACGCCTGGCCCGGCACGCTGATCCTGGTCACGCACGACCGCTACTTCCTGGAGCGGGTCACCGACCGGTGCGTGGCGCTGCTCGGCGACGGCCGGCTGTCGTTCCTGCCGGGCGGGGTGGACGAATACCTCGAACGCCGCGCCGCCGGCACCGCCGTGACGGCTCGCGTCGCCGGCACCCCGGCCGGGCAGCCCGCCGCCCAGTCGGCCAACTCGGCGGCCCAGCCCGCGCCTCCCACCGGCGAGGTCTCCGGCCTCTCGGCCAAGGAGGAGCGCGAGCTGCGCAAGGAGCTCAACCGCCTCGAACGGCAGCTCGACAAGCTCAGCGGCCAGGAGGCCAAGCTGCATGCCGCGATGGCCGACGCGGCCAGCGACTACGCCAAGCTCGGCTCCCTCGACGCCCAGCTCCGTGACCTGCACGCCCAGAAGGAGAGCGTCGAGGCGGAGTGGCTGGAGCTCGCCGACCGCCTGGGCGACTGACGCCGCCGACCCCGCCTCGGGTGAACGCCGTACGGGCCCTCGGGCATCAAGGGCGACCGGGGGGTGGCGGCTGCCCCCTGGGGCATTTCTGTGCCAGACCCCGCTGGGAGCCCCGTGCCGGATGGCCTGTGCGGGCCGCCCCCATGTGAGGGGAGGGGCGTGGAGCTCAGCCGGGGGTCAGCTGTCGAAGGGCGCGAGGAGGGTGCGGAGGAGGGCGGCGAGGGTTCGCTGGTCATCCGGGGCGAGGGAGGACAGGAGCTCGTGCTCGCGCCGCAGCAGGTCGGAGAAGGCGGCGTCGACGCGGGCGAGCCCGGTGTCGGTGAGGGAGACGAGGACGCCGCGCCGGTCCTCGGGGTCGGGGCGGCGGCGGACGAGGCCGGCCTGGGCGAGGCGGTCGATGCGGTTGGTCATGGTGCCGGAGGTGACGAGGGTGGCGCGGAGGAGGGCGCCGGGGCTGAGCTCGTACGGCTTGCCGGCGCGCCGGAGGGCGGTGAGCACGTCGAACTCCCAGGGTTCGAGGTCGTGTTCGCCGAAGGCGGCCCGCCGGGCCCGGTCGAGGTGCTTGGCCAGCCTGGACACCCGCGAGAGCACCTGGAGCGGTTCGACGTCGAGGTCGGGGCGTTCGGCCCGCCACGCCGCGACGAGCCTGTCGACCTCGTCCTGCGCATCGTGCGTCATGGCATGAGTGTACTGTCTTGACATCGAGATACATATCTCGATACCAATTATCTTCATGTCAAGAGATATGTGGGACCCGGCCACGTACGACAGGTACGCCGACGAACGGTCGCGGCCGTTCTTCGAGCTCCTCGCCCGGGTACGGGCCGACAGCCCCGATTATGTCGTGGACGCGGGCTGCGGCACCGGCGAACTGACCACGGAGCTGGCCCGCCGCTGGCCGGAGGCGACGGTGGACGGCTTCGACTCCTCCCCGAACATGATCACCAGAGCCCGCTCGATCGACGGCGCCACGCCGAGCTTCGCCGTCGCCGACGTGACCACCTGGCACCCCGACCGCCCCGTGGACGTGCTGGTCAGCAACGCCGTCCTCCAGTGGGTCCCCGAGCACCGCGACCTGATCGAACGCTGGGTCGAGGCGCTGAGCCCCGGCGGCTGGCTGGCCTTCCAGGTCCCCGGCAACCATCGCGCCCCCAGCCACGCGGCCATCCGCGAGCTGTGCGCGTCGCGGGAATGGTCGGACCGGCTCGGCGACCTCGACAGGGGCGACCCGGTCGGCACGCCGGTGGACTACGCGGACCTGCTGAGCGGCTGCCGGGTGGACGCCTGGGAGACCACGTACGTGCACATCCTTCAGGGCGAGAGGCCGGTGCTCGACTGGGTGTCCGGCACCGCGCTGCGCCCGGTCCTCGACCGGCTGCGCCCGGACGAGGCCGAGCGGTTCACCGCGGAGCTGGCCGGGCTGCTCGCCGACGCCTATCCCGCGAGGGAGTACGGCACTCCGTTCCCGTTCCGCCGGATCTTCGTGGTGGCCCAGAAATGATCACAGCGCTGCACCATGTCCAGCTCGCCGCGCCGGCGGGCAGCGAGCCCGAGCTGCGGGCGTTCTACGCGGGCGTGCTCGGGCTCACGGAGGTGCCCAAGCCGCCGGAGCTGGCCAGGCGGGGCGGCGCCTGGTTCCGGGGCGGCGGCGTGGAGGTGCACCTCGGCATCGAGGAGGACTTCAGGCCGGCCCGCAAGGCGCATCCGGCGTTCCTGGTGTCGGACCTGGACGCGCTGGTGGCCAGGCTGCCCGACGCGGTGCCGGACGAGCTGTTCCCCGGCCACCGGCGCGTGTACGTGTCGGACCCGGTGGGCAACAGGATCGAGCTGCTTCAGCCCGTGTGATGTTCGTCCCGGGGTGACATCATTGTCCGGAGAACCGGACTCTTGCGAGGTGTCGTGGGCATCGAGATCGAGGACAAGTTCGACGTTCCCCCCGGCTTCGAGGTGCCGGACCTGACCGGTCTGGCGGAGGTCGTCGGCCCCAAATCCTTCCGGCTCGTCGCCCTTTATTACGACACACCCGATCTGCGGCTGGCATCCAGGGGTGTCACGCTCCGGCGCAGGCGGGGCGGCGCCGATCCCGGCTGGCATCTGAAGCTGCCCAAGGCCAAGGGCGTGCGCCAGGAGATCACCCACCCGCTCACCCGCAGCACCAGGATCGTCCCCGCCGAGCTGGCCGAGCTGGTCCGCGCCTACACGCGGGGAGCCGAGCTCCAGGTGGTCGCCGAGCTCGACACGCGCCGCAGCATCACGGTCCTGCGCGACGGCGACACGAAGCTCGTGGAGATCGCCGACGACCGCGTCAAAGGCACGGTGTTCGGCAAGAACGGCGAAACCGGCGGCGATACGGTCACCCGCTGGCGCGAGGTCGAGGCCGAGCTGCTGGAGGGCGACGCCAAGCTGCTGGCCAAGGTGGGCAAGCGGCTGACGAAGGCGGGCGCCTCGCCGTCGGCGGCGGCCAGCAAGCTGGCCAAGCTCCTCGGCCCGCCACCGGTCCCGCGCGCCGAGCTGGAGCCGGGCACCGCGGGTCACGCCGTCGCCGGCTACCTGGCGGGTCACGTGGCCGCCCTCCTCTCCCAGGATCCCCGGGTACGGAGGGCCGAGCACGACGCGGTGCACCAGATGCGCGTGGCCGCCCGCAGGCTGCGCAGCGCGCTCAAGGCGTTCAAGCCGATCGTCCGGGGCACGGCCGAGCTGCAGGAGGAGCTGCGATGGCTCGGCGAGGTGCTGGGCGAGGCCCGTGACCTGGAGGTGACCAGGTCCAGGTTCGCCGCCGAGCTGGACCGGCTGGCGCCTGAGCTCGTCACCGGCCCCATCCGCGTCCGCCTCGGCGACGACCTGCTCAAACGCGAGCAGGAGGCCTACGGGCGCATCCGCGAGGAGCTCAGCGGCGAGCGCTACTACCGGCTGCTGGACGCGCTCGACGGGCTGGTGGCCGCGCCCCGGCTGACGAAGGCCGCGGACGGGCCCGCCGCGAGCACCCTCCAGGACGTGGCGGAGGCGGGCTGGGCCCGGGTGACCGGGGCGTACGAGACCGCGCGGGCGATCGCCGACCCGCAGGCGCGCGAGCTGGCCATGCACGACGTGCGCAAGGCCGCCAAGCGCGCCCGCTACACCGCCGAGGCGCTCCAGGGGCCGCTGGGCAAGCCGATGGCCAGGCTCGCCGAGCTGGCGGAGGACGTACAGGAAGTGCTGGGGGCGCACCAGGACGGGGTGGTCGCGCAGGAGACGCTGGCCCGTGAGGCGCAGGCGGCCAGGGAGGCCGGCGAGGACACGTTCACGTACGGGCTGCTGGTCGGGCTCGAACGGGCGGCGGCCGAGCGGGCGCACGCGGAGTTCCCCCGGGTGTGGGCGGAGACGACGCGGGCCGTGGCGAAGCTCACGTCTCGTGGTGCTCCACGCTGACGACCCGCTCGCCCACCCGGTGCAGCACGGCGAACGCGCCCTTGCGCAGGTGCGCGTCCGTTCCGCCGAGCGCGGCGATCAGCTCGGGCAGCACCTTGCCGTGGCTGCACACGACGGCGGGCCCGGTCAGCTCGCCGACCAGCGCCGGGGTCTTGCGCGGGTCCTGGCTCTCCTCGGCCAGCAGCGCGTCGCGGGTGATGTCGCGGGTGTACGGCTCCAGCGTCTGGACGCAGCGCAGGCTGGGTGAGCTCAGCACGGTTCTGGGCCGGTAGGCGGGCAGGACGGCGGCCAGCGTGGCGGCCTGGGCCCTGCCTTCGGCGTCGAGCGGGCGCAGGGCGTCGTCGCCGTGCCACGCCTGGCGGGAGCCCGCCGAGCCGTGCCGCACCAGGACGAGCGGGACCGTGTCCAGCGGCGCGGCGGGCAGCGCGCGCAGCAGGCCCGCGTCCCACTCGTAGGTCAGCAGGTCGCGCGCCCGTTGCGGGGACAGCCAGCGCAGCTCGTCGACCTCGTCACCGGGCGTGAACGGGTCCTCGGCCGCCACCCGCCCGGCCCAGTAGTCGACCCGCTTGAGCCGCGTGCCGAGCAGGTAGTGGACCGGGGGCAGGGCGCGGCCGAGCGTCACGGTCAGGCCGGTCTCCTCGCGCACCTCGCGCAGCGCGGCGGCGATCACGTGCTCGCCGGGCTCCAGCTTGCCCTTGGGAAAGGTCCAGTCGTCGTAGCGCGGCCGGTGCACGACGGCCACCTCGGGGGAGCTCTCCTCGCCGCGCCACACGACGGCGCCGGCGGCCCGGATCGGGTCAGTCGTCAATGGTCCTCCAGCGGCGCGTGCCGATCAGATGGCTCTGCAGGTCATCGCCCTGGTGGCGCACCCACGCGCCGTCGGAGCCGAGCCACCACGTGCTCGTGGTCTCGGCCATCGCCTGGTCCATCAGCTCGATCAGGTACGCCTTGTGCTGCGGCGAGGTGACCTTGACCAGGGCTTCCACCCGGCGGTCGAGGTTGCGCCGCATCAGGTCCGCGCTGCCGATCCACACCTCGGGCCGCCTGCCGAGGCCGAACTCGTACACCCGGGAGTGCTCCAGGAAGCGTCCCAGCACCGAGCGGACGCGGATCGTCTCCGACAGGCCGGGGATGCCGGGCCGCAGCGTGCACACGCCGCGCACCCACAGGTCCACCGGCACGCCGGCCCGTGACGCGCGGTAGAGGGCGTCGATGATCGGCTCGTCGACCAGCGAGTTCGTCTTGATCCTGATCCGCGCCGGGCGGCCCGCCTGCTGGTGGGCGATCTCCCGCTCGATCCTGGCCAGCAGCCCGCCGCGCAGCGAGTGCGGCGCGACCAGCAGCCGGCGGTAGGCCGAATGGTTGGAGTAGCCGGTCAGGTGGATGAACAGGTCGGTGACGTCCTCGCCGACCAGCGGGTCGGCGGTGAGCAGGCCGAAGTCCTCGTACTGCCGGGCGGTCTTGGGGTTGTAGTTGCCGGTGCCGATGTGGCAGTAGCGGCGCAGCTCGCCGGAGGCCTCCTGGCGGACGACCAGCGCGAGCTTGCAGTGCGTCTTGAGCCCGACGACGCCGTAGACGACGTGGCAGCCGGCCCGTTCCAGCTTGCGGGCCCAGGAGATGTTGGCGTGCTCGTCGAACCTGGCCTTGATCTCCACCACGACCACGACCTGCTTGCCCGCCTCGGCGGCGTCGATGAGCGCGTCGACGATGGGGGAGTCGCCGCTGGTCCGGTAGAGGGTCTGCTTGATCGCCAGCACCCTCGGGTCGGCGGAGGCCACCTCGATGAAGCGCTGCACGCTGGTGGCGAACGAGTCGTACGGGTGGTGCAGCAGCACGTCGCGCTCGCGCAGCACCGCGAACAGGTCGTCGGCCGAGCTGATCGCCTCGGCGGGCACGAACGGGCGGTAGCCGAGCTCGCCCCGGTCCAGGTCGGCGATCGCGTGCAGCCCGGTCAGGTCGAGCGGCCCGGCGATCCGGTAGATCTCGTGCGGGGCCAGCTCCAGCTCCTCCACGAGCAGGTCGAGCACCTCCTGGGTGATGGTGTCCTCGACCTCCAGCCGCACCGGCGGCCCGAACCTGCGCCGCCGCAGCTCCTTCTCCAGGGCCTGCATGAGGTTCTCGGTGACGTCCTCGTCGACCTCCAGGTCCTCGTTCCTGGTGACCCGGAAGACGTGGTGCTGGACGATCTCCATGCCCTTGAAGAGCTGGCCCAGGTGCGCGGCGATGACGTCTTCCAGCGGTACGAACCGGTCCTTGGACGCGGTCACGAACCGGGGTAGCTGGGAGGGCACCTTGACCCGGGCGAACACGGTGTGGTCGGTGGCCGGGTTGCGCACCACGACAGCCAGATTCAGGCTCAACCCTGAAATGTACGGAAACGGGTGGGCGGGGTCGACGGCCAGCGGCGTCAGGACCGGCCGGATCCGCTCACGGAAGAGCTTGCGCAGCTCGGTGCGTTCCTCGCGGCCCAGGTCGTCCCAGCGGACGATCTCGATGCCCTCGGTCGCGAGCTGCGGGCGGATCCGCTGGTGGAAGGCCGCCGCGTGCCGCCGGGCCAGATCGTCGGCGACGGTCGCGATCCTGGCCAGCTCCTCGCTCGGCTTGAGCCCGCTCTTGGTGCGCAGCAGCAGGCCGGTCGCCATGCGCCGCTTGAGCCCGGCCACCCGGACGCGGAAGAACTCGTCGAGGTTGCTGGCGAAGATCGCCAGGAAGCGGACCCGTTCCAGCAGCGGCAGTGACGCGTCCTCGGCCAGCTCCAGCACGCGTTCGTTGAACTGCAGCCAGCTCTCCTCGCGATTGAGGAACCTCTCCTGTGGCAGGGGTAGATCGTTACCGGAATGCAGCAGTTCAGCGGACATACGTGGAATATGCCCGGTCCGGTTGAACAGAACGTTAACTTCCCCGCAACGACTTATTCGCCTGGCGAGACGCCCGGCTCTCAGTCACCCGGCTCGCCCTGTCCGAGGCGGGCGGCCCGCTCGGCCAGCCGGGCCTCGCGCTGGCGCAGCTTGTCCTCGCGCTCGCGGACCTTCTCGGCTTCCTTCATGAGCCGCTCGCGCTCCTTCTCGGCCTCCTTGAGCAGGCGCTCGCGCTCCTTCAGCTCGCGCACCCTGGCCTTCTCGGCCTCCTTCAGCTCCCGCTGGCGGATCTTCTCCGCCTCCTTCTGCTCCCGCTCGCGGGCCTTCTCCAGCTCGCGCAGCTCCTTGTCGCTGGTGCGCGGCGCGACGGCGGGCTGCGGGACGATGGGCTGCGGTACGGCGGGCTGCGGTACGGCGACGGGCTGCGGCCGGGTGGCCAGGGTGATCGTGGGCTGCGGGTTGAGCCCGGTCAGGCCGTTCCAGGCCAGGTTGACCAGGTGGGCCGCGACTTCCTCGCGGCCGGGCTTGCGCACGTCCAGCCACCACTGGCCGGTCAGCGCCACCATGCCGACCAGCATCTGGGCGTACATGGGGGCGAGCTTGGGGTCGTAGCCCCGGCCGACGAACTCGTCGGCCAGGACGTCCTCCACCTGGCTCGCGATCTCGCTGATCAGGCTGGCGAACGTGCCGGTGCCCGACGCGGCGTGCGAGTCGCGGACCAGGATGCGGAACCCCTCGCTGCTCTCCTCGATGTAGCGGAGCAGGGCCAGTGCGGCCCGCTCCAGCTTGACCAGCGAGTGGGTGGCCGACAGCGCCTCGGTGATCATGGCGAGGAGTTTCTGCATCTCGCGGTCGACGACCACCGCGTAGACGCCCTCCTTGCCGCCGAAGTGCTCGTAGACCACCGGCTTGGAGACCTGGGCGGTCGCGGCGATCTCCTCGATGGAGGTCCCGTCGAACCCCTTCTCAGCGAACAGGGTGCGACTGATCAGTATCAGTTGCTCTCTTCGTTCTCTTCCGGTCATACGCCTGCGAGATCGGGATTCGGTCACGGTTCCCATAATGGCGTGCTGTCAGGAGATTCTCTTGGCCGCCAGGCGTTCCGGAGTGGGCCAGCGCACGTCGTGCGCCCAGCCGAGCCGCTCGAAGATCCGGATGACGCCGGCGCTCAGGTCGATCTGCCCCTTGAGAACGCCGTGCCGGGCGCAGGTGGGGTCGGAGTGGTGCAGGTTGTGCCACGACTCGCCGAACGACGGGATGGCCAGCCACCACACGTTGCGCGACTTGTCGCGGACCTGGAAGTCCTCCTCGCCGAACACGTGGCAGATGGAGTTGATCGACCAGGTGACGTGGTGCAGCAGGCCGATGCGCACGAGCGAGCCCCAGAACAGCGCGGTCAGCGCGCCCTGCCAGGACCAGGTGACGAGGCCGCCGATGACGCCCGGCAGCAGGATCGAGGTGAGCGCGAGGGCGCCGAACCAGCGGTGGAGCTTCATCACGTCCGGGTCCCTGACCAGGTCCGGGGCGTACTTCTCACGGTTGACCCGGTCGGCGTCGAACAGCCAGCCCATGTGCGCGTACAGCAGGCCCTTGGTCATGGACTTGAATCCGGGGCCGAAGCGCCACGGCGAGTGCGGGTCGCCCTCCTTGTCGGAGAACTTGTGGTGCTTGCGGTGGGTGGCGACCCAGTCGAGCACCGACATCTCCAGGGAGAGGCTGCCCGCGATCCCCAGAGCGATCTTGAGCGGGCGCTTGGCCTTGAACGAGCCGTGGGTGAAGTAGCGGTGCAGGCCGACCGTGACGCCGAGACCGGAGATGACGTAGAAGACCGCCGCGATCACCACGTCGCTCCAGCCGATGAGCCCCCATCCCCACGCGATCGGCACGGCGGCGCCGATAGCGATCAGCGGGAGCCCGACGACCAGCGCGAACGTGATCAGTTCGGCCTTGGTGCGCGGTTCGGGTTCGAAGTCGGGCTTCGGTCCTGGGGTCGAGCGTTCGGCGAGTACGGTCATCGGCTGCCTCTCACGAGCTGTTTGCGGTGATTGTCCTGGCTACGCAAACGTAACCTACGCCATCGTAAGTTAGGAAGCCCTAAGCGGCGATGTGTGTTTCGCAACGGGCTTGCCAACGACATGCGTGGGTTTCATGGCTTGCGGCTTTTGGGACGGTCTGTTATGCCGTCTCCCTGCCCAGAGAACGCCCTGACACTCAGATGGGGGCGAAGGTGGGCGCGGAATCGGTATCGTAGGGGGTGTGTCGGACGCCACGGTGTCCGATTAATCCCGGATCGTCTAATCGGCAGGACAAGTGGTTTTGGTCCACTTTGTAGGGGTTCGAGTCCTCTTCCGGGAGCCTTTCGGGCGTCCCCCCTCGCGAGAGAGCCCAGGACGGGCAGGTATCCTCACGATGTCGGGAGGGTAGCGGTGCGGTAGCCACTGCCCTGAACCGTCCAGCCACAGGGAGCCTCAGTCCGTGAGTGTGCCGCGCCCGGCAGCCGTCGTCGTCCTCGCCGCCGGCGAGGGGACCCGGATGAAGAGCCAGACCCCGAAAGTCCTGCACGAGCTGTGCGGCCGAGCCTTGGTCGACCACATGCTCTCCGCCGCCCGTGACCTCGGTCCCGAGCGGCTCATCGTCGTCATCGGCCACGCGCTCGAACGCGTCGGCGCCCACCTCGCCGAGACCAGCCCCGACGCCCGCGCCGTCGTCCAGCGCGAGCAGCGCGGCACCGGCCACGCGGTCCGCACCGTGCTGGAGGAGGTCGGCGCCATCACCGGCACCGTCCTGGTCACCTACGGCGACGTGCCGCTCCTGCGCGCCGAGACCATGGCCGAGCTGCTGCGCAAGCACGAGGCCGACGGCAACGCGGTCACCGTGCTCACCGCCGAGGTGCCCGACCCCACCGGCTACGGCCGCATCGTCCGCGACCCGGACGGCGCCGTGCTGGAGATCGTCGAGGAGAAGGACGCCACCCCCGAGCAGCGCGCCATCAAGGAGATGAACTCCGGCATCTACGCCTTCGACGGCGCGCTCCTGGCCGACGCCGTCAAGCGGGTGTCCACCGACAACGCCCAGGGCGAGGAGTACCTCACCGACGTGCTGTCGATCCTGCGCGGCGACGGCCACCGGGTCGGCGCGCACGTCGCCGCCGACCACGCCGAGGTCGAGGGCGTCAACGACCGCGTCCAGCTCGCCCACGCCCGCAAGGTGCTCAACCAGCGCCTGCTGGAGCGCCACATGCGCGCCGGCGCCACCATCGTGGACCCGGCCAGCACCTGGATCGACGTCGGCGTCACCATCGAGCCCGACGCCGTCATCCACCCCGGCACCCAGCTCCACGGCAGCACGGTCATCGAGGCCGGCGCCGAGGTCGGGCCCGCCACCACGCTCACCGACACCCGGGTCGGCGCCGGCGCGGTCGTCCGCAACGCCGTCGCCGACAGCGCCGAGATCGGCCCAGAGGCCAGCGTCGGCCCCTACTGCTACCTGCGTCCCGGCACCGTCCTGGGCCGCAAGTCCAAGGCCGGCACCTTCGTCGAGATGAAGAACTCCCAGGTCGGCGAACGCTCCAAGGTCCCACACCTGACCTACGCGGGCGACGCCACGATCGGCGACGACGTCAACGTCGGCGCGGCCGTGGTCTTCGTCAACTACGACGGCGTCAACAAGAGCCGCACCACCGTGGGCGACGGCGCGTTCGTCGGCTGCGACACCATGCTCATCGCCCCGGTGACGATCGGCGACGGCGCCTACACGGCCGCCGGCTCCGTCATCGACGGCGATGTGCCGCCCGGCGCGATCGGGGTGGCGAGAGCGCGTCAGCGCAACATCGAGAAATGGGTCTTGCGCAGGCGCGCGGGCACGAAGTCGGCAGCCGCGGCCGAGCGGGCGCTGGCCGAGCAGCAACAGCAGGAGAGCAGCAGTGACCAGCATTAAACAGCCGGGCGAGAAGAACCTCATGCTCTTCTCCGGCCGCGCGTATCCGGAGCTGGCCGAGGAGGTCGCCGAGCACGTGGGCGTCTCCCTTACCCCCACCAAGTTGATCGACTTCGCCAACGGCGAGATCTACGCCCGCTACCTGGAATCCGTCCGGGGCTGCGACGCCTTCGTGATCCAGAGCCACACCGGCCCGATCAACCAGTGGATCATGGAACAGCTCATCATGGTCGACGCGCTCAAGCGGGCCTCCGCCAAGCGCATCACCGTGGTCATGCCGTTCTTCGGCTACGCCAGGCAGGACAAGAAGGGCCGCGGCCGTGAGCCCATCACCGCCCGGCTGATCGCCGACATCTTCAAGACCGCGGGCGCCGACCGGCTCATGTCGATCGACCTGCACACCTCGCAGATCCAGGGCTTCTTCGACGGCCCGGTGGACCACCTGTTCGCCATGCCGGTGCTGGAGAGCTACCTGAAGAACAAGCTCGACCTGGCCAACACCACGATCGTCTCGCCCGACACCGGCCGGGTGCGGCTGTCGGAGCGCTGGGCCGACACGCTCGGCACCCCGCTGGCCTTCATCCACAAGCGGCGCGACCTCGACGTCGCCAACTCGGTGAAGGTCAACGAGGTCGTCGGCAAGGTACGCGGCCGGACCTGCGTGCTCATCGACGACATGATCGACACCGCCGGCACGATCTGCAAGGCCGCCGACGCCCTCTACGAGCAGGGCGCCACCAATGTGATCACCGCCGCCACGCACGCGGTGTTCTCCGACCCGGCGGTCGACCGGCTGAAGAACTCGCGCATCTCCGAGGTCATCGTCACCAACACGCTGCCGCTGTCGCAGGAGAGCCGCTTCGACAAGCTGACCGTGCTGTCCATCGCCCCGCTGATCGCCCGCGCCATCACCGAGGTGTTCACCGACGGCTCCGTCACCAGTCTGTTCGAGGGAGACACCTGAGCCCGGTAGGCTGAGAGGGTTGCGCTCGTAACGCCTTCCGCTAGGGCGGGTGAGGGGGAGCGCAAAACCCCATTCGCACTCTGCATCCCTAGGAGATGTCGTGTCTGAAGTCCGTATCGCCGCCGAGCAGCGCACCACGTTCGGCAAGGGCGCCGCCCGCAAGATCCGCCGCGCCGACAAGGTGCCCGCCGTCCTCTACGGGCACGGCATCGACCCCAAGCACCTGACCCTGCCGGGCCACGAGGTGCTCCTCGCGCTCCGCACGCCCAACGTGCTGATCCGCCTCCACGGCGAGGGCGTCGACGAGCTCGCGCTGCCCAAGGGCGTCCAGCGTGACCCGATCAAGGGCTTCGTCGAGCACGTCGACCTGCTCCTGGTCAAGCGCGGCGAGAAGGTCACCGTCGAGATCCCCGTCACCGCCGTCGGTGACGTCAACTCCGAGGGCCTGTTCGACCAGCAGCTCATGAGCATCGCGGTCGAGGCCGAGGCCACGCACATCCCGACCGGCGTCGAGGTCAGCGTCGAGGGCCTGGAGGTCGGCGCCTCGATCACCGCCGGCCAGCTCGACCTGCCCAAGGGCACCACGCTGATCGCCGACCCGGAGACCGTGGTCATCCAGGTCAACGCCAAGCCGACCGAGGCTCCCGCCGAGGAGGAGGGCGCCGAGGGCGAGGCTGCCGAGGGCGAGGCCGCCGAGGCCGCTGCCGCCGAGTAACCATCCCGGTCACGGGGCAGTCGGCATGCCGGCTGCCCCTTTCCGCTTGAGGGGAAGCACATGGACCGCTGGCTGATCGTCGGGCTCGGCAACCCCGGCCCCGAATACGCGGGCAACAGGCACAACGCGGGCTTCATGACGCTCGACGAGCTGGCCGCCAGGGCCGGCGGGCGGTTCAAGGCGCACCGCAGCCGGGCCGAGGTGCTGGAGACGCGGGCCGCCGTGCTCGCCAAGCCGCTCACGTACATGAACCTTTCCGGCGGGCCGACCAAGGCGCTCGCCGACTTCTACAAGATCGGCCCCGACCGGCTCATCGTGGTCCACGACGAGCTCGACGTCCCGTACGGGGCGCTGCGCGCCAAGCTGGGCGGCGGCGACAACGGGCACAACGGGCTCAAGTCGATCACCAAGGTCCTCGGCACCCGCGACTACCTGCGCGTACGGTTCGGCATCGGCAGGCCGCCCGGCCGGATGGACCCCGCCTCGTTCGTGCTGAAGGACTTCGCCACGGCCGAGCGCAAGGACCTGCCGTTCCTGGTCGACCGGGCGGCCGACGTGGTGGAGTCGCTCATGGAGCGCGGCCTCGACGTGACGCAGAACGAGTTTCACCGCGCCGATCTGAACATTTCCGGCCCTCCACGCTGATCCGCTCATAACGCCGTTCCCGCCTGGGCAGCCTGCACACAGGGCTACGATCTGGTGACATTCCGTTGACGAACGTCACCTGGAGGCGTGCGTGCAGGACGGGTTGCTGACCGTCGCCGGAGCCGAGCCCAGCGTCGCCTGGCGCGCCGGGCCGCGCGTGCCCGGCTGGGTGCGCGCCTACCAGCTCCGGGCGATGGGCGCCGACCTGCTCGCCGCCGGCGCCGGGTCGGCCGCCGCGTTCTGCTTCCGGTTCGGCCACGTCAGCGCCCACGCGCTCCCCTACCTGCTGGTCAGCGTCGCGCTGCCCGCTGTGTGGCTGGGCGCCGTCGCGCTCAACCGGGCCTACGAGCCGCGCCTCATCGGCGAGGGCTCGGAGGAGTTCCGCCGCATCGTGCGCTGCGGGGCCGCGCTCACCGCCCTGCTCGCCATCGGCTCCTACCTGACCAAGGCCGACGTCGCCCGCGGCTACGTGGTGCTCGCGCTGCCGCTGGTCACGTTGCTGACGCTGGCGCTGCGCCACGCCCTGCGGCGCGCCCTGCACCGCCGCCGGGCGCGCGGCGAGTGCCTGCGCCGCGTGGTGGCCGTCGGCCACGCCGCCTCCGTGGACGAGCTCGTACGCCTGTTCCGCAAGGAGCGCTACCACGGCATGGACGTCGTGGCCGCCTGCCTGCCCGACGACGCCGCCCTCGACAGCGTGGCCGAGGTGCCCGTCGCCGGCCACTTCAGCGACGTGCCGCTGGTCGTCGAGCAGGCAGGCGCCGACACGGTCGCCGTGCTCGCCTGTCCCGAGATGGACGGCCTGGCGCTGCGTCGCCTCGCCTGGCGGCTGGAGGCCACCCAGACCGAGCTCGTCGTGGCCCCCGCGCTCATGGAGGTCGCCGGGCCGCGCACCATGATCAGGCCGGCCGCCGGGCTGCCGCTGCTGCACGTTGAGCACCCCGAGCTGACCGGCGCCAGGCAGCTCGTCAAGAACGTCTTCGACCGGCTGGTGGCCGCCGTCCTGCTCGTGCTGCTCGCCCCGCTGCTGGCCGGGCTCGCGGTCGCCGTACGCGCCACCAGCCCCGGCCCCGCGCTGTTCCGCCAGGTCAGGATCGGCAGGGACGGCAGGCCGTTCACGATCGTGAAGTTCCGCACGATGCGGCGCGGCTCCGAATATCAGAAGATCACCCTGGTCAGCGACGGCGACGGCCCGCTGTTCAAGATCCGCAACGATCCCCGGGTGACGCCGCTCGGCATGTTCCTGCGCCGCCACTCGCTCGACGAGCTGCCCCAGCTCCTCAACGTGCTGCTCGGCCACATGTCGCTGGTCGGCCCGCGCCCGCCGCTGCCGGAGGAGGTCGCCGGCTACGGCGACGACGTGCGCAGACGGCTGCTCGTCCGGCCGGGGCTGACCGGGCTGTGGCAGGTGAGCGGCCGGTCCGATCTGTCATGGGAGGAATCGGTCCGGCTCGACCTGCGTTACGTGGAGAACTGGTCCCTCATGTTGGACCTGCAGATCCTGTGGAAGACTTGGTCGGCCGTCGCACGCGGGCAAGGAGCTTACTGATGACGATTCGCGACGACCACGCCCTCGCCGCCGACCTGGCGACCGAGGCGGGCGAGCACCTGCTGGCGGTCCGGGACCGCGTCGGGTTCGCCGACCAGGCCGCGCTCAAGGCCGCCGGTGACCGGGCTTCCCACGAGTTCCTGATGGAGGCGCTGGCCAGGCTGCGGCCCAGCGACAGCGTGCTGTCGGAGGAGGCCACCCGCGAGGAGCGGCTCGACCCGCGCAGGCTGTCGGCCGACCGGGTGTGGATCGTCGACCCGCTCGACGGCACCCGCGAGTTCTCCGAGGAGGGCCGCGCCGACTGGGCCGTCCACGTCGCGCTGTGGGAGCGCGGCACGCTGAGCGCCGGGGCCGTGGCGCTGCCCGCCCAGGGCCGCACGCTCGGCACCGCCGAGCCGCCCAAGCTGCCCGCCCACGAGGGCGGCCGCTTCCGCATCGCGGTGAGCCGCACCAGGCCGCCGGAGTTCGTGCAGAAGCTCGCCTACCTCGCCGGGGCCGACCTGGTGCCGATCGGCTCGGCCGGGGCCAAGATCTGCGCGGTGCTCACCGGAGAGGTCGAGGCGTACGTCCACGCCGGCGGCCAGTACGAGTGGGACTCGGCCGCGCCGGTCGCCGTCGCGCTGGCCGCGGGAGCCCACGCCAGCCGCGTCGACGGCTCAACCCTGACCTACAACCAAGCCGACCCCTCCCTACCGGATATTCTGGTTTCCCTACCGGACTTGGCGTCTACCCTGCTCGCCGGGATTCGGGACCTGCACCGCTAAAAACGCCCCGAGGAGAGCGCTTATGCTCCAGCGCGACTACACGACGTCGCAGCTCGACGTACTCGAAGCCGAGGCCATCCACATCATGCGCGAGGTGGCTGCCGAGTTCGAGCGCCCCTGTCTGCTCTTCTCCGGCGGCAAAGACTCCATCGTCATGCTCCGCATCGCGGAGAAGGCGTTCTGGCCCGCGCCGATCCCGTTCCCGCTCATGCACGTCGACACCGGCCACAACTTCGACGAGGTCATCGAGTTCCGCGACCGCCGCGTCGAGGAGCTGGGCGCCAAGCTGATCGTGGCCTCCGTGCAGGAGTCCATCGACCAGGGCCGCGTCGCCGAGCAGACCGGCCGCCGCGCCTCCCGCAACCGCCTGCAGACCACGACGCTGCTCGACGCCATCGAGGCCAACCGCAACGACGCCGTCTTCGGCGGCGCCCGGCGCGACGAGGAGAAGGCCAGGGCCAAGGAGCGCGTCTTCTCCTTCCGCGACGAGTTCGGCCAGTGGGACCCGAAGAACCAGCGCCCCGAGCTGTGGAACCTCTACAACGGCCGCATCGCCCAGGGCGAGCACATCCGCGTCTTCCCGCTGTCCAACTGGACCGAGCTCGACGTGTGGGACTACATCCGGCGCGAGGGCATCGAGATCCCGTCGATCTACTTCGCCCACACCCGCAAGGTGTTCGAGCGTGACGGCATGCTGCTGCCCGACGCCGACGTGGTCCAGCGGGGCGACGACGAGCCGCTGTTCGAGGCCGTCGTCCGCTACCGCACCGTGGGCGACATGACCTGCACCGGCGCCGTGCAGTCCACGGCCGCCACGGTCGAGGAGATCATCGAGGAGATCGCGGCCACCCGGATCACCGAGCGCGGGGCCACCAGGGCCGACGACCGCGCCTCGGAGGCCGCCATGGAGGACCGCAAGCGGGAAGGCTACTTCTAGACCGATGGACATTCTGCGTTTCGCCACGGCGGGAAGCGTCGACGACGGCAAGTCCACCCTCATCGGGCGGCTCCTGTTCGACTCCAAGGCGATCTTCGAAGACCAGCTCGAGGCCGTCGAGCGCACCTCGCGCGACCGCGGCACCGAATACACCGACCTGTCGCTGCTGACCGACGGCCTGCGCGCCGAGCGGGAGCAGGGCATCACGATCGACGTCGCCTACCGCTACTTCGCCACGCCCCGGCGCAAGTTCATCATCGCCGACACGCCGGGCCACATCCAGTACACCCGCAACATGGTCACCGGCGCCTCCACCGCCGACCTGGCCATCATCCTCATCGACGCGCGCAAGGGCGTGCTGGAGCAGTCGCGCAGGCACGCCTTCCTGACCTCGCTGCTGCGCGTCCCGCACCTGGTGCTCGCGGTCAACAAGATGGACCTGGTCGACTACTCCCAGGAGCGCTTCGAGGAGATCCGCGAGGAGTTCACCGCGTTCGCCTCCAAGCTCAACGTGGCCGACCTGACGTTCATCCCGATCTCCGCGCTCAACGGCGACAACGTGGTGTCCCGCTCCGAGAACATGCCCTGGTACCAGGGCACCTCGCTGCTCCACCACCTGGAGAACGTGCACATCGCCTCCGACCGCAACCTGACCGACGTGCGCTTCCCGGTCCAGTACGTGATCCGCCCGCAGCGGGCCACCGACCACGCCTTCCATGACTACCGCGGCTACGCCGGCCAGGTGGCGGGCGGCGTGCTCAAGCCCGGCGACGAGGTCGTCCACCTGCCGTCCGGGCTCACCACCCGGATCGCCTCCATCGACACCTTCGACGGGCCGGTGGAGGAGGCGTTCCCGCCCATGTCGGTGACGCTGCGCTTCGAGGACGACCTCGACATCTCGCGCGGCGACATGATCGCCAGGCCCAACAACCAGCCGCAGGCCGCCCAGGACCTGGAGGCGATGGTCTGCTGGATGGCCGACACCTCCAAGCTGACGCCGCGCTCCAAGCTGACGATCAAGCACACCACCCGCACCGCGCGGGCGCTGGTGCGCGACCTGCAGTACCGGCTCGACGTCAACACCCTCCACCGTGACGAGGAGGCCACCGCGCTGGGCCTCAACGAGATCGGCCGGGTGACGCTGCGGGTGACGCAGCCGCTGTTCGTCGACGACTACGGGCGCAACCGGCTCACCGGCGGTTTCATCCTGATCGACGAGACCAGCAACAGCACCGTGGCGGCGGGCATGGTCATCGACTCCCGCTGAGCTTCGCTCCCGAAACGGCCGGTCGCGCTTCCCGCGGCCGGCCGTTCCGCGTTAGGTAGATCATTTCCGGTTCCTTGGCCGATTGATTACTCTCCGCGCTAGTGTCTCCACGTTCCGTGTTGGCGATGCGAGAGTCCATGCCCGTGAGCGAACCGCGCGTGATCTTCCTTGGCGGCCTCGGCCGCAGCGGCACGACACTGCTCGAACGGCTCCTCGGCGAGCTGCCCGGCGTCGTGCCCCTGGGCGAGGTCGTCCACCTGTGGGAGCGCGGCGTGCTGGCCGACGAGGCGTGCGGGTGCGGCCGGGCGTTCAGCGTCTGCCCGTTCTGGGTGCGCGTCGGCGACCGCGCGTTCAACGGCTGGACGGCCATGCTCGCCGAACGGGTCGTCGCCCTGCGCCACCGCGTCGACCGCACCCGGCGGGTGGCCCGCATCGCCCACGCAGACCTGGCCGAATACGTACGGGCCTACCGTCGCGTCTACCGCGCCGCCGCCGAGGCCGCCGGCGCCCGCGTGGTGATCGACTCCAGCAAGCACGCCTCCCTCGCCTACTGCCTGGTCGAGGCCGGGGTCGACGCCCAGGTCGTGCAGGTGGTGCGCGAGCCGCGCGCCGTCGCCCACTCCTGGAGCCGCAGCGTGGCCAGGCCCGAGGACGGGCAGCCGATGACCCGCTGGACCCCGCTGCGCACCGCCGTCCACTGGAACGCCCAGAACTTCGCCCTCGAAGTCCTCGCCCGGCGCGGCGCCCCCGTCACCCGCATCCGCTACGAGGACCTGCTGGCCGCGCCGGAGGCCACGCTGACCGGGCTCGCCGGGGTGCTCGGGCTCACCGAGTTCCGGCTGCCGTTCCTCGACGGCACCACCGCCTACCTGACCACCAGCCACACCTCCTCGGGCAACCCGATGCGCTTCAAAGTGGGCCGCGTCGAGCTGGCCCGCGACGACGCCTGGCGGCAGGGGCTGCCGCGCCACCACCGCAGGCTGGTCGCCGCGCTCACCTGGCCGCTCCGGGCCCGCTACGGCTACGGCAGGGCGAGCGCATGACCGGTCCCGTCGGCGTGGTCGTCCCCACGCGCGGCGACCGGCCCGACCTCCTGCGCGAGGCCGTGCTCGCCGCGCTCGCCCAGGACCACCCGGTCGACGTGGTCGTCGTCGCCGACGGCGTGCCGCCCGAGACCGTGCGGCGGCAGGTGCCCGCCCAGGCGAGAGTGATCGGCAACCGGCTCAGCCCGGGACTGCCCGGGGCGCGCAACACCGGCATCGCCGCCTGCGACACCGAGCTCGTCGCCTTCTGCGACGACGACGACCTCTGGCTGCCCGGCAAACTCGCCGCCCAGGTGCGGCTCGCCGCCACCGGCGCCGAGTTCGTGAGCTGCGGCATCGAGATCGAGTACGGCGACCGGCGCGTCATCCGGCTGGCCGGGGCCGACCGGGTCACGGCCGCCGACCTGACCCGGTCGCGCATGGTCATGGTGCACTCCTCGACGTTCCTGTTCCGGCGAGGCGCGCTCTGGGTCGACGAAAGCGCCCCCGCCGGGCAGAACGAGGACTGGGACCTCGCGCTCCGCGCCGCCCGGCGCCACCCGATCGCCTGCGCCGACCGGCCCCTCGTCCGGGTCCGGTGGGGGGCCTCCCACTACGCCGCCCGCTGGGCCGACCGCATCGCCGGGCTGGAGTGGATGCTCGCCCGGCATCCCGAACTGGCCGTGGATCCACGCGGCGCGGCACGGATCTACGGCCAGCTCGCCTTCGGCCACGCGGCGCTCGGCCACCGCCTCGACGCGGCCCGCTGGGCTTCCCGCGCCCTGTCGGCCCGCCTCGGCGAACCCCGCGCTCCCATCGCGCTGGCCGTCGCCGCCGGCCTCATCCCCGCCCCCCGCGTCCTCGCCCTCCTCCACCGCCGAGGTCACGGCATCTGACCCCGCCCCACCGGACAACGGACCCCACCATGCCCTCACCCACCCACCCGTTCCCACCCCCTTCGGCCCCGCCAACCCCCAGCCGCGCCCACGACACCCCGAGCGCCCCACCACCTCCCGGAGCCCCCCACCGCCCCCCGGACACGCTCACCCGACCACGCGACACCACCCCGGAGGCCGACTCCCCAACGGAGACGCGGCAGCATGCCGCCGTCCTGGAGGGGGCGGGCGCTGGGGCGCCGGAGCGGGGCGCGGCTGTGGGCGCGCGTCGCCCGCAGGCGCCCCAGGAGGCACTGCCCGGCGGGCCGCCTGCTCCCTATGCGGAGGCCGACTCCCCAACGGAGGCCCGGCCGCGTGCCGCCGTCCTGGAGGGGGCGGGCGCTGGGGCGCTGGGGCGGGGCGCGGCTGTGGGCGGGCGTCGCCCGCAGGCGCCCCAGGAGGCGCTACCCGGCAGGCCGCCTGGTGCCGTCCTGGAGGGGGCGGGCTCAGCTGGGGTGCTGTCGGCTGGGCGGCGGCGGGTGGTGGTGGGTGGGGTGGGGGTGGATGCCGTCACCGAGGCCGAGGTGGTGGATTGGGTGAGCGGGGAGGTGGAGGCCGGCCGCGGGGGCCAGATCGTGACGCCCAACGTGGACATCTGCCGGGCCGTGGCGCAGGATGCCGGGTTGCGGGAGCTGGTGCGGCGGGCCGAGGTGGTGGTGGCCGACGGGATGCCGCTGGTGTGGGCGTCGCGGATCTCGGGGACGCCGCTGCCGGAGCGGGTCACGGGCGCGGACCTGATCTGGTCGCTGAGCGCGCGGGCGGCGCGGCGCGGCTGGCCGGTCTACCTGCTCGGCGGGCCGCCCGGGGCCGCCGAGGGCGCGGCGGGGGAGCTGGCGCGCCGCTGCCCGGGGCTCGACGTCCGGGGCGCGGTGTCGCCGCCGTACGGGTTCGACGCCCGCCCGGCGGAGCGCGAGCGGGTGATAGGCGACGTGGTGCGGGCGCGGCCCCGGCTGGTGTTCGTGGGGCTGGGCTTCCCCCGGCAGGAGCTGCTGATCGGCGACCTGCGCCAGGAGCTGCCCGGCGCCTGGTTCCTGGGCTGCGGGGCGGCGATCGCGTTCGCGGCCGGGATGGTGCCGCGCGCTCCGGGGTGGATGCGGCGCGCCGGGCTGGAGTGGGCGTTCCGGCTGGGGTCGGAGCCGGGCCGGTTGGCCAGGCGCTACCTGGTGGACGATCTGCCGTTCGCGGTGCGGTTGCTGCTGGAGGCCAGGCGCGGGGTCACGCGGCGGTGAGGGCGCGGACGCGGGCGATCTCCGCCGGGGTGAGGCCGCGGGCGGCGGTGCGCAGGGCCTGGCGGGAGTCCATCGGCCGGTAGGCGGTGCGGGAGAGCCCTGTCCAGGCGAAGCTCCGGGCGGGCCCGGTGGGTGCGGTGCAGGCGTGGGTGATGCGGCGTTCGGCGGCGGGGGTCCAGGTGAGCCCGGCGTGGTCGTACAGGGTGCGGAAGCCGGGCAGGGGGTCGGCGGCGAGGTCGTCGTACGAGGTCACGTGGATGCCGGGGAGGCGGGAGAGGATCGTGCGCGTCACCCGCCACAGCGCGGCGGCCTTGGCGAGCCGGTCCTGGGAGCCGATCAGCGGGCGCAGGAGCTCGACCTCGGGGTGGTCGCGGACGAGGAGGGGCTGTTCGAGCAGTTCGTGGAAGTAGACGGTCCAGCCGAGCCGCTGCCAGCTTGCCACGAAGGCGACGGGGTCGCGGACGAGCGCGATGACGCGGCAGCCGAGCCGGGTGGCGAACCAGCCGGCCGACAGCACCGCGAACGGGTCGTCGAGCAGGGCCCGCCGCCCGGTCAGCCGCCCGAGCCCGAACGCGGCGCCGTAGCGGATCATGCGGGCCAGGTCGTACGGGGTGCGGTTGGCTCGCAGTTGGGCCGCCCAGCGGTAGCGCAGGGCGACGGTGTCGCGGAAGGCGGGCAGCCAGGCGTCGGCGTTGTCGTCGCAGATGTACTGGAACCGGTGGGTCACGTGGGCGCGCAGCACGCCGGGGGAGCGGCCGGGCGGGTGTTGCGGGTTGAGCGGTTCGTTGACGTAGACGAGTTCGCCGCCGGCGGCCAGCATCTTGCCGGTCCAGCTCGTACCGCTTCTGGGCAGCCCGGTGACGAGCACGGGCGGGTTCACGCGGCGGCCCAGGCGCGGAGGCGGAGGGCGCCGAGGCTGTGGCGGCCGAAGGGGCGCAGCCCGTAGCGGCGGTGGAGCTGCCAGAGCGGCAGGGCGTTCTTGACGAGCAGCCCGCCGGCCCAGCCGAGCGCGGCGCCGAGCGCGCCGTGGGCGGGGATGAGCGCGAGGTCGAGCAGCACGGTGACGCCGAGCGCGGCGAGCAGGTTGAGCAGGCTGCCGGTGGTGTGCCCGGCGGCGGTGAGGACGACGTCGACCATGCCGCACGCGGTGGCCGCCATCATGGCGGCGGCGAGCACCAGGGCGACGGGCGCGGCGGCGTCGTAGCCGGCGCCGAACAGGTCGAGCAGCCAGGGCGCGAGCGCGGCGTAGCCGAGCCAGACGGGCCAGGTGAGCAGCACCAGCCACATGGTGGTGACCTGGTAGAGCTCGCGGGCGCGGGCGAGATCGCCGTCGGCGAGCGCGCGCACCAGGCGGGGTTGCGCGGCGCGGGAGAGCCCCTGGTTGGCGAGCTGCCCGACGACCTTGAACCGGGTGGCGGCGGTGTAGACGGCGGCCTGGACGGGCCCGCCGAGCGCGGCGACGAGCACGATGTCGAGCCGCTGGAACACGGCCTGGACGGCGCCCGCCGCCGACCGGGGCGCGGTGTGGCGCCACAGGTCGCGCCCGGTGCCGGGCAGGTAGGGCGTGCGGGGCGCCCGCCCGCGCAGCGCCAGCCCGGCCAGCACGGCGACGAGCAGGTACGGGGCGGCCCAGGCGAGGGGCAGCGCGGAGGCGTGGGCGAGGGCGGCGGCGACGAGGGCGAGCTGGCCGACGGGCAGCACGATCCCGTCGAGCAGCACGGTGGGCCGCATCGCCCCGAACCCGCGGGTGGCCGCGAGCAGCACGTCGGCCACGGCGATCGCGGGCAGCGCCCAGGCCAGCGGCCCGAGCTGCGGGTGGAGGACGATCCCGGCCGCGGTGGCGACCACGGCGACGGGCACCACCGCTGCCCTGACATATCCGGAAACGCCGAGATAGCCGTACGTCCCGGCCCGCGCGATGAAGTACACCAGCCCGTTCCCCGCGTCCAGCTTGGCCACCCCGGCGGCCAGCAACGCCAGCGCGGTCACCGCGAAGAACTCGCCCGCCTGGGCGGCAGGCAGCCCCCTGGTCACCACCACCACGAGCGCGAACTGGGCCAGCGCCCCCACCACGGCCCCGGCCAGCCCCGCCGCGCCGCTGCGCGCCAGACCCGTCACCGCCACGACGGCGCACCCCCCAGCCAGCGCACCAGCCGCGCGTCGTCCGCCTCGAACCGCTCGCGCAGCGCCCGCCGCAGCGACGCGGGCAGCGGCCTCGGCAGCGCCCGCCCGTTGTGCCGCTCGAACGCCGGATAGCCGAGCCGGGGCACGCCCAGGAAGTCCAGCACCCGGTCGTAGACCGGCTCGGGCTCGGCGAAGAACCGGTGGCTGTCGAGCACCAGGATGCGCTCCCGCCCGAACAGCGGCTCCAGCCGGTCGAGCTGCGCGGCGTAGCGGCCCCGCGCCACGTAGGCGTGATGCCGGTGTGAATGGTGCACCGAGTGCGGCCGCGCCCGCAGGCTCTCCTCGGCCCCGGCCAGCCGTCGTTCCTCCAGTTCGAGCGCGTACTCGAAGCTGGACTCGGTCTCGTACCCGCGGGCGAGCTCGTGGGCGTGGGCCGAGCACGCCCGCTCGACGGGGTCGCGCACGAGCACGATCAGCTTGACCCCCGGCAGGTCGGCGGCGATGCGCTCGCCGGCCAGCGGGTGGAACAGGTAGTAGGGCGACGACTCGAACGCCTGCGCCGGGGCCCCGTGGCGGCGAGCCAAGAGCGTGGCCCCCACGCGCAGCGGGAAGTGCCCCCGGTACCACGGCAGCCCCCGCCGGTAGCCGGTGTCGAAGTAGTGGACGCCCTTGTGCAGCACCGGTTTGAGCAGCAGCGGGTGCTGGGCCAGCGCCCGGTAGAGCGAGGTGGTGCCGCACCGCTGCGCCCCGACGATGAGGAACGACGGCAGCACGCGCGCCCCCGAGGTGAACCGCCCGGCCCCGCGCGACACCGACAGGACGGGCCGCTTCATCGGCTTCACAGGATCGGCTCCTCGTGGTCGACGAGCGGGGACAGCCAGCGTTGTGGCGGCCCCAGCGGCTCGTGCCCGTCGGCGGCGTGCCGGTCGGCCAGCGCGACGAGGTAGAGCAGCGCCGTCCGCCTGGCCTGGGCCGCCGAGAGCCCGTAGGGCGCCAGCACCCGCAACGCCTGGGCCAGGCAGGCCCGCGCCGCGGTGGGCGGGTCCATGCGCCGCAGCGCCCGCTGGAAGAAGTGGTGCATCGCGTCGAACCCGTGCGGGGCCCCGGTCGCGTAGCGCTCCCAGTCCCACACGAGCAGCCGCCCGTCGGCGGCGGGCGCGATGTTCCACGGCGCCAGGTCGCCGTGCCACGCGCCGTCGCCGGTGGCGGCGATCTCCTTGACGGCGCGGACGAGCAGCGGCTCGGGCACCCGGCCGCGCCGCGCGGGCAGCGGCGACAGCGCGAGCACGCCGAGCCCGCGCCAGGTGCCGTGGTAGAGCACGCTGGGCGCGACGACGCTCTTGAGCGGCCGGTCGGCCAGCCGAGACAGCACGGCGGCCTCGTTGGCGACCAGCGCGCGCGCCCGCTCGCTGTCGCCGACCTTCACGTACGCCAGCCGCGCCCCCGCCGAGTACGCCTCCAGGACCGGTTTGCGGTTGGCCCGGCGGGCGGGCCGCACGTGCACGACGAGCTCGACCGGCGTGCCGAACACCTCGCCCAGGTGGTCGCCGATCGACCCCTCGGCGGGCAGCATCACCCTCGGCCCCGGATGCCACCAGCGGCGCGGAGCCAGCCGCCGGGGCAGGTAGGGGTGGGGCAGCACCGTGTAGGGGCGCGGCGACCCGGTGCCGGGAAAGAGCAGGTCGAGCGTGTCGCCGAGATAGCGCAGCCGGATCCTATGGTCGTGCATGCGTGTTCCTCCACAGGAGGGCGAAGGAGATGAAGTAGAGGCTCAGCGGCGTGACCAGCCCGTCGTAGACGAACATGTAGAGCAGCACCAGGCACATCACGAGCACCCCGGCCAGCCCGATCGGCGTCCGGTCGGGCCAGTGGCGGCGGATCGCCCCGGCGAAGAACGCCACGTAGAGCACGGCCCCGGTGAACCCCTGGGTGATCATCAGCAGCCAGAGCTGCCCGTCAGCGCCCAGCGGCGGATGGCCACAGCCCGCGCACCAGCCGGTCTTGCCGGTGGTGATCGTGCGATGGTTGCCGAGCGCGTTGCGCGTGTTGCCGTAGCCGGCGACGGGGGAGTGGGTGGCGGCCTCGATCGTGGCCGACACGGTGAACGCCCGGATGTCGTTGGAGTGCGGTTTGTCCAGGCGTTGCATGACGAGCCCGGCCAGCGGGCTGAGCGCGAACACCAGCGCCGCCGCGACCGCCCCGGCGCACAGCATGAGCCTGGTCCGGCCGCCCACCCGGACGATCAGGTACGCGACGGCCAGCCCGAGCCCGATCCACAGGCCGCGGTTGAGCGAGTAGACGATCGGCACGGCGGCCAGCGCGACCAGCGCCACGGCGACCACCCGGCGGCGGCGCGACCCGTACACCCACCAGCCGACCACGAACCAGACCAGCAGCACCGACACGTTGCTGCCCCACGCGTTGGCCCATTCGTAGGGGGCCTCCGGGCGCGGCATGGAGTAGCCGAGCACCTTCTGCGTCTGGGAGGCGGTCGGGTGGATGAGGTTCTGCACGAACGGGTTGCCCGCCAGCCAGTCGGGCAGCAGCATCTCCACCGGTGAGGTGAAGGAGAACCCGGGCGCGAGCAGCCCGAGCAGCCCGCCCGCCACGGTCGTCACGAACAGCACGCCGAGCATCCGCACCAGCCGGAGCTGCGGCAGCTCCCGCTCGGTGAGGTTGCCCAGGTAGAGCACCATGACCATGAGCGACAGGTAGAGCGCCAGCCGCATCCCGTAGCCGGCCAGCCGGCCCGCGCCGAGCTCGCCGTAGGTGCCGGGCGGCATCTCGCCCAGCATCAGCGCGCTGATCAGGTAGCCGCCGATGAGCAGCGCCCACAGCCCGAACCCGCGCGGCACCCGCACCGGCCGCCGCCGGAACAGGATGACGGCCATGGGCACGGCCAGCACGACCACCGACAGCCCGCCGAAGCCGAGCGCCCACCAGACCGGATAGCCGAGCAGCAGCGCGCCGATGGGCCAGGCGGGCCCTTTCACGTCGGCTTGCCCAGCGAGCCCACCGGGCGGTTCACGGGCTTGTGCGCGGGGGTGTGCACAGGCGTGCTCATCGGCGTCGTCAGGGCGCCGCTCTCGGCGAGCTCGCCGCTCGCGACCAGCTTGCCGAGCGTGTTGGGCCGGCGCGGCTCGGGCACGGGCGCGGGCGTCAGGTCCGTCGTCGTCACCACGCCGATGACGGGCACGCGGTGCCGGCCGACCTGCCGTACGGCGGCCGCGACCTGCTCGGCGGTGGCCTCGCCCAGCCCGACGAGCAGCACCGCCGCGTCGGCCCGGCCGAGGTCGCCCACCTCGGCGCCGTTGAGCACCGACAGCGGGGCGCCGGCGGCCAGCGGCGCGATCACGGACGCGGTGCCGAGCTCGGCGGGCACGGCCTTGACCAGCAGCCACTTGCCGGGGCAGGCGGAGACGACGGAGGTGGCGAGCTCGGCCGGGCGTGCCAGGTCGGCCAGGACGGGCAGCCCGGTCAGCCGTTCGACGTCGGCGGCGGTGCGCAGCCGGGTGTCGAGCCGGTCGCGCAGGCTCGCCGCGCCGGCGCCGGCCAGCAGCCCGGCGACGAGCCCGGAGGCCAGGTGGAGCGGCAGGCTGGGCGAGCTGGGCGCGGACGGCGGCTCGGCCGGGCTGATGACCGAGCCGGGCGTCACCGGGACCGTCTTGAGCGCGTCGTACTTGAGCGTGAGGCTGTTGGCCTGCCGGTTGAGCACGCCCTGCCGGTGGAGCGCGAGCGTGTGCTCGGCGGTGCCGCGGCGCAGCCCGCCGAGCTGTGTGACGGCCTTGGCGAGCGCGGCGTTGACCTGCTTGAGCTTGGCCAGGATGAGCTTCTGCTGGGAGGTGATGGCGGCCTGCGCGCCGTCGGCCCGGTGGGCCAGGTAGGCGTCGGCGTAGGCGCGCGACTGGGTGGCGGCGGCGACGGGGTCGGGCGCGGTGACGGTCATGAGCAGGACCGCCGAGTTGGGCGGCACCGTGACCTCGACGGGCTCCGGCTCGGCGATGCCGGCGATCTGGGCGGCGGCAGCGGCGACGACGCCGGAGCGGGCGATCTGCGCCTCGGTGTCGAGGTTGAGCTGCTCGCGCTGCCTGGTGGTCACCTGGTTGCCCTGCTCGGGCACGCCCACCGGGGTGACGAGGACCTGGGTGGTGGCGGTGTAGGCGGGCGGGGTGAGCCGCATCAGCGCCAGCCCCATCGTGCCGCCGGCCAGGAAGCAGCCCAGGAACAGCAGCCAGCGCCTGCGGAGCAGCGAAAGGTGCGACCCCAGCTCGGTGCCGGAGCGGTGGGCCGGGCAGTCCGGCGTCGAGCTCATGGAGGCGCGTCTCCCTGAAGTGCGTAGCGGATTGTCGCGCTTCTGCGACTCTGCGTCACGTGCCGAGGTGTGCGCCCACTATAGGCGGGCCGGATATTACCCAGGTCGATTACCCAAGATTTTCTCCCGTACGGGCGGCAATTCGTCCTTCAATAACCGGCGATAAAGGGATTTGTACGGCGGCCGTACCGCCTCTGATCTGCGGTCTCGGCTGACGATCCGGCATGGGCGTGGCATGGTTCAGGGTTGACGGGCGGGGGCTTGAATGAGGGGGGCGGGTCATTTTGCCGCATAATTCGCCACATATCATCGCGTGGGCTCTGGTGCCGGCGCTGGTCGTCGTGCTGTCCGCCTGCTCGGCGGCCGACGAGACGCCGGCCGCGGCCCGGGCGAGCCTGCCGCCGGTGGTGGCGACCCCGCCCGAGTGCGCCGTCACCAGCAGGCTGATCCCGTCCTGCGGCGCCTGGTGGGGGATCGCGCCGGAGATCTTCACCGGCGCGGGCGTGACCCGGGCCCTGGAGAACGCCGAGCACCGCATGGGCGCCAAGGCCGACATCCTGCACGTCTACCACCGGGGCAGGGAGCTGTTCCCGACCGACGAGGAGATCCGGCTCGCCCGCGACCCGGCCAGGCCCCGGCTGCTGCTCGTCAACTGGAAGCCGTCCTTCGGCCACACCTGGGCGGAGATCGCCGACGGGGCCATCGACTCCCGGATCGACCGGCTGGCCCGCTACCTGCGGCGCACGTTCCCCGAACGGTTCTTCCTGACCATCCACCACGAGCCGGAGAACGACGTCGACGCCGCGGCCGGCTCCGGCATGCGGGCCGGCGACTACGCCGAGATGTTCCGTCACGTCGTGCTCCGGCTGCGCGAGCGCGGGGTGAAGAACGCGGTCACCGTGATGACCTACATGGGCGCGCCCAACTGGGCGTCCAAGCCGTGGTTCGAGGAGCTCTACCCGGGCGACGACGTGGTCGACTGGGTGGCCATGGACCCCTACGCCGACGGCCGGGTGCAGGACTTCGGCACGCTGGTCAACAAGACGCGCGAGGACTTCGACGAGTGGCCCGGCTTCTACCGGTGGATGCAGTGGCGCTTCCCCGGCAAGCCGGTCATGGTCGCGGAGTGGGGCGTGTTCGAGCGGGCCGACGACCCGGCGTTCAAGCGGGCCTTCTACGAGTCGGTGCGCCGGCAGATCCGCCGCTATCCGCAGATCAAGGCGCTGGTCTACTTCGACTCGCCGCACGCCCCGAGGGGCAACACCAGCTTCGACACCGAGCCGACGGCCGACCGGGCGTTCACCGAGCTCGCGAGAGATCCGCACTTCCGCGCGACTCGCGTGCCGCGGCCCTGACCCGCCATCGCCAGCCCGCCACGACGACCGCCGTCGCCGCCACCAGCGCGACCACGGTGACCGTGTTGGGCACGTCGAGCAGCTTGAGCGCCGAGGCCAGCAGCACGATCGCGAGCATCGCCCTGATCAGCCCGCCCGGCGCCCGCGAGGAGATCCGCGCGCCCAGGTAGACGCCGGGGATCGAGCCGACGAGCAGCGAGAGCGTCAGGTCGGCCTGGAAGTCGCCGAACAGCAGGTGGCCGAGCGCCGCCGACACGACCAGCGGCACCGCCTGGACCAGGTCCGTGCCGACGAGCTGGTTGGCCTTGAGCGCCGGGTAGAGCGCGATCAGCGCCACGATGATGAGCGACCCGGAGCCCACGGACGACACCCCGACGACCAGGCCGCCTACCATACCGACCAGTAGGGTCGGTATTGGGCGCACGACGATCTCCCGGGCCTCCGCCGTTCCGCCCCGGTCGCCCAGCCACGCCTTGGCGGCAAGCCCGGCGACCGCGAGCAGCAGGGCGACGCCGAGCGCGTACTTGACCCCGTCGCCCACCGCGAACGCCCGCGCCAGGAACACCCCGCAGAACGCCGTCGGCACCGAGCCCGCGCAGAGCCAGCCGACCAGCTTGAGGTTGACCGTGCCCCGGCGCAGGTGGACGACGCTGCCGACCGGCTTCATCACCGCCGAGGCCACCAGGTCGCTGGAGACCGCGGCCAGCGGCGGGACGTTGAAGAACAGCATCATCATCGGCGTCATCAGCGCGCCGCCGCCCATGCCGGTCAGTCCGACGACGATCGCCACCAGGAACGACCCGGCGATGAGCGGGAGGTCGATCATCGCACCCACCCGCCGCCGCGCAGCGTGTCGAGCACCCGCCCGACGGCCGCCTCGACCGACAGGTGCGTGGTGTCGATGGTCAGGTCGGCGTCGTCCGGTTCCTCGTACGGATCGGAGACGCCGGTGAACTCGGGGATGAGTCCGGCCCGCGCCTTGGCGTACAGGCCCTTGCGGTCGCGGCGCTCGCACTCCTCCAGCGGCGTGGCGACGTGCACGAGCAGGAAGTCGGCGCCGACCGACTCGGCCATCTCGCGCACCTCGGCCCGCGTCTCCGCGTAGGGGGCGATGGGGGCGCAGATGGCCAGGCCGCCGTGGCGGGCCGCCTCGGCGGCCACGAACCCGATCCGCCGGATGTTGAGGTCGCGGTCGGCCTTGGAGAACGTCAGGCCCTTGGACAGCAGGTGGCGCACCACGTCGCCGTCGAGGTAGGTGACCGTGCGGGTGCCCAGCTCCAGCAGCGCGTCGCGCAGGCCGCGGGCGATCGTGGACTTGCCCGACCCCGACAGGCCGGTGAAGAACACCACCAGGCCGCGCCGGTGCGGCGGCCCGGGGATGCGCACCGGGTCGGGCCCGGCCAGGTGCTCGCTCGCGCCGTAGGCGAAGGCGACGTGCTCGCGCAGCTCCAGGTCGATCTCGGGCTCGTCGCGCGGCGCCAGCGGCACCGGCACCACGATCGTGCCCTCGGGGAGCTGGTCCCTGGCCCGCAGCGCGGCCCTGACGACGCCCGGCCCGGCCTCGCCGTACGCGAGGGGGAGCAGCAGGATGACGGCGCCGAGCTCCTTGGCGGTGGCGACGATCTCGCCCAGGTCGTCGAGAGGCCCGCGCATCGTGACGGCCAGCGCGTCGCGCCCGCCCAGGTCGACGCGGACCTCGTCGGGCGTGCGGCGCAGCCGCGCGAACGGGCCGTGCTCGGGCGCGCCGAGGCCCTTCACCGGGCCGGCCGCCAGCCCGTCGTGACCCCGCTCGGTCACGCTCAGCACGGCCAGCGGCACGCCTTCGGGGTCGAGCAGCGTGACCTCCTCGCCCGGGGTCACCTCGTCGGGCAGCGTGATCGTGACGGGCGCGGGCCACGGGGTGCCGTCGGCCAGCGTGCCGCGCTCGTGCACCGTGTGGAGGTCGTCGTGGCCGAGAAACCCCGTCAGCGGCTGGAACGCCCCCGAAAGCAGCAGCTCAAGATCGGCCAGCTCGCGCGCGTCGGGGGTCCACTCCACGATCGTTCATCCCAACTATCCCGATTACATTGGTAGGAAAAAATACCACTGTACTCGGTGTGGCCGCTAGATCAGACGGGCGAAGTGATACTCGGGCTTCCTGATGACCATCGTGATCTCGTCGTGGGTGGCAGGGTATCGCCCGCGGGTCAACCGGGACGCCAGGCCGACGAGCGCGCCGCCCACCCGGCCCATCGCGGGCCCGCTGGTCGCGGTCTCCTCGTCGGTGATCAGCAGGCCCCGGGTCAGGCAGAACGCGTGCATCCCGTCGGCCGAGGCCAGCGGCCCGTGCACGACCGGGAGCGGCCCCGGGGTGCCCGGCACGACCAGCCGCCGCCACAGCAGCCGCCGCACCCAGGCCGGCGTGAGCCGCTCCAGCAGCGCGTAGGCCGAGTTCCTGTCGCGCATCCGCAGCAGCACCAGGCCGCCCGGCCGCAGCGACTGCAGCAGCCGGTCGAAGACCAGCTCCGCGTGTTCGATGCGCTCCAGCAGGAAGGAGAGCTGGATCACGTCGTAGGCCCGGGGCGGCAGCGCCGCCGAGCGCAGGTCGCCGAGCGTCCAGGCGACCAGGTCGGCCCGCTCCTCGACCACTCTGCGTATCGCGGGCAGGTCCTCGTCGACCCCCGTGACGCGGACGTCGATGCGCCCCAGCGCCAGCGGCTCGTCGTGGGCGCACCCGGCGACCAGCACGTCGAGGCGCCGGCCGAGCTGACCGGTCCACTGCTCGCGGATCCGCTGAACAAAGAGATCGCCCCCTTGGGCGACCGACCGCACGTCAGACATGTAACCCACAGTAATCAATAACTGCCGAAGAGTAAGGGACATCGGTCCCTCGCGAGCGTTTCCGCGCGTGATGGCGGCGGACGGGTGAGGGGCACCCGGCCAGTAGTCTGGAACGACCACACCCCCGCTGCCGTTCGGCCGGGGGTAGTCGTGTTGCCATGGGGCTGACTGATGAGTCTTTCCGGACTGCTTGACCTTGTCTCCGCCGACCCGAGCCTGGCCGCCGCCCTCGAACAGGGCGGCGACGTGGCCCTCGTCGCGCCCGCCGCGCTGCGGCCCTTCGGCGTGGCCGCGCTGGCCGGGCACGACCAGCGCGCGGTCCTGGCCGTCACCGCGACGGGCCGCGAGGCCGAGGACCTGGCGGCGGCGCTGACCAGCCTCATCGAGCCCAGCACGGTCGCGGTGTTCCCGGCCTGGGAGACGCTGCCGCACGAGCGGCTCTCGCCCCGCTCCGACACCGTCGGCCAGCGGCTGGCCGTGCTGCGCAGGCTGGCGCACCCGGTCAAGGGCGACAGCGCCGCCGGGCCGCTCAACGTGATCGTCGCGCCGATCCGGGCGCTGTTGCAGCCGATCGTGAAGGGCCTGGGCGACCTGGAGCCGATCCGGCTGCGGGCCGGCGACGACGCCGATCTGGACGCGGTCGTGGCCAACCTGGTGGGCAACGGCTACCACCGGGTCGACATGGTGGAGAAGCGCGGCGAGGTCGCGGTGCGCGGCGGGCTGCTCGACGTGTTCCCGCCCACCGAGGAGCACCCGCTGCGGCTGGAGTTCTGGGGCGACACGGTCGAGGAGATCCGCTGGTTCAAGGTGGCCGACCAGCGCTCGCTGGAGGCGGCCGAGGACGGGCTGTTCGCGCCGCCCTGCCGCGAGCTGCTGCTGACCGGCGAGGTCCGGGCCAGGGCGCGGGAGCTGGCCGAGCGGCACCCGGCGCTCGCCGAGGTGCTCGACCAGCTCGCCGAGGGCACCCCGGTCGAGGGCATGGAGGCGTTCGCCCCGGCGCTGGCCGGGGAGATGGACCTGCTGATCGACCACCTGCCGGACCGGGCGGCGGTGTTCGTCTGCGACCCCGAGCGGATCAGGAGCCGGGCCGAGGAGCTGGTGCGCACCTCGCAGGAGTTCCTGGAGGCGTCCTGGATCAACGCGGCCGCCGGCGGCGAGGCGCCCATCGACCTCGGGGCCGCCGCGTTCCGCTCGCTGGAGGAGATCCGCGACCACGCCGGCTCCCTGGGGCAGCCGTGGTGGTCGATGGCGCCGTTCGGCACCGGCGTCGAGCTGGCCGCGCACGACTCCGAGGCCTACCGGGGCGACACCCGCAAGGCGCTGGAGGACGTCAAGGGCTGGCTGGCCGAGGACAAGGCGGTCGTGCTGCTCAGCGAGGGGCACGGCCCGGCCGAGCGCATGGTCGAGGTGCTGAAGGGCGTCGACGTTCCCGCCCGCCTCACGAAATATCTGGACAAGGCGCCGGAGCCGAAGGTCGTCCACGTCACCACCGGCCTCCTGGAGCACGGCTTCGTCACCCCCGGCCTGGCCGTCCTCACCCACCTCGACCTGGTCGGCCAGAAGGCGTCCACCAAGGACATGCGCCGCCTGCCCTCGCGCCGCCGCAACATGGTCGACCCGCTCCAGCTCAAGGTCGGCGACCACGTCGTGCACGAGCAGCACGGCGTCGGCCGCTACGTGGAGATGGTCCAGCGCACCGTCCAGGGCGCCACCCGCGAATACCTCGTCATCGAGTACGCCAAGGGCGACCGCCTCTACGTGCCCACCGACCAGCTCGACGAGGTCACCCGCTACGTCGGCGGCGAGGCGCCCACCCTCAACCGGATGGGCGGCGCCGACTGGGCCAAGGCCAAGTCGCGGGCCAAGAAGGCGGTCAAGGAGATCGCCGGCGAGCTCATCCGCCTCTACTCGGCGCGCATGGCCTCGCCCGGCCACCCCTTCGGCCCCGACACCCCGTGGCAGCGCGAGATGGAGGACGCCTTCCCCTACGCCGAGACGGGCGACCAGCTCGAAGCCATCGACGAGGTCAAGCGCGACATGGAGCGCGGCGTCCCGATGGACCGGCTGATCTGCGGCGACGTGGGCTACGGCAAGACCGAGATCGCGGTGCGCGCGGCCTTCAAGGCGGTGCAGGACGGCAAGCAGGTGGCCGTGCTGGTGCCGACCACGCTGCTGGTGCAGCAGCACATGTCGACGTTCACCGAGCGCTTCTCCAGCTTCCCCGTCACGCTCAAGCCGGTCTCCCGCTTCCAGACCGACGCCGAGATCAAGGGCACGCTCGACGGCCTGCGCACCGGCGCCGTCGACGTGGTCATCGGCACCCACCGGCTGCTCAGCCCCGAGGTCAGGTTCAAGGACCTGGGCCTGATCATCATCGACGAGGAGCAGCGGTTCGGCGTCGAGCACAAGGAGGCCATGAAGCACCTGCGCACCCAGGTCGACGTGCTGGCGATGTCGGCGACGCCGATCCCGCGCACGCTGGAGATGGGCCTGACCGGCATCCGGGAGATGTCCACGATCCTCACCCCGCCGGAGGAGCGCCACCCGATCCTCACCTTCGTCGGCCCGTACGACGAGAAGCAGATCGCGGCGGCGATCCGGCGCGAGCTGATGCGCGACGGGCAGATCTTCTTCGTGCACAACCGGGTCGCCTCGATCAACCGGGTGGCCGCGCGGCTGCGCGAGCTGGTGCCCGAGGCGCGCGTCGCGGTGGCGCACGGCCAGATGAACGAGCACCAGCTCGAGAAGATCATGGTGGGCTTCTGGGAGCGCGAGTACGACCTGCTCGTCTCGACCACGATCGTGGAGTCGGGGCTGGACGTGCCCAACGCCAACACGCTCATCGTCGACCGGGCCGACAACTACGGCCTGTCGCAGCTCCACCAGCTCCGCGGCCGGGTCGGGCGAGGCCGCGAGCGCGGCTACGCGTACTTCCTCTACCCGCCGGAGAAGCCGCTGACCGAGACCGCGCACGAGCGTCTGGCCACGATCTCGCAGCACACCGAGATGGGCGCCGGCATGTACGTGGCGATGAAGGACCTGGAGATCCGCGGCGCCGGCAACGTGCTCGGCGCCGAGCAGTCGGGCTTCATCGCGGGCGTCGGCTTCGACCTGTACGTGCGGCTGATGGCCGAGGCCGTGCAGGAGCAGAAGGCCAAGCTGTCGGGCGCCGAGCCGGTCGAGGAGGTGCACGACGTCAAGGTCGAGCTGCCGATCAACGCGCACATCCCGCATGACTACGTGACCTCCGAGCGGCTGCGGCTGGAGGCGTACAAGCGGATCGCGGCGATCTCCGCGCCCATCCACATCGACGAGGTGCGCGCGGAGCTGACCGACCGCTACGGCAAGCCGCCCGTCGAGGTGGAGAACCTGCTGGAGGTCGCCAGGTTCCGGATCAAGGCGCGGCAGGCGGGGCTGACCGACGTCACGCTCCAGGGGCAGAACATCAAGTTCGGCCCGGCCGTGCTGAAGGAGTCGCAGCAGGTCCGGCTCGACCGGCTCTACAAGAAGGCCGTCTACAAGCAGGCGGCCGAGACCCTGCTGGTGCCGGTGCCCAAGACCAAGCCGCTGGGCGGGCAGCCGCTGCGGGACCTGGACCTGCTCAAATGGTGTGGCGACCTGGTGGAGGCGATGTTCCTCGAGCCGGCGCGGGTAAGCTAGCGGCGATTTTTGTCGAAGGGATGCACGTGAAGTCGATACGAGCGGTTTTGGTCGCTGCCGCGGCGGGAGCCAGCGTCCTCGCGCTGACCGCCTGCTCAACCCCTGTCGAGGCCGGCGCGGCGGCCGTGGTCGGCAACCAGCGGATCTCGGCCAGCGATCTCACCCGGAACGTCCAGGAGTTCGAGGCCGCGCTGAAGAAGGCCAACATCACGCCCGAGCAGCTCGGCGTGCCGGTCACCCAGTTCGTGCTGTTCCGGATGACCAACCAGGCCCGCTACCAGCAGCTCGCCGCCAAGCACGGCATCACGGTCACCGAGACCGAGGTCGACGCCGCGCTCCAGCAGCCCGGCCAGCAGCAGTCGCCGGAGATGAACCTGCTGTCCAAGGGCGTCGCCCCGGCCGGCGCGCGCCCCTACCTGCGCGCCGAGCTGGGCGCGGCCAAGCTGATCGAGAAGTTCGGCGGCACCCAGAGCCAGCAGGCCGCGGCCAAGTGGGCCGAGGAGTACAACTCCATCAAGACGCAGTTCAGCCCCCGCTACGGCACCTTCCAGCAGGACCAGGGCTTCGTCGACCCGGGCCGCTTCGGCAAGCCGCTGCAGCCCGCCCAGCCGCAGCAGCAGCAGCAGCCGCAGGGCTAGGCATGCCACTCGTCGTCGTCACCACCTCGCCGCGCGTCGCGCCGGGGCTGCTGAGCCACCAGGCGTGGCAGGCGCTGCGCTCCGGCCCGGTGCTGACCGGCTCCGCCGATCACCCCCAGCTCCCCTACCTGGCCGAGGCCGGGATCGAGGTCGACGTGGTGACGCCGGACCCGGCCTCGCTGGCCCGGCGGGCCGTGACCGACACCGTCGTGTGGCTCGCCTCCGGTGACGACGAGGACTTCATGCGCGCGCTCGGCCACGCCGCCGTCGCGCTGGCCGACCCGCCCCTGATCGAGGTCGTGCCCGGCTCCTACGACCTGCCGGGCGCCCGCGTCCTCGACCTGGTCGCGGTCATGGACCGGCTGCGCGTCGAGTGCCCGTGGGACCGCAAGCAGACCCACGAGTCGCTGGTCCCGTACCTGCTCGAAGAGGCGTACGAGGTGCTGGAGACCATCGAGGAGTCCGACTACCCGGCGCTCCGCGAGGAGCTCGGCGACCTGCTGCTCCAGGTGGTGTTCCACGCGCGGGTGGCCGACGGGTTCGACATGGACGACGTGGCCGCCGGCATCGTCGACAAGCTGGTGCGGCGCCACCCGCACGTGTTCGGCTCGGTCCGGGCCGAGACCGCCGACCAGGTCAACGACAACTGGGAGGCCATCAAGGCGGCCGAGCGGGCCTCCAAGGGCGGCGAGTCGCTGCTCGACGGGGTGCCCTTGGGCCAGCCCGCGCTGTCGCTGGCGGCCCAGCTCGTCCGGCGGGCCGAGCGCGGCGGGGCGCCCGGGAGCCTGGCCGCCGCCGTCGGCCAGGGGGTCGCCCGCGAGCTGTGGGACCTGGTGCGACGCGCCCAGGAGGCCGGGGTCGACGCCGAGGCCGAGCTGCGCGCCGCCGCACGCGCCTACCGCGACAGGGTGCGCGCCTGGGAGTCGCGAGAGGGCCGATAAGCTCTAGACCCATATTGCCTTTCGATTTAGGAGCGCATCCCGTGGCTACCATCGAGGTCGTATACGCGCGCGAGATCCTCGACTCCCGGGGCAACCCGACGGTCGAGGTCGAGGTGATCCTCGACGACGGCAGCACCGGCCGCGCCGCGGTGCCGAGCGGCGCGTCCACCGGCCAGTTCGAGGCTGTGGAGCTGCGCGACGGCGACGATCGCTACAACGGCAAGGGCGTGCAGAAGGCCGTCCTCGCCATCACCGACGAGATCTTCGACGAGATCCACGGCGTCGAGGCCGAGGACCAGCGCATCGTCGACCAGATCATGATCGACCTGGACCGCACGCCCAACAAGGCCAAGCTGGGCGCCAACGCCATCCTGGGCGTCTCGCTGGCCGTGGCCAAGGCCGCCGCCGACAGCGCCGAGCTGCCGCTGTTCCGCTACGTGGGCGGCCCCAACGCGCACGTGCTGCCCGTGCCGATGATGAACATCCTCAACGGCGGCGCCCACGCCGACACCAACGTGGACATCCAGGAGTTCATGATCGCGCCGATCGGCGCGCCGACGTTCCGCGACGCCGTCCGCATGGGCACCGAGGTCTACCACGCGCTCAAGTCCGTGCTGAAGGAGAAGGGCTACGCCACCGGCCTGGGCGACGAGGGCGGGTTCGCGCCCAGCCTGCCGTCCAACCGCGACGCCCTCGACCTGATCCTCGTCGCGATCGAGAAGGCCGGCTACCGGCCCGGCGAGGACATCGCGCTCGCGCTCGACGTGGCCGCCTCCGAGTTCCACAAGGACGGCGTCTACACCATCGACGGCAAGGGCCTGTCCGCCCAGGAGCTCATCGCCTTCTACCAGGACCTGGTCGACAACTACCCGCTCGTCTCCATCGAGGACCCGCTCGACGAGGAGGACTGGGAGGGCTGGCGCGCGATCACCGAGGCGCTCGGCTCCCGGGTGCAGCTCGTCGGCGACGACCTGTTCGTCACCAACCCGGAGCGGCTGGAGCGCGGCATCAAGGCCGGCACCGCCAACGCGCTCCTGGTCAAGGTCAACCAGATCGGCACCCTGTCGGAGACCCTCGACGCCGTCGACCTGGCCCACCGCAACGGCTACAAGTGCATGATGAGCCACCGCTCGGGCGAGACCGAGGACACGACGATCGCCGACCTGGCCGTGGCGGTCAACTGCGGCCAGATCAAGACCGGCGCGCCGGCCCGCTCCGACCGGGTGGCCAAGTACAACCAGCTGCTGCGCATCGAGGAAATCCTCGACGACGCCGCCCGTTACGCGGGTCGTGACGCTTTCCCGCGGTTCCAGCGCTAGTTTCGGGTACGGCCCGCGGTGGGCGAGTCCTGCCGCGGGTCCCGTCGCCGTCTGAGGGGGTAGTGCGTTGGCGAAGAGACCGCAGCTGACCGGGCGAGCCGCCATCCTGGCGATCGTGGTGTGCGCGATCGCCATGAGCCTGGCCTACCCCGTGCGCGAGTACATCGCCCAGCGGCGCAACATCGCCGAGCTCCGGGAGGAGAAGGCGCGGGTCGAGGCCGAGCGCCAGCGCCTGCTCGCCGAGGCGCAGCAGGTGCGCGACCCCAACTGGATCAAGCGCACGGCCAAGGAGCGGCTGCACTACTGCGGGCCGGGCGAGAAGTGCTACGTGGTCATGGACGCCGACCCGGGCAAGGGCGCGACGGCGGTCAAGCGGCCGGCGGCGGCACCGCCGTGGTATCAGACGCTCTGGGAGTCGGTGCAGGCCGCCGACGACGGCACCGGCCGCCGGGCGGGCGTGACCGACCCAGCCGACACGTCCGGCGAAACTGACACGACCGGCAAGACCGATACGACCGGCAAGACCGACACGACCGGCGAAGCTGACAAGACCGGTGAGGCCGGCACGGCCGGCGAGGGGGAGTAGGAGAGCGTTGGAGAGCAGTGACGTCGAGGCGGTCCAGCGGCAGCTGGGGCGGCCTCCCCGAGGGTTGCGCGGGGTGGCGCACCGCTGCCCGTGCGGCAACCCCGACGTGGTCGAGACCGCGCCGCGGCTGCCCGACGGCTCGCCGTTCCCCACGCTCTACTACCTGACCTGCCCGCGGGCCGCCTCCGCGATCGGCACGCTGGAGGGCTCCGGGCTGATGCGCCGGATGCAGGACCGGCTGGCCGACGACCCCGAGCTGGCCGCCGCCTACCAGGCGGCGCACGACGACTACGTCGCCCGGCGTGACAAGGTCGCCGAGGAGGAGGGCCTGGAGCCGCTCCCGCGTGACATGCAGAGCACCGGCGGCATGCCGCTGCGGGTCAAGTGCCTGCACGCGCTCGTGGCGCACGAGCTGGCGGTGCCCGGCAGCAACCCGTTCGGCAGGGAGGCGCTGGACGCGCTCCCCGACTGGTGGAGTGACGGACCATGCGCGTAGCCGCCGTCGACTGCGGCACCAACTCGGTGCGGCTGCTGATCGCCGACGTCGGCGACGACTCGCTGACCGAGGTCGAGCGGCGGATGGAGATCGTCCGGCTCGGCGAGGGCGTGGACCGGACCGGGCGGCTGTCGCCCGACGCGCTGGAGCGCACGTTCGGCGCCATGCTGCGCTACCGCGAGCTGATCGACCGGCACGGGGCCGTCGCCACGAGGGTGGTGGCGACCAGCGCCACCCGTGACGCCGACAACCGCGACCGGTTCACCGACGGCGTCCGGGAGATCTTCGGCGTCGCGCCGGAGGTGGTGACGGGCGCGGAGGAGGCGGAGCTGTCGTTCACCGGCTCGACGCGGGGCCTGCTGCGGCTGTCGCCGGAGACCGAGGTGCCGCAGGGCCCGCTGCCGCCCTACTTGGTCGTCGACATCGGCGGCGGCTCGACCGAGTTCGTGGTCGGCTCCCGTCACGCGGAGGCGGCGATCTCCGTCGACATCGGCTGCGTGCGGCTGACCGAGCGTCACCTGCGTGACGCGGGCGACCCGCCGTCGGCCGAGGCGCTGGAGGCGGTGGTGGCCGACGTCGAGAAGGCGCTCGACCGGGTCGAGGCCGAGGTCCCGGTGCGCCGGGCGCACACGCTGGTGGGGCTGGCCGGTTCGGTGACGACGGTCGCGGGCGTCGCGCTCGGGCTCCCGGAGTACGACCCGGCGCGCATTCACCATTCGCGCATCTCCGCCGAGCAGGTGCACGAGGTGACGCGGCGGCTGCTGGCGATGACGCATGGTGAGCGGGCGGCGCTGGGCGTGATGCATCCGGGCCGGGTGGACGTCATCGGCGCGGGGGCGCTCATCCTGGACCGCATCGTGAGGCGGTTCACATTTGCGCAGGTAGTGGTGAGTGAGCATGACATTCTCGATGGAATTGCGTGGTCCCTGGCCTGAAAAGTGGCTAAATCGGGACATAACTCGCTTGCGTTCGTGTTGAGCGTGCAATCAGTTCTGTGCTTTAGTGATCGTGCATAACGGGGGCTTTGCCATATTGCGCGACACAAGAGGGCTGTCGGCGTGGCAACCGTTCCCGAGCGCATCTCTTCCCTCACGGAATGGAGCCTCATTCATGAAGTCCTCTGTGTTAGCGCGGAAGGTGGCGGCGTTCGGCGCCTCCACTTTCGTGCTGGCCGGCCTGGTGGCCGGGCTGGTGTCCAGCCCCGCTCAGGCCGCCACGGCCTCCTCCGCGACCGCTGGGGCAGCGGCCGCCAAGACGAAGGCCAAGGTCTCCGTCTCCACGCCGAAGGTGTCGGAGCGTGACTACGTCGGCGCCTGTCCGGTGTCGGTGACGTTCTCCGCCACGGTCAAGGTCTCCAGCAAGGCCAAGACCACCCTGGCCTACCGCTGGCTCCACGGCGACGGCTCGAAGAGCAAGGTCAAGACCGTCAAGGTCAAGGGCACGAAGTCCGTGAAGGTCACCGAGAAGGTCACCTTCAAGGGCGACGTCAAGGGCTGGCAGGCCCTGCAGGTCCTCGGCCCGCGCACGGTGACCTCGAAGAAGAGCTACTTCTCGGTCAACTGCATGAAGCTCGAGGGCACCCGCGACGACGTGCGGGTCTCCGCGCGCGCCTGGGCGAGCCCGTCCCACTACGTGGGCTCGTGCGACCCCGGCAAGCGGATCCACTTCGCCGGCCGGATCACCGTGAACCGCCCGGCCTGGGTGCGCTACCGCTGGGTCGTCAACGGTGACGTCGTGGACTACGGCAAGGTCAAGGTCTGGGACTCCCGCAAGGTCTACGCGGGCATCACCGCCCGTCACAGCCAGCGCGGCTCCGCGGTCCTGCAGATCCTGAGCCCGGACCGTGAGTACTCCAACCGGGCCTACTACAAGGTCTGGTGCAAGGACTACACCCCGCCGGCCCCGGCTGTGAAGGTCTCCGCCTCCGACCTGGTGACGGCGACCAACCACGACGGCTGCAAGGTCAGCGCGCACGCCAACATCAACCTCAACCGCGCCGCCGACGTCCGGTGGGTCTGGTCCGTGAACGGCCAGGCGGTCGAGCAGGGTTCGCGCTACTTCGGCAGCGGCACCAAGAACGTCTCGCTCTCGCAGCGGGCGCTGCACGGCGCCGCGAAGAACGGCGGCAAGATCACGCTGTCGGTCTACGGCCCGAACAACAGCGACTCCATCACGCAGTCCTACGCTGCGTGTGACGAGCCCAAGCCCGAGCCCTCCTACGAGGTCTCCGGCGCTTCGGTGACCGCGAGCGAGAACACCTGCCCGTCCGGCACCCTGTCCGGTTCGGCCACGGTGACCGGCAAGAACGGCTTCAAGGGCCAGGCCGTGTGGACGTACGAGGGCACGCACCTCGGCTCCGCGAACATCGGTGACGGCTCCACCACGGTCTCCTTCTCGCAGAACTTCAACGAGCTGACGAAGGACGGCGTGGCCGAGCTGAAGATCTTCGACCCGAGCGGCAAGCTCCTGAAGGTGGTCCCGGCCTCCTTCCAGGCGCCCTGCAAGAAGGCCTGAGATCGCTGAACCGGGTGGCGCCTGGCGCCGCCCGGTTTTCCTTTTGCCACTATTACGCTTTGCACAGTAGTGTGCATGGCGTGGATAGCAGCCAGTTGCTCAAGGGCGTGCTCGACCTGGCCGTCCTGGCGGTGCTCGACGACCGCGACGGCTATGGCTACGACGTCGTCCGCCGCCTCAGGGAGGCCGGGCTCACCGAGGTCGGCGACGCGTCCGTCTACGGCACGCTGCGCCGCCTGTTCAAGGCGGGCGCGCTGACCTCGTACGTGGTCGCCTCCGACGAGGGGCCGCACCGCAAGTACTACGGGCTCAACGACGCCGGACGCCGGCAGCTCGCCTCGTCGGCGGCGACCTGGACCTCGTTCGCCGCCACCATGGACTCCCTGTTGAAGGAGGGGCCGCATGACTGATCACGATGCTTACGCGCGGGCCGTGCGCGAGGCTCTGGCACGCCATCCCGAGCGCGAGGAACTGCTGGAGGACCTGGACGACCATCTGGCGGAGATCGCCGCCGAGTCGGACGCGTCGCTGGAGGACCGGCTCGGCCCGCCCGGCGCCTACGCCGAGGAGCTCCGGGCCGCCTACGCGGGCCGCCCCGAGGCCGTCAGCGGCCGCAGGAGGCCGCGTGAGATGGCCGCAGGGTTCGTGGCCCGGGTGCGGCGGCACAGGCTCTACGGGGGCGCCACGGGCTTCCTGCGGGAGCTGCGGCCGGGCTGGTGGGTGCTGCGGGGCTACGCGCTGGGCATGGCGGCGCTGGCGCTCAATCCGGGCCCGGCGGCCGAGGGCCCCGGGCTCGTGCCGGGCGGTGTCGTCGAGATCCTGGTGGTCGCCGTGGCCGTGGCGGCGTCGGTGTGGTTCGGGCGGCGCCGCGGGGGGTGGCCGGTCCTCTCGCTGGCCGTCGCCGTCAACGCGGCGGCCGCGGTGGCGCTGCTGGCGGGGGTGCTCGCGGGCGCCGCGCCCGTCCCGGAGCAGGCGTTCTCCCCGCTGCCGCAGTCGGTGCGGCCCGATGTCGTGCTGGTCGGCTCGGGATCGCCGTTCACCGCCGCCGTCACCAACATCCGGCTCTACAAGGACGGCAAGGCGCTCGTGGGCGTGGACGTCTACGACCAGGACGGCAGGCCGCTCGTGCTGTCGCCGGAGGAGCACGGCCTGGAGATCGACCCGGCGTGCGGCGACGTGATCCGCAACCGCTACCCGCTGCCCCTGGTGACCGCCGAGGAGGCCGAGGCCAGGCGGCTGCGCGAGCTGGAAGGCGGCAAGGCCGACGTGGTGCCCGCGCCGTCGGCCTGCGCGACGTCCGAGCCGCGCTGATCGGGCACCATCGGTGTCATGAGCTACGTACCTCCCGGCACCGGCTGGCCTGACGACCCCGCGACCCCCGCCACGCCCGTGGCCGCCGGCCCGGCGGACGTGCGCGCGCTGGCCGACTCCAGCCGCGACCTGGCCGACCTCACCGCCCGGCAGTCGGTCTGCCGGGCCTGCCCGCGCCTGGTGGCCTGGCGCGAGGAGGTGGCCGACGTCAAGCGGCGGGCGTTCGCGGACGAGACCTACTGGGGGCGGCCCATCGCCGGGTGGGGCGAGGAGCACCCGCGGATCCTGCTCGTCGGCCTGGCCCCGGCCGCGCACGGCGGCAACAGGACCGGCCGGATCTTCACCGGCGACCGCAGCGGCGACTGGCTGTTCGCCTCGCTGCACCGCACCGGGCTGGCGGTGCAGGCGACGAGCACGTACGCCGGTGACGGGCAGAAGCTGGTCGGGACGCGGATGCTGGCGTCGGTGCGGTGCGCGCCGCCCGCGAACAAGCCGCTGCCGGAGGAGAAGGCCGCCTGCTTCCCGTGGATGGCCCGTGAGATCGCGATGGTGGCCGGCAGCGTGCGGGTGGTCGTCGCGCTCGGCGGCTACGCCTGGCAGGCGATGTGGCCGGCGCTGCGGGAGGCGGGCTACGCGCTGCCGCGCAGCAGGCCGCCGTTCGGGCACGGCGCCGAGGTCGAGGTCACGTACGGGAGCGCGCCCGTGACGCTGCTGGGCTGCTACCACCCGAGCCAGCAGAACACGTTCACCGGCAGGGTGACGGCCGACATGCTCGACGGGATCTTCGCGCGGGCGGTCGAGCTCTCGGTGTGACGCGTTGCACCATCCCCGCGTTGGCCTTCGCGGATAAGCGTGGCGTAAGCTTGTGAATGCTTTCACAAGCTATCCATCGAGGGATGGGGCCATGAACAAGCACATCTTGATCGTCGGCGGCGGTTACGTCGGTCTCTACACGGCACTGCGTCTGCAGCGCAAGCTCTCCCGGGAGCTGCGCGCCGGCGAGGTCCGCATCACGATCATCGACCCCCAGTCCTACATGACCTACCAGCCGTTCCTGCCGGAGGCGGCGGCGGGCAACCTGTCGCCCCGGCACATGGTCGCCCCGCTGCGTCGGGTGCTGCCCAAGGTGAGCATCCTCAACGGCCGGGTGACCAAGGTCGACCACGCGGCCCGCACGGTCACCTTCCAGCCCGCCGAGGGCGCGCCGCGTGAGGTCGCCTACGACGTCGTCGTCATGGCCGCGGGCTCGATCTCGCGCACGCTGCCCATCCCCGGGCTGACCGACATCGGCATCGGCTTCAAGACCGTGGGCGAGGCCATCGCGCTGCGCAACCGGGTGCTGCACCTGCTCGACGTGGCCGAGTCGACCGAGGACCCGGAGGTGCGCCGCAGGGCGCTGACGTTCGTGGTGGTCGGGGCGGGCTTCGCCGGCGTCGAGGCGCTGGCCGAGCTGGAGGACATGGCCAAGCACTCGACCCGCTACTACCGCAACATCAAGCCTTCGGACATCCGCTGGGTGCTCGTCGAGGCCACCAACCGGGTGCTGCCCGAGGTGGGGCCGGAGATGGGCAAGTGGACGCTGGAGCAGCTCCGCGAGCGCGGCATCGACGTCAAGCTGGACACCCGGCTCGAGTCGTGCGTCGGCGGTCACGTGGTGCTCAGCGACGGCTCGGAATTCGAGGCCGAGACGCTGGTGTGGACCGCGGGCGTCAAGCCCAGCCCGGTCGTCGCCGACAGCGACCTGCCGCTCGACGAGCGCGGCCGGCTGAAGACCACGACCAAGCTCACGCTCGCCGGCACCCGCGACGCGTTCGCCGCCGGTGACGCGGCCGGCGTGCCCGACGTGACCAACCCCGGCCAGTACTGCGCGCCCAACGCCCAGCACGCCGTCCGTCAGGCGAAGGTGCTCGGCGACAACATCGTCCGCCACCTTCGCGGGCAGGAACTGGTCGATTACCGCCACAAGTACGTCGGATCGGTCGCCGGTCTCGGTCTGCACCAGGGCGTCGCGAACGTCTACGGCGTCAAGCTTCGCGGATTCCCTGCGTGGTTCATGCACCGCACCTACCATCTGTCGCGGGTGCCTACGCTGAACCGCAAGGTCCGTGTCGTCGTCGACTGGACCCTGGCCCTGTTCTTCAAGCGCGAGACGATCTCGCTGGGTGAGATGGAGCACCCGCGCGAGGGGTTCAGGGCAGCCGTCGCCACCATGCGACGCTAGCCCAGGCACGGCAGCGCCCCGGCGGTCCCGCCGGGGCGTTTCGGCACCCGCTGACGGAACTAGAAAGGGGTGCCGCCGGTGGGGCTATCAGCGGTGACCGTGCTCGGCGTCGACAGGCCAGGCGTGATCGCCGAGGTCACCGGCGCTCTCGCCGACTGCGGGGCGAACATCCACGACTCGACGATGACGCTGCTCGGCGGCCACGTCGCGATGATGCTGCTCGTCTCCGGCGACCTCAGCTCCGACGACCTGCTGGAGAGGCTGTGCGTGCCCGACGCGGTGGTGACCGCCTCCGCCGTCGAGGCCAGGCGCTACTTCCGCGCCCACACCAACGGGATCGGCTACGTGCTCACCGTGCACGGCCCCGACCGGCCGGGGATCATCTCGGCGATCAGCGCCGTGCTGGCCGCCGACGGCGGCAACATCACCGGCATGAGCACCCGCCTGTCCGGCCGCCTGTACGTGCTCATCGCCGACGTCGAGCTGCCGGAGAAGGTGGACGTGGCCGCGCTCATGCGCAGGCTGGCCAACGTCGGCGCGGGCCTCGACTCGGAGATCACCTTCCGTCCCGTCGAACCGGACCTGCTGTGAACGTACGGCCGGGGACCGCCCGTACGCTCCTCGGCGCCCCGCACCCGCTGCTGTCGTCGCCCGCCGAACAGGTCGACCCCACCGCCCCCGAGGTCGTCGCCGCCGCGGCCGACCTCCTCGCCACGCTGCGTCACGAGCCCGCCAGGACCGGCCTGGCGGCTCCCCAGATCGGCCTGAGCTGGCGGCTGATCGCCTTCGACGCCGGCCGCCACCCTCGGAGCCGTTCGTCGGCCGGGGAGCTCGTCATCGTCAACCCTCGCCTCACGGGGGCGTCCCACTGGGACCGCGGCCGCGAGGGCTGCGCCTCCATAGCGGGCCTTTTAGGAGATGTACGGCGAGCGTCGCGTATCACCGTACATGGGCGTTTGCCAGGAACCGGGAAGCCCGTCACCATCGAAGCGGATGCATTCGAAGCTCGGTGTATTCAGCACCAACTGGACCATCTGGACGGCGTACTCTTCCTGGACAGAGTGTCTGGAGCCCTATCACTTCACCGCAGACTTCACACTTGTGACGCCTGATGCGAAGTTGTGCTCCTCGGAAGCATGGTCCGTTTCGTATGATTGCGGCGCCCCCGTAGCCCAATGGCAGAGGCAAACCCCTTAAAAGGGTTGACGTGCGGGTTCGAATCCCGCCGGGGGCACCGGCTTCTACCATGGGAAATGCTTCTTTTTCGGCCGCGGCGGCCTGGGAACTTCCGCGGCGCGGCGTTCGTTGACCTCCCGGCTGAAGTCTCGAAACTACATAGATCCGAGCGCGAGTTGACCTAGGTGCCGTCCGGTCCCATAGGCTCGGCGCACAGGAGGCAGCGATGGAGAGCAAGAACCCCGTATTCAGCAGATCGCGGCAGCAGACCGGCTGGGGCGGCCAGGCGCCGACCCCCGACCAGCTGCAGCACATGTACGACGCTCCGTCGTACACCCCGCCGGCGCCCCCGGCCTTCCGCACGATGACGATCGACGACGTCGTGGTCCGCGGCTTCATGACGCTGGGCGCGCTCGTCGTGGCGGCCGGCGCGGCGTGGTATTTCAACGTGTCCATGGGCGTGGCCATCGGCGCGGCCATCGTCGCGCTGGTGCTCGGCCTCATCGCCTCGTTCAAGCAGAGCACCAACCCGGCGCTGATCCTCGGCTACGCCGTCTTCGAAGGCGTCTTCCTCGGCGCGCTCAGCCGGGTCTTCGAGGGCGCGATCAGCGGCATCGTGGTGCAGGCGGTCCTCGGCACCGCGATGGCGTTCGCCGGCATGCTGGCCGTCTACACGCTGCGCATCGTCCGCGTCACCCCCAAGATGGTCAAGTTCGTGGTCGCCGCCGCGATCGCCGCACTCGGCCTGGTCCTGGTCAACCTGCTGGCCGGCCTCTTCGTCGACGGCGGGCTCGGGCTGCGCGAGGCCGGCCCGCTCGGCTACGTGTTCAGCGCCGCGATGATCCTGCTCGGCTGCTTCTTCCTGCTCCTCGACTTCGACGCCATCGAGCAGGGCGTCAAGCAGGGCGCCCCGGAGAAGTTCGCCTGGCAGTGCGCCTTCGGCCTCACGCTGAGCCTGGTCTGGATCTACCTGGAGGTGCTCCGGTTCCTGTCCTACTTCACCAGTAGCGACTGACCCCCGGACCGTCACGGAAAGGGCCCCGCCGGTGACCGGCGGGGCCCTTTCGCTGCGCGACCGGAAATCTACCCGCCGTGACAAGATCCTCCGGGCTTGGGGCCTTGCCATATCTCTGCCTGTGTTGCAGTGTCAACAAAAGGCCTTAATCCGTGGAGGTGCCCATGTCCTTGAACCACTCACCGGAGACGCAGACCAAGCTCATCGCCAGAGTCCCTGCCATCACGGGACGCGAACTCCCCGAGTGGTTCCAAGCCATCGACAACGGCCCGGCATTCCTGAGGTGCGACGAGCGGGCCAACTGGCTCGCCGACGAGCACGGGCTGACCCACGGCTACGCCGCCGCGATCGTGCACGAACACGAGCGGCACCGCCGTAACCGCATGGGCTTCATCTAAGCCCTCCCCGTCGACCCGCGCCCGTGCCCCGCACGGGCGCGGACTCATGACGCGGACCCATGACACGGCCGCGCGTGCTGGCACCCACGGAAGCGAGCACGCGATCATGGCCGCATGGATCTCGACAGAGCACGTGACTTCCTGACCCGCAACCACCGGGCCATCCTCCTGACCACGCACGCCGACGGACGCCCGCAGATGTCGCCGGTGGTCGTGGGGGTCGACGACGCCGGGCGTGTCGTCGTCAGCACCCGGGAGGCCGCCGCCAAGACGCGCAACGCCCGCCGCGACCCCAAGGTCGCCGTCTGCGCCTTCACCGACGGCTTCTTCGGCGAATGGGTGCAGGTCGAAGGCACCGCCGAGATCGTCTCGCTGCCGGAGGCCATGGACGACCTGGTCGCCTACTACCGGGGCATCTCCGGCGAGCACCCCGACTGGGACGACTACCGCGAGGCGATGAGGCGCGAGCGCCGCGTCATCATGCGCATCACCCTGGACCGGGCCGGCCCCGACGTCCACCGCTGACCGTCGCGTACCGGAGATCCGGCGGGCGCCGCGAGGATGCCCGCCGGACGGATCAGCTCAGGCGCTCCAGGATCATCGCCATGCCCTGGCCGCCGCCCACGCACATCGTCTCCAGGCCGATGCTCTTGTCGTGGTGCTGGAGGCTGTTGATCAGCGTGGAGGTGATGCGGGCGCCCGTCATGCCGAACGGGTGACCGACGGCGATCGCGCCGCCGTTGACGTTGAGGCGGTCCAGGTCGATGCCCAGGTCCTGGTAGGACGGGATCACCTGGGCGGCGAACGCCTCGTTGATCTCGACCAGGTCGACGTCCTCGATCGCCATGCCGGCGCGCGCCAGCGCCTGCTTGCTCGCCTCCACCGGGCCGAGCCCCATGATCTCCGGCGACAGGCCCGTGACGCCCGTCGACACGATCCGGGCCAGCGGCGTGATGCCCAGCTCGGCCGCCTTCACGTCGCTCATCACCACGACCGCCGCCGCGCCGTCGTTGAGCGCGCAGCAGTTGCCCGCCGTGACCGTGCCGTCGGGGCGGAAGACCGGCTGCAGCGCCGCCACCTTCTCGTACGTGGTGCCGGCGCGCGGGCCGTCGTCCTTGCTCACCACGGTGCCGTCGGGCAGCGTCACCGGCGTGATGTCCTTCTGCCAGAAGCCGTCGGCCAGCGCCTTCTCGGCCAGGTTCTGCGACCGCACGCCGAACTCGTCCTGCTCCTTGCGGCTGATCCCCTTGAGCTGGGCCAGGTTCTCCGCCGTCTGGCCCATCGCCACGTAGATGTCGGGGACCGTCCCGTCCTCGCGCGGGTCGTGCCAGGTGCGGCCGCCCTCGGCGAACGCCTTCGTCCTGGCCCGCGCCTCGCCGAACAGCGGGTTCATCGTGTCGGGCCAGGCGTCGGAGTTGCCCTTGGCGAACCGCGACACCGTCTCCACGCCGGCCGAGACGAACACGTCGCCCTCGCCGGCCTTGATCGCGTGGTACGCCATCCGCGTCGTCTGGAGCGACGAGGAGCAGTAGCGGGTGACCGTGGTGCCCGGCACGCCGTCCAGGCCGAGCAGCACCGCCACGACGCGGGCCATGTTGAAGCCCTGCTCGCCGCCGGGCAGGCCGCAGCCGAGCATGATGTCGTCGATCGTCCCCGGGTCGAGCTGGGGCACCTTGGCGAGCGCGGCCTTGATCATCTGGACGGTCAGGTCGTCGGGGCGGATCTCCTTGAGCGACCCCTTGCCGGCCCGTCCGATGGGCGAGCGGGCGGTTGCGACGATGACTGCCTCGGGCATGGCCCCTCCTTTGTCAGCACAGTGACTAGAACTATATTCCAATACCTCCGAGTCATCACGCCCCGCCCTCCGGTTCTTCGGAGAGCGGGGCGTCAAGGGGCCGTGCGGGAAGGTCAGCCGTACATGCCGGGGGCGGTGGCGGTGCGGTCGTTGGTGGCGTGGACGTGGCCCTTCTCGTCGCGCCAGAGCCGCCAGCCGTCCTGGCTGCCGGTGTACCAGGCGGGCGGGGTGGCCGCGCCGCGCACGCGCTTGCCGGTGGCCAGGTCGTACTCGCACAGCGCGGCCGTGGAGTAGAAGCCCGGGGCCTGGCCGCGCAGCGGGAGGGGCTTGGGGTCGGTGACGCAGAAGGACCAGCCGCGCTGGTCGTCGACGGGGACGGACTTGCCGGTGACGAGGTCGAAGGCGGACCCCTTGTGGCCGTGCTTGAGGAAGCCGAGCTTCTCCATCCGGCTGGGGAAGGCCAGCCACCAGCCGGAGCCGGGCACGTCGGAGGCGGTGATCTGGCCGACGACGCGGCCGGTCTCGGAGTCGAGCCGGGCGAAGCCGCCGTAGGCGCCCTGCTGGTCGACGGGCCGGACGACGGGGGCGAAGCCGGGGCTGCCCGAGGGGTAGACGCGCACGACGGAGGGCCGCATCCAGTTGATCGTGCCGTCGCCGATCTTGATCGAGAACAGCCCGAACGCCGAGACCTTCTTCGTCTTGGGGTTGGTGTAGGGGGCGACGTAGCCGATCAGGTTGTCGCCGGTCGAGCCGAACGCCCAGCCGCCGGACATGTCGATGCCGGGGCCGAGCGCCTGCTCGATCGGCTGCTGCCACTGGAGCTTGCCGGTCTTGAGGTCGTACGACTCGATCATGGGGTTGGCGGCGAGCCGGAGCATGAGGACCCGGCTCGCGTCGGACCATTCGACCTCGGCGATGCCGGGCAGCTTCCACATGAGCTTGCCGGTGGCGGGGTCGAGGACGACGACGCGGGCCTTGGACAGGGCGGTGTGCTCCGACAGGCAGAGGTAGGGGCCGCAGCGCTGGGGGCCGAAGGTGGAGTGGATGGGCCGGGTCCACAGCTGCTTGCCGGTGCGGGCGTCGCGGGTGACGAGGGTGGCGTTCCAGCGGCCCTTCTTGGCGGGGTCGAGTGCGGCGATGACGGCGCCCTTGCCGGTGTCGACGAGGGCGGGGGGCGAGACGCCCATGCCGGGCAGGCGGCCCGCCATGGTGGCGGGGTGGGCCCAGAGTTTCCTGCCGCTGGCCTGGTCGAGGGTGACGGTCTCCAGCGTGCCGTCGGGCTTCATGGCGGTGGCGGTGACCACCCCGCCGGCGGCGGCCATCCGGCTGACGGCGTTGATCTCGTTGTTGTGCCAGGTCGGGAAGCTGGCTGTGGCTGCGTCGCTGTTGGAACAGCCGGCCAGGGCCAGGGTTCCGGCGAGGGCGAGAGCCGGTTTCGCGAGAGGCCGGAGCACGGGCAATTCACTCCAAAGGTGGACGACGAGTGACGGCCCCGGCTCGGAGGGTGACCGGGTTCAGGCGTCGTTCAGCCCCTCCCCGAGGCGACGGCGGAACAGGTTGGCCCACTTGCCGTGGGTGCCGCTGGCCCGCCCGTCGACCCGGGTCGCGGAAACCTCGGTGCCGGGCTCCTCCGCGGCCGTGGCCGCCGCAAGGTAGATCGGTTGCAGTCCTTCGCCGTGCGCGGGCCGAGGCTCGGGCCACAGTCCTAGCGCGGCGCATACAGAAGGTAGCACCGCGTAAGCGGCCTGGGCGTAACCTCGGTCAGATGGATGGAAACGATCCGGTCCGAACATTTCGCCCGGATTTGCGTGGAATTCCTCGCCGAGGAGGTCGGCGAACGCCACCGTACGGCCGCCCGCGTCGACCACGCCGACCGTCTGGGCGGCGGCGATCTGGCGGCTCCACCGCCGCGCCACCCAGCGCAGCGGCTGCGCGATGGGCCGGACCGTGCCCAGGTCGGGGCAGGTGCCGACGACCACCTCGGCCCCGGCCTCACGCAGCCGCCTGACGGCCTTGGTCAGATGACGCACGGCGGTGGCGGGCGAGGTCTGGGTGATGACGTCGTTGGCGCCCACGAAGATCACGGCCACGTCGGGTCGGAGTTCGAGCGCGGCGTCCACCTGCTCGGCCAGCTCGGCCGAGGCCGCGCCCGACTTGCCGACGACGCGCAACCGTACCGGACGCTCGGCGACGGCGGCGAGGCCGCACGCGATCAGCACCCCGGGGGTCTTGCCCGGATCGGTGAGGCCCAGGCCGACAGAGGTGGAGTCGCCGAGCATGGCCAGCTTGAGCGGCTCACCGGGGAAATCGCCGTAGTCGCCGTCGGAGAACGGGCCGTCCATGCCGTGCGGGCGCCCGATCGTCTTGCGGGCCAGCATGCCCTCCGCGATCAGCAGGCCGTAGGCGGTCGCGCCGAGCGCCGTCAGGCCTCCTCCCCCCAGCGCGGCGGCTGTCGCGATCCTGCGCGCCGCACGCGCCATGCCCGCTGGCCAGACCACGTGTGTCCTCCCAACCGAACTCGGCGGTAGCGTTTGCATGAAACTAGCCGAGGGCCTGCCAACCGTACGGGATCTCGGCCCCGGACCAGCTGACCAAGCTTCGGTAAAGAAGGTGAACACCTCGGTGCGCGTTTATGATTCCCTGGTCGAGCTGATGGGCAACACTCCGCTCGTCCGGCTGCACAAGGTCTCGGCGGGGTTGCCGGCCCAGGTGCTCGCCAAGGTCGAATATTTCAACCCCGGCGGATCGGTCAAGGACCGGATCGCGGTCCGCATGATCGAGGCCGCCGAGGCGTCCGGCGAGCTTCGCCCCGGCGGCGTGATCGTCGAGCCGACCTCGGGCAACACCGGCGTCGGCCTGGCCATCGTGGCCCAGCAGAAGGGCTACCGGTGCCTGTTCGTGGTGCCGGACAAGGTCGCCGGTGACAAGATCTCCGTCCTGCGGGCCTACGGCGCGGAGGTCGTCGTGTGCCCGACCGCGGTCTCGCCCGACCACCCGGAGTCCTACTACTCGGTCTCCGACCGGCTGGCCCGCGAGATTCCCAACGCCTGGAAGCCCGACCAGTACTCCAACGTCAACAACCCCGAGTCCCACTACCACTCCACCGGCCCCGAGCTGTGGGAGCAGACCGACGGCGGCATCACGCACTTCGTCGCGGGCATCGGCACCGGTGGCACGATCAGCGGCACCGGCCGCTACCTCAAGGAGGTGTCCGACGGCCGCGTCCGGATCATCGGCGCCGACCCCGAGGGCTCCGTCTACTCGGGCGGCTCCGGCAGGCCGTACCTGGTCGAGGGGGTCGGCGAGGACATCTGGCCGGCCACCTACGACACGGACATCTGCGACGAGATCATCGCGGTGTCCGACCGCGACTCCTTCAACATGACCCGCAGGCTCGCCCGCGAGGAGGGGCTGCTCGTCGGCGGCTCGTGCGGGATGGCCGTGGTCGCGGCGCTCCAGGTGGCGGCCAAGGCCGGGCCCGACGACACCGTCGTGGTGCTGCTGCCCGACGGCGGGCGCGGCTACCTGTCGAAGATCTTCAACGACGACTGGATGGCCGACTACGGCTTCCTGACCACCGCCTCCGAGGAGGGCCGGGTCGGCGACGTGCTCGCCCGCAAGGGGCCGGGGCTGCCGGAGTTCGTGCACGCCCACCCGCACGAGTCCGTCGGCACCGCCATCTCGATCATGCGCGAATACTCGGTGTCGCAGCTCCCGGTCATGAAGGAGGAGCCGCCCGTCATGGCGGCCGAGGTGGTCGGCTCCATCGTCGAGCGCGACCTGCTGGAGGCCCTCTACCACGGCAAGCTCTCCTCCGACGACCTGATCTCGCAGCACATGTCGTCGCCACTGCCCATGATCGGCAGCGGCGAACCCGTGTCCCGCGCGGTCGAGGTGCTGGAGAAGGCCGACGCCGCCGTGGTGCTGGAGGACGGCAAGCCCGCCGGGCTGCTCACCCGGCAGGACCTGCTCGCGTTCCTGGCCGGCCGTTAGGGCTTCATGATCGACTTGATCACGGTGCCCAGGCCCTCATGGCCGCGCCCCTCGGCGTCGGCGCGCTGGAACAGCCGGCGCAGGGCCTGCGGCACCGTGGTCTCCAGCCCTGCGTCCTCCAGCGCCGCCACGGCGTGGCCGAGCCCCTCGGCCTGCATGTGCAGGCTGTTCAGCTCGCCCGGGTAGACGCCGGCCTCGAACTCCTCGGCCAGGATCTTCGCGAAGCCCATCGGCCCGTCGGAGCCCAGGCCGGTGAACGTCTCCCGGGCGAACGGCACGAACTCTGACGGCGCCACCCCGGCCGTGCGCAGCAGCGCCATCGCGTGCATGTAGCTCGTCAGCGACGACCAGAAGACCAGCAGCTGCGCCTGGTAGTACATCATCGCCAGACCCTGGTCGTGGCCCACGTACGTGACCTCCGACAGCGCCTCCAGCGTGCTCGCGTGCCGGTCGAGGATCGGCTTGGGGCCGCTGTAGAAGGCGTACGCGCCGGGCTTGCCGATGCCGGGCGGCGGCACCATGATCCCGCCCGTCACCAGCGTGCCGCCCCGCCCGGCCACCCACTCGGCCGCCTCCCGCAACGCCTGCGGCGTGTCCGAGGAGAGATTGACCACCACCTTCCCGTCCAGCCTGGCGTCGCCGAAGCTGTCGTACATCGCCTGATAGCTGATCTGGCTCACCACCAGCAGCTCGCCCGTCACCGGCGAGTCCGCCCACTTGGCCCCCCGGGCCACCAGCGGGTCCGCCTTGCTCGCCGTACGGTTCCACACCGTCACGTCATGGCCCGCGGCCAGGAACGTCTCGGCCATCGTCGCGCCCATCGGCCCGAGGCCGATCATCGTCACTTCACTCATGGGTTCACCCTGACCGCAGGCGCTTCGGAATTCCTTCCGGTCCGCTACGGGTTGGCACTGACGTGGTGCGATTCGGGGTGCTCGGCCCGCTGGCCGTGTGGGACGACGACGGCGGCACGGTACGCGTGCCCGAGGCCAAGGTCCGGGCGCTGCTCGCCGACCTGCTCGTCCACGGCGGCGCGCCCGTGCCGGTGGACCGGCTCGTCGACGACCTGTGGGGCGAACGGCCGCCGCGCAACCCCGCCGGCACCCTCCAGGCCCGGGTCTCCCAGCTCCGCCGCGCGCTCGGCGACCCCCGGCTCGTCGTGCACGGGCCCGCCGGCTACCGGCTCGCCGCCGCCGACGTCGACGCCGACCGCTTCCGCGAGCTGTGCCTGCGGCAGGCCGCCGGGGCCGAGGAGCGCGCCGCGCAGCTCGACGAGGCGCTCGGCCTGTGGCGGGGGGCCGCGTACGCCGACTTCGCCGACGACGGGTTCCTCCAGGCGGAGATCGCCCGCCTGGAGGAGCTGCGCCTCACGGCGCTGGAGGAGCAGGCGGAGGTACGGCTCGCGCTCGGGGCACGCGTCGACCTGGGCGGGCTCGTCGCCGCGCACCCGTTGCGCGAACGGCTCGTCGCCGCCCACATGCGCAGCCTCTACCGGGGCGGGCGGCAGGGCGAGGCGCTGGCCGCGTTCACCGCGCTGCGCGAACGCCTGGCCGACGAGCTCGGTGTGGACCCCTCACCCGCTCTCTCGGCCCTCTACCAGGCCGTCCTCCGCCAGGACCCCGCCCTCCCCTCCGAAGCCGACGGCACGGCCCGCACGGCCCCGTCAACGGGACGCGGGCCGGCCGCGCGCGAACCGGGCCCCGCCGCCGGACCGCCCGGGCGGGGGAACCTGCCCGCTCCGATGGGGGACCTGATCGGGCGGGACGCGGAGGTGGCCGAGGTCGCCGGGCTGCTGGCCGCCCACCGGCTGGTGACGCTGACCGGGCCCGGCGGGGTGGGGAAGACGCGCCTCGCCCTGGAGACCGCCCGGGGCGTACGGCCGCCGACGGCCGGGGAGGTGTGGCTGGTGGAGCTGGCCGGGGCCGCCGACGTGGGCGAGGCGTTGGCCGCCACGCTGGGCGTGCGCGACGACGGCGCGGCCGGGCTGGTGGAACGGCTGGCCGGGGCGCTGGCGGGCAAGCACGCGCTGCTGGTGGCGGACAACTGCGAGCACCTGGTCCAGCAGGCCGCCGAGGTGGTGTCCGCGCTGCTGCGGGCCGCGCCGGGGCTGCGCGTGCTGGCCACGGCCCAGGAGCCGCTCGGCGTCACCGGCGAGGTCGTCCGCGTCGTACAGCCGCTCACCGAGGCGGCGGCGGTGCGCCTGTTCACGGCGCGGGCCGGGATCGAGGCCGGGCCCGCCGTCGCCACGATCTGCCGGCGGCTCGACGGCATCCCGCTCGCCCTGGAGCTGGCCGCCACGCGGGTGCGGGCGCTCGGCGTGGAGGAGGTGGCCCACCGGCTGGACGACCGGTTCCGGGTGCTGACCGCCGGCATGCGCGACGCGCCCGCCCGGCAGCGGACCCTGCGGGCGACCCTCGACTGGAGCTGGGAGCTGCTGCCCGAGCACGAGCGGATCGTGCTGCGCCGGCTGGCCGCGCACGCCGACGGGTGCACGCTGGAGGCGGCCGAGGAGGTGTGCGCGGAGCCGGGCGTGGACGTGCTCGACGCGCTCGCCCGGCTGGTCGACCGGTCGCTCGTCACGCCGGGGCCGCGCTACGGGCTGCTGGAGTCCGTGGCCGCCTACTGCGCCGAGCGGCTGCGGGAGGCCGGGGAGCAGGAGACGATCCGCGAGCGGCACGCGCGCTACTACACGGCCCTCGCCGAACGGGCCGAGCTGCGGGGGAGCCGCCAGCGCGAATGGCTGGACCGGCTCGACCGGGAGGCGGCCAACTTCCGGCTCGCACTAGCCGGGCCCCGGCCGTTGCGGCTGGTCAACGCGCTGGCCTGGTACTGGTTCCTGCGCGGCAGGCTCGGCGAGGCACGCAGGTCCATCGCCGCCGCGCTGGCCGCCACGCCGCCCGGCGCCGGGCCGGAGCAGGAACGGGAGGCGGCGGTGGCGTCCGTGTGGCTGGCCGGGATGACGCTCGCCATCGGGGAGTCGGCGCCCGCCATCCGCCGCGACGGGCTCGACCGGGCGGGGCGGGCGCTGGCCGACTGGCTCCCGGCGCAGGTGCGCTGGGCGTACGGCGACCAGCGGGCGCACGAGGAGGCCGTGGAGCGGGCGCTGCGCGCGTTCGAGGAGCTCGGCGACCGCTGGGGCGTCGCGGCGGCGCTCCAGCTACGGGCCAAGCTCGCGGCCGTGCGCTCCGACCTGGACGCGATGCGGCGCGACGGCGAGCGCAGCCTGGCGATCTTCCGCGAGCTGGGCGACGGGTGGGGGCGCATCGAGGCCATGGACGCGCTCGACCGGCTGGCCGAGATGCGCGGCGACTACGCCGAGGCCGCCCGGCTGCGGGAGGAGGCGCTGGAGCTGGCCGAGGAGCTCGGGTTCGAGGTGGCGTTCCGGCTGTCGGCGGTGGGCCGGGTGGCGCTGCTGGAGGGCGACTACGCGCGGGCCGACGACTACCACGAGCGGGCCCGCAGGCTGGCCGTGGAGCAGTCGTACAAGTCGGCCGAGGAGCACGCCGTGCTCGGGCTGGCCATGAGCGCCCGGCGGCGCGGACGCCACGCGGAGGCCGAGGCGCTGCTGCTGCCCTGGCTCGGCTGGCTGGAGGAGGTGCGCGGGACGCCGGGGATCGCGTTCGTGCTGGCGGAGCTGGGGTTTGCGGCCGAGCAGCGCGGCGACGCGGAGACGGCGGCGGCCCGGCAGCGGGCGGGCCACGCGGCGGCGCGGGCGTCGGGCGACCCGCGGGCGGTCGCGCTGGCGCTCGAAGGGCTGGCCGGGGCCGAGGCCCTGGCGGGCGACGCCGTACGGGCCGCCGAGCTGCTCGGCGAGGCCGCAGCCCTCAGGCGGTCGGTCGGCACGCCGCTGGCCGCGGGGGAGCGCTTCGACGTCGACCGCATCACCGCCACGGCCCGGGCCGCGCTGGGCGACGACCGCTTCCGCCAGGCACACGCCACCGGAGCCACCCGCGCCCCAGGCACGGCGTGAGGCCCGGGGCTCAGGTGGGGAACTCGGCCAGGACTTCCCAGGCGCCCTGGGGGGTGGGGCCGGCGCGGAGGCGGCCGCCGAGGGCCTCGACGCGCTCGGCCATGCCGACCAGCCCGAAGCCGCCGCCCAGCCGGGCCACGCGGGGGTCGGCGGCGGAGCCGTAGTTGCGCACCCGCAGCACCACGGCGGCCTCGTACCGCTTGAGCGACGCCTCGATCCACCGCGTGTGCGGCGCGTGCTTGCGGACGTTGGTGAGCGCCTCCAGCAGCACCCGGTGCAGCGTCGTGATCACCTCGGGCGCCAGCGTGCCGTCGCCGAGCCCGGGCCCGATCTCGAAGGCGACCTTCGGCCCCTCCGCCGAGAACCGCTCGGTGAGCAGCCGCAGGTCGCCCAGCGAGGTGCCGGGGGTGCGCGAGGCCTCCTCCGCGCGCAGGACCGTGACCATGCGGCGCATCGAGGTGAGCGCCTCGCTGCCGGCGGATGCGATGGCGTCGAGGGCGGGCACGACGGCGTCCGGGCTGGTCTGCGCGACGGTGCGGGCGGCCTGGGCCTGCACGACGATGCCGGTGATGTGGTGGGCGACCAGGTCGTGCAGCTCCCGGGCCAGCTCCAGCCGTTCGGCGCGGCGTACGGAGTGGACGGCCTCGTTGCGGCGTTCCTGCTGGAAGCGCAGGTAGCCGCCGGCGCCCGCGACCGTCGACCAGCCGACGAACAGCATGAAGGAGAAGACGAACGCCTCGTTGCCCCCGGAGCGCCAGATCGTCTCGGCCATCAGGACGACCAGCCCGGCGCAGGCGAGGATGGCGGCGTTGCGCACGGGTTCGACGTGGCGGAGCACGCCGATGATCAGGATGAGCATCGCGCCGGTCTCGGCGGTGCCGGGCACGCCCTGGACGCCGTCGAGCGAGAGGATCAGCGAGGTCAGGAACGACAGGCCGAGCAGGGCGGCGTAGGACTCGATGCGGAAGCGGCGGCGCAGCACCACGGCGGTGATGCCGGCCACGCCGCACAGCACGGCGAGGAACTGCAGCCCGCCCGCGCCGACGGCGATGACCAGGTCGAGCATGAGCATCATGCCCAGCCAGCCGAGCATCGCGATCTCGCTCAGCCGGCGGATCCAGTAGACGGCGCGTTTGGATTCCCCCACGGCCTTGAGCCTAAGCCGCAAGTCGGACAGCTCGTATCGACCGATCGGCCGACCCCGGGGCCGAGGGACCGGCCCTTCAGCCGAGGTGGCGGCGGGGGCGCGCGGCGCAGCATGGAGGCATGGTCTTCATCGGATTCGTACTGCTGGGTGTGGGGCTGGTCATCGGGGTGCTGCTGGCGCTGTCGGACCCGGTCCTGCTGTCGCGCATCAACGGCGAGGAAGCCCAGGGGCAGAGCGGCAGGCACATCCACGTCGCCCCACCCCAGGAGCGGGAGGAGGAACGGCGCGCCGCGTCCGTTACCGTGGCCGTATGACCAACGGTTTCGAAACCCTGGCGATCCACGCAGGTCAGGAGCCTGACCCCCTGACCGGCGCCGTGGTGCCCCCGATATACGCCACGTCCACCTACAAGCAGGACGGCGTGGGCGGCCTGCGCTCCGGCTACGAGTACAGCAGGTCGGCCAACCCGACCAGGACCGCCCTGGAAGAGGCGCTGGCCGCCGTGGAGGGCGGGGCGCGCGGGCTGGCGTTCGCCTCCGGGCTGGCCGCCGAGGACACGCTGCTGCGCGCTGTGTGCAAGCCCCAGGATCACGTGATCATCCCCAACGACGCCTACGGCGGCACCTATCGGCTGTTCGCCAAGGTGAACGAGCGCTGGGACCTGCACTACGACCCGGTCCCGCTGGGCGACCTCGACGCGGTGGCCGCGGCGATGACGCAGAAGACGCGGGTCGTGTGGGTCGAGACGCCGACCAACCCGCTGCTCGGCATCGCCGACATCGCCGCGCTCGCCCAGCTCGCCCACGACAACGGCTCGCTCCTGGTCGTCGACAACACCTTCGCCTCGCCGTACCTCCAGCAGCCGCTCTCGCTGGGCGCGGACGTGGTCGTGCACTCGACGACCAAGTACGTGGGCGGCCACTCCGACGTCGTCGGCGGTGCGCTGATCGCCCGCGACCGGGGGCTCGGCGACGAGCTCGCCTACCACCAGAACGCGATGGGCGCGGTGGCCGGGCCGTTCGACGCCTGGCTGACGCTGCGCGGGCTCAAGACGCTGGGCGTGCGGATGGACCGCCACTGCGACAACGCCGAGCGGGTCGTCGACCTGCTGCTCGCGCACCCGCGCGTGACGCAGGTGCTCTATCCGGGGCTGGGCGAGCACCCCGGCCACGAGGTCGCCGCCAAGCAGATGAAGCGGTTCGGCGGCATGGTGTCGTTCCGGGTGGCGGGCGGTGAGGAGGAGGCCGTCGCGATCTGCGACCGGACCGAGCTGTTCACGCTCGGCGAGTCGCTGGGCGGCGTGGAGTCGCTCATCGAGCACCCGGGCCGGATGACGCACGCCTCGGCGGCGGGCTCGCCCCTGGAGGTGCCCGGCGACCTGGTGCGCCTGTCGGTCGGCATCGAGACGATCGACGACCTGCTCGCCGACCTGACGCGGGCGCTCGGCTAGCTGCCCGGCACGACCATCAGGAAGAGGATCACCAGCCAGATCACGGTCAGCAGGCCGCTGATGGCGGCGATCCGGCCGACCTGCACCTTCGCGTCGTCGTCCGCGGCCTCGCTCTCCAGGGCCTGGACGGCGCCGCGCAGGTCGCGGTCGACGATGACGAGCAGCACGATGGCGACGATGAACAGCGTCATCGACGCCGTCATGTACCAGGCGCCGAGCAGCCCGCCGCCCATCACCACGCCGAGCACGATGCCGAAGACCAGCACGCCCAGCGAGCCCACGCTGTAGATCCTGGTCATGCGCTGGATGGTGCGGACGACGGGCACGTTCTTCGTACGGATCGCGCGCGGCGCGGCGTGGGTGGCGGCGGTGATCGGCCCGATCGTGAAGATCGCGAAACCGATGTGCAGCCACAGAAGCAGGTCCGTCATGCGGAAGAGACTAGTCGCCGACGATCTCGGTGGGGGACTCGACACTCTCTTTGCCGTCAGGGGAGCCGAGCATGATGAGCTCGGTGACGGCGATGGTGACGACCATCACCAGGATCAGGACAATCATGGCGAGCATGGGACACCCCTCCTTTCCCCCCTGCCGGATGTGAATCCGCCGGACGTAAATATCGTCCGTAATGACTAGACGGCTTGGCAACGGAATAAGTTCGCCCCGGGTAAGGTGGATGGCCGCTGGTCTTTCCTTACCGTTTGGGCACAAGGGGGTGCCGTCCGTGGCCATCAAGCACGTCGAGCCGTATTCCGACGAGTGGCTGCAGCAGCCGGTCTGCTACGTGCGCCGGGTCGTCGGGCTGCTCGGCGCCGAGGCCGACGGCTGGTGGGAGGGCCCGTGCGAGCCGCGTGAGGCGACCGTCAGGCTCGCCGACGGCGCCGCGCTGGTGTGGGACGAGGAGAGCGGATGGCGGCTGGGCCGCTTCGTCTCCGGGGCCCCGGGTCAGCACACGGAGCTGTCCGGCGTCCGCTATCTCGGCGGCGGGCTGCTGCCCCGGCCGGAGCGGGTGCCCGCGGCGCTCGCCGACGCCCGCGCCGGGGTGGGCGCGAGCAGCGCCTGGCGTCCCTGCTACCGCTCGCACCGCAACTGCCGTGACGGGTTCGACGTCGCGCTCGACTTCTACGCGCGGCTCGTCGAGGCTTAACGCGCCCGGCGCACCCGCAGGAAGTCGCTCACCACGTACTCGCCGAGCCGGTCGGCGCTGGGCGAGAAGACGCGCCCGCCGTTGCGCCGCGCCACCTCGTCGACGAACTCCTTGAGCCGGTCGTCCCCGGCCAGCATGAAGACGTTGATCGTGGCCCGGCGCCTGGTCATCTTGTCGACCTCGGCCAGCGTGAGCTCCAGCGTCTCCGGCGAGGGCGGCCACTCGAACGCCGAGCGGCCGTTGCGCAGCAGGTGCGCGGTCGGCTCGCCGTCGGTGACGACGAGCACGACGGGCTCGAAGTCGGGGTGGCGGTCGAGGTGCCGCCCGGCGATCAGCAGCGCGTGGTGCAGGTTGGTGCCCTGGACCATGTCCCAGTCGAGCCCGGCCAGCTCGTCGGGCTGCAGCACGCGGGCGTAGTTGGAGAAGCCGATGATCTGCACGGCGTCCTGCGGGAACTTGGAGGCGACCAGGGCCTGCAGGGCGAGCGCGGTCTGCTTGGCGGCGGCCCAGGTGCCGCGCAGGGCCATCGAGTAGGACAGGTCGACGAGCAGGCAGACGGCGGCGGCGCTGCGCCGCTCGGTCTCGGCCACCTCGAAGTCGTCCACGGACAGCTTCACCGCCGTACGCCCTCCGCCTGCCGGGTCCGTACGCAGGCCGCCGGCGCGGACGGCGTTGACCAGGGTGCGGACGACGTCGACGGGCTGCTCGTCGCCGAAGCGCCACGGCCGGGACGACCCGGTGAGCTCGCCCGCCGAGCCCGCGTCGTGCTGGTCGTGGTCGCCGCGGCGGCCGGCGTCGAGCGAGGAGAAGACGCGGCGCAGCGCGGTCTCGCCGAGCCGCCGCACCGCCTTGGGCGTGAGCTCCAGCTTGCCACGGCGGCGCAGCAGGTAGCCCTGCTCCTCCAGCTCCCGTTCGATGCGCTTGAGCGCTTCGAGGTCGTCGACCGCCGAGCGGCCGAGGGCGCGGCGCACGGCGGCCTCGTCGATGTCGTCGAGCCGGGCCCCGGGGTAGTCCTGGCGCAGCGCGCTCTCCAGCCCGCTGAGGTCGGCCAGCTCCTCCAGGGCGGTGACGGCGTCGCCCATGCCCAGGGGCTCCTCGCCGGTCAGCCGTTCGGTGGCGTCCCAGGCGAGGTCGGGGCGGCGCGCGTACAGGGCCTCGCCGAGCCGCCGCATCTGGTCGGCGAGCCCGGCCTGGTCGAGGGTCTGGCTCATGAGGTTGCCGAGTTCCTCGCGCTGGCGCGGGGTCATCGAGGCGAGCATGCGCTGGGTGGCGGCGGCCCGCCGGGCGAGGATGTCGACGAGCTCGTCGAGGTTGCGCGGCTTCTCCGGAAAGAGGTCACCATATTTCGCCATGAAGGAGTCGAATTCCGCCTGCGTGTGCTCGCCACGGGCGTCCTTCTCCAGCATGTCGTTCAGGTCGGCCATCATCTGGCGGACCCGTTCCATCGCCGCCGGGTCGGGGTTCGCCAGCGCCTCGCGCAGCCCCCTGAACTGGGCGTCCAGCACCTCGCGCCGCAGCAGGTCGCGCAGCTCCTCGAAGGTCTGCCTGGCCGCCTCCGAGCGCCACTGGTAGGTGCTCAGCTCCTGGATGGCCCCGGCCGTGTCGTCCGGCAGCGCGTCGAGCTCGGCCTCGCGCAGCCGGGCGTCGTCGGCCGGGTCGGGGAACAGCTCGGCGCGCTCCTGCCCGATGGCCTTGTCCAGCAGCGCCCTGGCCTTCTCCAGCGTGCCGTCGAGCCTGCCGCTCTCACGCAGGTCGCGGCGGCGCCGCCGGACCTCCCTGAGCATGTCGTCCAGGCCGCGCCGGTCCTGGGCGCCCGGCAGGCCGCGCTTGAGCAGGTCGCGCAGGGCGTGGACGGGCGTGGAACCGGACAGGATGGCGTCGCCCATCTCGTCGAGTGCCGCGCGCACGTCGTACGGCGGGGCCAGGGGGTCGGGGCCATCGTGGTACTCGCCATAGCGGTAGGCCGTCACGCACCCACGCTAACCCGAGATGCCCTGCTATGCGTCGCCGAACACCTCCCACACCTGGAACACCTGGCCGCTGCGCGGCTGATAGTCGATCTGGACCAGCACCGGGTGGCGCAGCTTCTTCAGCGCCGCGTTGAAGTCACCCGCGCCGCAGTGCTTGGTGCCCAGGCCGTCGCGGTCGGCGTTGACCGGCCTGCCGGTGAGCCAGCCCGCGCCGCACCGGGAGGTGACGCGGCTGAAGGCGAGCGCGTGCGTGTAGCCGAGCTTGACGGTCGTGCCGCCCCTGGTGAACAGCAGTGTCCGGTCCCCGGCCCGCTTGACCGTGCCGCGCACGACGCTGAGCTTCGACGGGTACGGCAGGAACTCGGTGACCTTGACCGCCTGGCCGCCGGAGTGGTGGACGCGCACCGCGACGGGGCCGGACGCGAGGCTGTCGGACAGGTCGGCGGCCCCGCACCGGGTCCGGCCGAAGTTCTTGGCGTCGAGCGCGACCCGGCCCTCGGTCTCCTTCAGGCCGCAGGCGACCGCGACGCGCAGGTAGGCGGCCTTGGTGTAGCCGAGGCGCAGCTCCTTGGCCCCCCGGATGGCCTTGAGCCGGTAGCTCTTGCGGACGGCCGTGGCCGACTGCGGCAGGATGCGCAGGTGGCCGGCGCCGTCGGACCAGGCGTAGCCGTACACGACCTGAGGAGAGGTCTCCGCCGAGGCGGGGGTGGCGTAGGCGCTCAGGGCGCACAGGGCGAGGGCGGTGGTGGCGCTGGCGAGCAGTCGCATGGGCGGTTCCCCCCGGACGAAACGGTCAGTCGTCCAATACGACGTGCGGAACCGCCCGAATGTTCACGTCCGGTAGACGGCGACTCCGTCGAGGTCGTCCTTCGACAGCCGGCGCATGAGGTAGAGGCCCTCCATCGCGAACTCCAGCGCCGCCGCCGCGTGCCCGGGCGACTCGTCGCCGGCTCCCATGCCGAGCTTCGACATGATCTTGGCCAGGCCGTCGACGGGGCCGATGCGGCGCAGCAGCTCACCGGCGGCGACCAGCTCGCCCGACTCCACCTGGGCGCCCTCGGCGAACTTGTCGGTCAGCGGCGACAGGTCCATCGCGCCCAGCCGGGTGCGGAACGTCTCTGCCGTGGCGCGGCGCAGCAGGTGGGCCAGGATCTCGGTCTCCCTGCCCTCCTCGCTGACCTCGAACTCCACCTTGCCGCGCAGGCTGTGGACGACCGGCGCCAGGTCGCACACCCGGGTCACGGCCTGGTCCTCGCCGGTGATCGCGGCCCTGCGCACGGCCGAGGCCGCGGCGGTCTCGGCGGCGGCGATCGAGAAGCGCGCCGACACGCCGGAGCGGGCGTCGACGGCCGTGGACTCGCGGACCAGCCGGGTGAAGCGGGCGATCACCTCGACGAGGTGCTCCGGGACGTCGGCGCCGATGTCCGGCATGGACTCCTGCCGGATCAGCGTCAGCTCGTCCTCGATCGTGAGCGGGTAGTGGGTGCGGATCTCGGCGCCGAAGCGGTCCTTCAGCGGGGTGATGATCCGGCCCCTGTTGGTGTAGTCCTCGGGGTTGGCGCTGGCGATGAGCAGGATGTCGAGCGGGAGCCGCAGGTTGTAGCCGCGGACCTGGATGTCGCGCTCCTCCAGCACGTTGAGCAGCGACACCTGGATGCGCTCGGCCAGGTCGGGCAGCTCGTTGACGGAGAAGACGCCCCGGTTGGTGCGCGGGACCAGGCCGTAGTGCACGGTCTCGGGATCGCCCAGCCTGCGCCCCTCGGCGATCTTGATCGGGTCGATGTCGCCGATCAGGTCGCCGACGGAGGTGTCGGGGGTGGCGAGCTTCTCGCCGTAGCGCTCGTCGCGGTGCTTCCACGCCACCGGCAGCTCGTCGCCCAGCTCGGCCGCGAGGGCCCGGCAGCGTCCGCAGGCGGGCGCGTACGGGTGGTCGTTGATCTCGCAGCCCTCGACCACCGGGGTCCACTCGTCGAGCAGGCCGGTGACCGTGCGGATGAGCCGGGTCTTGCCCTGGCCGCGCTCACCGAGCAGGACCAGGTCGTGCCCGGCGAGCAGGGCGCGTTCGAGATGGGGCAGGACGGAGTCGTCGAAGCCCACGATGCCGGGAAAACGGGGCTCGCCCGCTCTGAGCTTGACCAGCAGGTTTTCGCGGACCTCGGCTTTGACGGTGCGATGAACGTGGCCGCTCTCTCGCAACTCGCGGAGGATACGAGGCTGATGCACGGGATCGACCCTACGTCCCCGGCGCGCGAAGTGGCAGGGGTTTCGCATCTGGCGGAGATTTCGGATCTTGACCATTGCGTGGCGGTTCGTGTGCGTGCTTGTCCCTTTAGTGGGGAGAATCGGGCCTAGGGAACTTGGACCTGCCGAGGGAGGCGAGAGGCGTGGCAGTCATGACGAGCCGCTTCGCCGACGGCCTCGCCGTGGATTCCGACCTGGTCGAAGCCGCGGAGAGGGCTGTCGGCCAGGCCCTGGCGAGGCTCAGCGGTCAGGCCGACCTGGTCTGCTTCTTCATCTGCGGCGACGATCCCGAGGACGTCGCCAGGGCGGGGGAGCGGGCGATGCGGATGGCCCCCGAGGCGCACGTGATCGGTTGCAGCGCCACCGGCGTGATCGGCGACGGGCAGGGCGTGGAGCTGACGCCCGCCGTGAGCGCGTGGGCGGCCACCCTCGACGGGGCCGAGCTGACCACGTTCGCGCTGGAGACGCTCACGGCCGAGGACAGGTTCGTGGTGGTCGGGCTGCCCGAGCGGACGGCCGACGACCACGTGGCGATCCTGCTCGCCGACCCGTACTCCTTCCCCACCGACGCGTTCGTCGAGCGCTCGGCGGAGGTGCTGGGCGACCTGCCGCTGGTCGGCGGACTGGCCAACGGCCTCCAGGGCAGGGGATCGGTACGCCTGTTCGCCGACGGCGAGGTCTACACCGAGGGCGCCATCGGCGTGCTCATCAGCGGCGCCATCCGGGTGAGCACCGTGGTCAGCCAGGGCTGCCGCCCGATCGGGCCGAGCATGGTCGTCACCCGCTGCGAGGAGAACCTGCTGCTGGAGCTCGCCGGCCAGCCCGCCCTGTCCCGCCTGGAGGACATCGTCAGCGACCTGGACGAGGACGACCGCGAACTGGTCGCCGCCGGGCTGCAGATCGGCCTCGCCATGGACGAGTACGCCGAACGGCACGAACGCGGCGACTTCCTCATCAGAGGCGTGATCGGCATCGACCCGGAGCGGGAGGCCGTGGCCATCGGCGACATCGTGGACATCGGGCGGACCGTCCGCTTCCAGGTGCGCGACGCCGCCACCGCCGACGAGGACCTGTACGACGTCCTCGACGCGCACCGGGAAGAGCTCGGCCGCGTCGACGGGGCGCTGCTGTTCTCCTGCAACGGGCGCGGATCGGCGATGTTCGGCACCGCCGACCACGACCCCGTCGCGCTGCGCGACACGCTCGGGCCGATCGGCGTGGCGGGCTTCTTCGCCGCCGGCGAGGTCGGCCCGGTCGCCGGCCACAACCACGTCCACGGCTTCACCGCCTCCGTGCTCGTGTTCTCCTCGGCGAGCGGCGGGTGATCCTCGCCCTCGACATCGGCGGCACCAAGATGGCCGCCGCACACGTGGACCACGACGGCGCCGTGCTGCGCACCCTCCGCGCGGCCACCCCGCAGGACGCCGACGCCGAGACCCTGTGGAAGACCCTCGCCGACCTCGTCGAACCGCTCGCCGCCGGCGTGACCGGCGTCGGCATCGGCTGCGGCGGCCCGATGACCTGGCCCTCGGGCGAGGTCTCACCGCTCAACATCCCCGGCTGGCGCGACTTCCCGCTGCGCGCCCGGCTTTCCGGCCGCTTCCCCGGCCTTCCCGTACGCATCCACAACGACGCCGTCTGCGTGGCCCTGGCCGAACACTGGCGTGGCGCCGGTCGGGGCGTCGCCGACATGCTCGGCATGGTGGTGTCCACCGGCGTGGGCGGCGGCCTCATCCTCGGCGGCAGGCTGATCGACGGCGGCACCGGCAACGCCGGGCACATCGGCCACATCGTGGTCGAACCCGACGGCGGCCCGCCCTGCGGATGCGGCGGCCACGGCTGCCTGGAGGCCGTCGCGCGCGGCCCCGCCCTCACCGAGTGGGCGCTGGCCCGCGGCTGGACGCCCGGCACCGCCTCCGCGGGCGACGGCCTCTACCAGGAGGACCGCGCGGTGACCGGCCGGGCGCTGGCCGCCGACGCCCTGGCCGGGGACGAGGTGGCGCTCGCGGCGATGCGCCGGGCCGGGCGGGCGCTCGGCATCGCCATCGCCTCCGCCACCCACCTGTGCGACCTGGACCTGGTCACCATCGGCGGCGGGCTGTCCCAGGCGGGCGAGCCGCTGTTCGGGCCGCTGGAGGAGGCGCTGCGCGAGCACGCCAGGATGGCCTTCGCCCGCCGCCTGCGCGTCCTGCCCGCGGCGCTCGGCCAGGAGGCCGGGCTGGTGGGGGCGGCGGCCCTGGTGCTGACGGAGGAGCGCTAGGAGCCCAGGCCCCACTCGTCCCGGAGCCGGTCCGTGGCGACCCGGTGCCGGGGAAGGTAGGCGGGGAAGAACTCCTTGCCGCACTCGAGGTCGTCGAGCGCCGAGCTGATCTCCTCGCGCAGGTGGGGCATGGCCTCCTCGGGAGTGAGCGCGGGCATGACCTCCATGCCGGGCTCGGCGCCCGGGTTCTGCTCCCGGCCCAGCGCCGACAGCTTGGCCCGGAAGCGCTCCTCCTCCAGATGGCTGATCTGGCTCGGCTTCTCCGTGGACACCGGGTATCCCTTCGCGCGCAGGCACGCCGCGTAGTCGCGCGCCAGGGCCACGAGGCGGGGGTCGCTGTCGAACTCGCGCTCGTCGAGGGCCCGGTGCGCCGCCCCGTGCAGCCGGTGGAGGTCGTCGACGGCGGCGACGTCCCTGCCGAGCACGGCCTTGACCGCGCGGGTGAAGCACTCCTGGTCGGCCTGGTGGTAGGCCGTCTGCTGGCTGGCGGACAGGGCCGAGATGTACCTGTCGTTGGGGAAGGAGGGGTGCAGGTCAACGCCCCCGGCCTCCTGCGTGGTGCGGTGGACGTAGCCGGAGAAGACGCCGTGGCCGTACCTCTCCCGGTGCCGCCGCATCGACGCGTAGTGGCCGTCGGCGCGCCGCAGGGCTTCGGGCGTCAGCGTGCGGTCCGGCACCCACATCTCGTACTTGAAGCCGCGCTCGGCCATGCAGGCGGCCTTCAGGCTCTCCCAGCGCCACCGCTTGCCGGTGCCGCCGGCCTCGGCGCTGGAGACCGTACAGCCGGCCAGGGCGAGGAGCACGACGAGCGCGAGGGCCCTCACAGGACGAGCCTTCGCCGCGCGGTCGCCGGGGCGACCGCCGAGGCCGCGGTGAGGACGGCCAGCAGCGCCCAGTGGGCGATCTCCTGGCGGGAGGCCAGGGACAGGTGCTCGCCGAGCACCGCCGTGGCCGGCAGCAGGTAGACGGAGGCGGCGATCGCCCAGCGGCCGTCGCGCGTCAGGCGGCCCGCGTAGACGGCGGTCACCAGCAGGGCCGCCTCCAGGACGACCCGGACGACGGTCTGCGCGCTCGGGCTCGCCAGGTCGTCCCAGCCGGGGTCCAGCCCGGCGGCCACCGGCAGGACGGCCGGCCACCACCACGACCGCGCCCGGGGCCGTTCGGCGCGGGCGGCCAGCACGAGCAGCCCCAGCACCACCAGCGCGCCGGAGGTGGCCGTGGCGACCGGCCCGGCGTTGCCGTACAGGGCCGGGCCGTCCGCCCACGGGCCGCCCGGGAAGACCGGCAGGAGCGTGCGGTCGAGCCAGGGCTGCCCGAGCGTGACCGCCACGGCCTTGCTGCCGGTGAGCATCATGACCGGCAGCGCGAGCCCGACGCGCCCACGCAGGACGGCGAGGAAGCCGAGCGCCGCCAGCGCCGTCCACAGGCCGGTCTCGGCCGTGTACGGGATCAGCGCGGCCAGGTTGACCAGCGACAGCGCCAGCACGCCGAGATGCAGGCCGTCGGCCCAGGCCGGGCCGGCGGCCGACTCGGTGAGCCGGGCGCGCATCCCGCCCAGCAGCAGGGCGCCCGCCTCGCGCGCCGGCGGGCGGGCCCGGCCGGGTCCGGCGGCGTCGAGGAGCACGTCGAGCAGCTCGTCGCCGTGGTCGGAGCGGTAGCCGGAGGGGTAGGCCCGCAGGAGTAACCGGTAGTGCCGCTCCAGCGGGCTCATCCCGCCGTCGCCCCCAGGTGCCGCCGGGTCACCACGGCGGCGGCCTGCTGCATGCGCCGGGCCTCGGCCTGGACCAGGCCGGTGCCGTCGTCGGTGATGCGGAAGTAGCGGCGCTTGCGGCCGTTGACGATCTCCTCGCGTTCGACCTCGATGACGCCGTTGGCCGCGAGCCGGTCGAGCGCGCCGTAGAGGGTGCCGACCGCCAGCGTGATCCGGCCGTCGGACAGCTCCACCACCCGCTTGAGAATCGCGTGCCCGTGGAGCGGCCCGTCGAGGAGCGAGGCGAGCACGAAGTAAGCCTGCTCGCTCAGGCCCGTCGATCCCTTCGGCATGCGGGCACCATACTTCGATGCCCGAAGTGCGGCAAGAAGATCATGCCGGGCGGCGCGGCTGGAAGAGCCAGGCGTCGAAGAGCGCGTCGAGCTGCTTGCCCGACAGGCGTTCGGCCAGCGCCACGAACTGCTCGGTGGTGACGCTGCCGTAGCGGTGCTCGGCGGCCCAGGTCTTGAGCAGGGTGAAGAACGTCCGGTCGCCGATGGCCCGGCGCAGCGCGTGCAGCGTCATGCCGCCCCGCGTGTAGACGGACTCGTTGAACAGGTCGGCGGGCCTGGCCCGGCCGGGCGGATAGGACCAGATCGGGTCGGTGGCCGGGCGGGCGTGGTAGGAGGCGAACAGGGCGTCGGCGGTGCGCCGGCCCTTGTGCTCCGACCACAGCCACTCGGCGTAGGTGGCGAAGCCCTCGTTGAGCCACAGGTCCTTCCACCGCTTGATGCTGAGGCTGTTGCCGAACCACTGGTGGGCCAGCTCGTGCGCGATGATGCCGTCGTCGGGCTCGAAGCCGCCGTAGATCGGCTTGGTCTGGTTCTCCAGCGCGTAGCCGGCGGAGAAGTCGTCGACCACGCCCCCGGTCGAGCCGAACGGGTAGCGGCCGAAGACCGTGCTCCAGTAGTCGGTGATCTCGCCCGAGACCCGGTGGAACTTCTCCAGCGTGGAGCGGAACCGGGGGTCGACGGCCGCCAGGTTGGGGATGCCGCCCGTCGTGGTGCCCTTCTTGAGGTGGAACTTCCCGATGGTGGCGGTGGCCAGGTAGGTGGTCATCGGGTGCGTCTCGCGCCACCGGAACGTCGTCCTGCCCTCGCTGGTGCGCGGCTCACCGCGCAGCTCGCCGTTGGCCAGCGCCGTCACGCCCTCGGGCACGGTGATCTCGAAGTCGAAGGCCGCCTTGTCGGCGGGGTGATCGTTGCCGGGGAACCAGGTCTTGGCGCCGTTGGGCTCGCACGCCACGAACGCCCCGTCGGGGGTCGGGACGAAGCCGTAGGTGCCCAGGTTGGTGGAGTTGCGCACCGGTTCGGGCACTCCGGAGTAGGAGACCCTGGCGATGAACGGCACGCCGCGGGCCAGCGGGCGGGCCGGGACGACCGTGAGCTCGTCGCCGGCCCGGGTGAACGTGGCGGCGGTCCCGTCGACCCAGACCCCGTGCACGGTGAGGCCCCTGAGGTCGAGGTTGAACCGCGACAGCGGCGCCGTGGCCGTGGCGCGGATCGTGGCCTCGCCGTCGAGCTGCTTGCTCGCGGGCGTGTAGCCGAGCTTGAGCGCGTAGTGGGCGACGTCGTAGCCGCCGTTGCCGTCGGTGGGGAAGTCGGCGTCGCCGATGCCCGCCGCGCCAGCCTGGGCCCCCGCCGGGCCCTCGTCGCGGGCCGCCCCGTCGGACGGCCCGCACGCGAGCACGCTCATCAGGGCGGCCAGCGCCGCGGCCCGCCTCCTGGTGTGCCTCATGACGCGGCTCCCCTTCGTGATCGTCAACTTACGTAACGTAAGCATCCACGAAGGAGCCGCTGATCACCACCGGTTCAGAGGTTGCCCCTGCGCTCCTGCTCGCGCTCGATGGCCTCGAACAGCGCCTTGAAGTTGCCCTTGCCGAAGCCGAGCGAGCCGTGGCGCTCGATGAGCTCGAAGAATACCGTCGGGCGGTCCTGCACCGGCTTGGTGAAGATCTGCAGCAGGTAGCCGTCCTCGTCCCGGTCGACGAGGATCTTGCGCTTGTGCAGCTCCTCGATCGGCGCGCGCACGTTGCCGATGCGGGCGCGCAGCTCCGGGTCCTCGTAGTAGGAGTCGGGGGTGTCGAGGAACTCGACCCCGGCCGCCCGCATGTGGTCGACGGTGGTCAGGATGTCGTTGGTGGCCAGCGCGATGTGCTGCACGCCGGGGCCGCCGTAGAACTCCAGGTACTCGTCGATCTGCGACTTCCTGCGGCTGACGGCCGGCTCGTTGAGCGGGAACTTGACCTTGCGGGTGCCGTCGGCCACGACCTTGGACATCAGCGCCGAGTATTCGGTGGCGATGTCGTCGCCGACGAACTCGGCCATGTTCGTGAAGCCCATGACGTTGCGGTAGAACTCCACCCACTCGTCCATCTTGCCGAGCTCCACGTTGCCGACGCAGTGGTCGACGGCCTGGAAGAGCCGGCCGGACTTGGTGGCGGGCGGGGCGACCAGCGGCTCGGCGGCGACGTAACCGGGCAGGTAGGGGCCGCCGTAGTTGGACCTGTCGACGAGCGTGTGGCGGGTTTCGCCGTAGGTGGCGATCGCGGCGAGCACGACCTTGCCGTGCTCGTCCTCCACCGTGTACGGCTCGTCGAGGCCGCGGGCGCCGTGCGAGACGGCGTGCTGGTAGGCCGCCTCGACGTCCGGCACCTGGATGGCCAGGTCGATGACTCCGTCACCGTGCGCGGCCACGTGCGCGGACACCCCGGTGCCCGCCCGTACGGCGCCCCGGAACTCGAACGTGGCGCTGCCCGAGGTCAGCACGTAGGCCACCTCGTCCCGGCTGCCGTTCTCGGGCCCTCGGTAGGCGGTCAGCTTCATGCCGAACGCCGTGGAGTAGTAGTGGGCGGCCTGCTTGGCGTTGCCGACGGCGAAGACCACTGCATCCATGCCGTTGACCGGAAAGACATCACTCATGCCACTAACTCTCGATTTACCTGGGCGAGTTGTGCAAGAGTTACGTAGATGAGTGGACAATCTGCCCAATCCTGGGTGTGAAGCACCGGAGAACCTGTGACTATTGACCACCTCGACGCGCGCCTCATCGCTCTCCTCGCCGCCGAGCCGAGGCTGGGGGTGCTGGAGTGCTCGCGCCGGCTCGGGGTCGCCCGCGGCACCGTGCAGGCCCGGCTCGACCGGCTGATCGCCCGGGGCGTCATCACCGGGTTCGGCCCCGACGTGTCGACCGTGGGGCTGGGCTACGACGTCACCGCGTTCGTGCTGATGGAGATCCGGCAGGTCGCCGGGCACGACCCGGTGGCCGACCGGCTGGCGCTCATCCCCGAGGTGCTGGAGGTGCACACCATCACCGGAGGCAGCGACCTGCTCTGCCGGGTGGTCGCCCGGACCAACTCCGACCTGCAGCGCGTCATCGACCAGATCGTCGGTGTGCAGGGAGTTCTCCGGACTTCTTCGATCATCGCCCTGGACACCCCTGTTCCGTACCGAGTGTTGCCTTTGGTGGCCGATGTCCCGCGCAGGGAGGGTCAACGGTCGTAGCATCGGCTCAGGACGATGCACCGTTATCGATCGTTTACCCTTGACGTTCGCGCCGAGGACCAGGGGAGGGCGGCACGATGCGAAAGCGGCGGTTGCTGCGATTCCTGCTGATCATGGCCGGTGCCGGCCTCGTCGTGCTGGCCGCGCTGTTCGGCATCGCGTGGGCGATGACGCCCATTCCCGACAGCACGCAGAAGGACGCCACCGCCCAGGGCTCGGTCATCTACTACCGCGACGGCAAGAGCGTCATCGCCCGCCAGGGCATGAACCGCCGGGTCGTCACCCTGGACAAGGTGCCCGAGCACGTGCGCGACGCCGTCATCGCCGCCGAGAACCGCTCCTTCTACGAGGACGGCGGCGTCTCGGTCAAGGGCACGACCAGGGCGCTGTGGTCCACGCTCACCGGGCAGCAGCTCCAGGGCGGCTCGACCATCACCCAGCAGCTCGTCCGCAACTACTACAGCGGCCTGAGCCAGGAACGGTCGGTCACCCGCAAGTTCAAAGAGATCATGATCTCGCTGAAGGTCGACCAGTCCAAGTCCAAGGACTGGGTGCTGGAGCAGTACCTCAACACCATCTACTTCGGGCGCGGCGCCAACGGCGTCCAGGCCGCCGCCCAGGCGTACTTCGGCAAGGACGTCGAGGACCTGAGCATCGCCCAGGGCGCCTACCTGGCCGCGGTGATCCAGCAGCCGAGCCGCTTCGCCGACCCCGAGGGCCCCGACCTGGACGCCGCCGAGGCCCGCTGGCGCGCGATCGTCGACGCCATGGTGGAGACCCGCGCGCTCACCCCGGCCCAGGCCGCCGAGCAGAAGTTCCCCAAGCTCAAGGCGCCCAAGAAGCCGTTCCAGCTCAAGGGCCAGGCCCAGTACATGCTGGAGCAGGTCACCGCCGAGCTCAACCGGCGCGGCTACACCGATGAGGACATCAACGGCGGCGGCCTGAAGATCGTCACCACGTTCGACAAGGACCTCATGACGGCCGCCGAACGCGCCGTCAAGGAGACGCTGCCGGACAACCTGCCCAAGAAGCTGCGCACCGGCCTGGCCGCCGTCGACCCGGCCACCGGCGAGGTCGTCGCCTTCTACGGCGGCAGCCCCAGCAAGTCCAAGTACGACAACGCGTTCTCGGCCAAGGTGATGGCCGGCTCCACGTTCAAGCCCTACACGCTGGCCGCCGCGCTCGACAACGGGTTCGGCCTGTCGACCAGGGTCAACGGCAACTCGCCGATGCGGGTGGCGTCCGACCCGGACAACCCCATCCCCAACGACAGCGGCCGCTCCTACGGCCGGATCGACCTGGTCTCCGCCACGCAGAACTCGGTCAACACCGCGTTCGTGGACCTCGCGCAGAAGGTCGGCCCCGAGAAGGTCGCCGCCACCGCCGAGGCGATGGGCATCCCGGCCGCCCAGCTCGCCCCGCACGTCCAGGCCGCCACGTTCCCGCTGGGCGTGGCCTCGGTCAGCGCCGTGCAGAACGCCTCCGGCTTCGCCACCTTCGCCAACGGCGGCGTCCACATGGAGACGCACGTCGTCAGGAGCGTCACCGACGCCGACGGCATGAAGGACGTCGTCAAGCCCGAGGCCACCCGCGCCGTCAACGAGCAGGCCGCCGCCGACGCCACCTACGCGATGCAGCAGGTCGTCCAGTACGGCACGGGCACCGCGGCGCGGCTGTACGACCGGCCGGTCGCGGGCAAGACGGGCACCACGGACGATTCCCGCTCGGTGTGGTTCAACGGCTTCACGCCGCAGCTCGCCGTGGCCGTCGACATGTTCCGCGACGACAACAAGACCGTGAGCATCCCCGGCTACGGCGTGCAGTTCGGCGGCCAGCTCCCGGCGCGGATCTGGCGGGCGTTCATGGCCGAGGCGATGGAGGGCGAGCCGGTCGAGCGCTTCCCCGAGCCGTCGCGCTACGGCTACCAGCCCGACTACGGCGAGCCCCAGCACGACCAGCGGCGGCCCGAGACGCTGCCCACCGACGGGCCGGAGCAGGAGTGGACGGAGACGCCCGACTCGCCCGACGCCACCGAGCCGCCGATCCCCGAGCCCACCACCGAGCCCGACACGCCCGATGAGCAGTCGCCGACCGTCCCGGACGAGCAGCAGGGCCCGCCGACACAGGCTCCGGCCGAGCCCACGGGCGGCCCGCCCGACGACGGCGGCCGCCCGGAACCCGTCCTCTAGCCGGGCCGCCCACACGTCCTGATCGTGTGGGGACCGGCGTCCCTCCGGCCGCTGTGGAACGTTCTGCGGCTCATCCGCTGCCTCTCCCCGTCGGTGCGTTTCACCCCGACGCTAGAGAGCGCGTGTTGGGAACCTGTTGGTGCCTGGTCAGCCCCCGGAGCGGTCCAGCTGCGCCCGCAGGTCGGCGGCCGTGGTGACCGGCAGCTTGCAGGCGAAGCCCTCGCACACGTACGCGGCCGGCGCCCCGGCGACCAGCCCGCGCCCCTGGAGCAGCGGCACGGCGTCAGGCGCCGGCTCGGAGCCCAGTGCCACGACGGCGCCCGGCGCCCCCGCCAGGTAGGCCGCCTTGTGCAGCTCGGCGGTGCGCGGGTCGTCCGGCGGTCCGACGACCGCCACCTCGACCGGCCCGTCGAGCGCCGCCCGCGCCACGGCCAGCCCCCACCCGGCGAACCGGGCGTGCTTGCCGGCCAGGACCGACACGGTGCCGAGCGCGGCGTGGGCCGCCTCGCGGTGCCGGGCCGAGCCGGTCAGCGCGGCGTAGGACAGCAGCGCGCCCGCCGCCGCGTACTGGCCGGACGGGGTGGCGTTGTCGGTCGGGTCCTGGGGCCGCTGGAACAGCCGCTCGGCGTCGTCGGCGGTGTCGTAGAAGCCGCCCGTCCCGTCGCCGAACCTGTCGAGCACGGTGCCGAGCAGCGTCTCCGCCAGCCGGAACCAGCGCGTCTCACCGGTCACGCCGTGCAGCGCGATCAGGCCCTCGGCCAGGTTCGCGTAGTCCTCCAGCACGCCCACGTTGGCCCCCGCCCGCCCGTCGCGGGAGGTGCGCAGCAGCCTGTCGCCCTCGACGTGCACCTCGTGGAGCAGCACGGCGGCCGAGGTGGCGGCCTCTACCAGGTCGGGCCGGTCGAACACGATCCCGGTCTCGGCCAGCGCGGCGATCGCCAGCCCGGTCCAGCCGGCCACCACCTTGTCGTCGCGGCCCGGCCGTACGCGCTCCTCGCGGGCGGCCAGCAGCCGGGCCCGCACGCTGTCGAGCCGGGCCGTGTCGGCGGGGTCGGACAGCAGTTGCAGCACCGACGTGCCGTGCTCGAACGTGCCCGTCACCTCGAACACCCCGGCCGCCCAGGCGCCGTCGTCGTCGCCGAGCACCTCCCGGAGCTGGTCGGGGGTCCAGACGTAGAACTTGCCCTCCTCGCCCTCGCTGTCGGCGTCGAGCGCCGAGGCGAACCCGCCCTCGGGCGTGCGCATCTCGCGCAGCAGCCAGTCGGCCGTCTCCAGCGCGATCCGCCGGGCCAGTGGGCCGCCGCCGGCGACCCACCAGTGGGTGTAGACGCGCAGCAGCAGCGCGTTGTCGTAGAGCATCTTCTCGAAGTGCGGCACCACCCAGCCGGCGTCGACGCTGTAGCGGGCGAACCCGCCGCCGAGCTGGTCGTACAGGCCGCCCCTGGCCATCGCCTCCAGCGTGCGGCCGCTCATCTCGCGCTCGCCCGAGCGCAGCAGGAACTCCAGCACCATCGACGGCGGGAACTTCGGCGCGCCGCCGAAGCCGCCGCGGACCGGGTCGTACGACTCGCGCAGGTTGGCCACGGCCTGCTCCAGCGTCTGCGCCGTCGGCAGCGGGCCGCTGGGCAGCGTGGTGCCGGAGCCGAGCACCTCGACGACCTTCGCGCCCTGCTGGAGCACGGTCTGCCGGTCCTCGGTCCAGGCCTGGTGCAGCCCCAGCAGCAGCCGCTGGAACTGCGGGCGCGGGAAGTAGGTGCCGCAGTAAAAGGGATGCCCGTCGGGGGTCGCGAACACCGTCATCGGCCAGCCGCCCTGCTGCGTCATGGCCTGCGTGGCGCTCATGTAGACGGCGTCGACGTCGGGCCGCTCCTCGCGGTCGACCTTGACGTTGACGTAGTGCTCGTTCATCAGCCGGGCGGTGGCCTCGTCCTCGAAGCTCTCGTGCGCCATCACGTGACACCAGTGACACGCCGAATAGCCGACGCTGATCAGCAACGGGACGTCGCGGCGCCGGGCCTCGCTCATCGCCTCCTCTCCCCACGGCCACCAATCGACCGGATTGGCGGCATGCTGCAGCAGATAAGGAGAGGTCGAGCCGGCGAGCCTGTTCACACAGCCAGGCTCTCACACGCCCGGGACCCACCCGTTATCGGCGGACCGGTGTTTGCGAAGGCGGCGGGGGCGTAGTTTACGGATCGTGGATCTCGACTTCGTCTGCGCGCACGCCGGGCGCGCACCGGCCGCGCTCACCCGGCGCGACGTCGCCCGCGCCCTGCTGGCCGTGGCATCCGGGGTGGCGCTGGTGGCGCTGCCCGACCTGCGGCGGGCGATGATGGCCGCGGGCAACCCGCTGTCCGTGCGGTTCTGGGACTCGGCCAGATCGGCGCTGAGCTCCATCGAGTCGGGCGCCGCCACGGTGGGCGACGTGCAGCGCTGGGTCGAGTCGACGGGCACCGAGCCGATCCTCATGACGCCGAGCTACTTCGTGTGGCCGGAGGAGGACGAGCGCGGGCCGGTGGCGCAGGAGATGTTCGGGCGGCTGGTGGCCTACCTGGAGGAGCGGGTGCGCTCGGGCGAGATCGACCCCGACGCGCTGGCGGCCGGCGACCAGGGCGCGCGGCGCGCGTACGAGGAGCTTCAGGAGCGGTGGCTGGCCACGCCGCTGGCCGACGGGCGGGTGCCCGGGTTCGCGGTCAGCGACGAGCAGGACGAGGAGCTGTTCGCGGCGTTCGACGAGGAGGAGGCGTTCGCGCTGTCGGAGCTGCGGCGCATCCTCGGCGAGCTGGACAAGCTGCCGGAGCTGCCGATCGCGGAGCTGGACCGGGCGGCGACCCGGCTGCGCGAGCTGCTGGGCGAGCCCGGCTATCCGGGCAACGTGCTGCGGGCCTGCGCGGGGTTCGACGAGCGGCCGCTGCCGGTCGACGAGGCGGAGCTGTGGCTGTCGGTGGCGGCGGGCATCGCCGGGCCGGTGTCGGACCTGTCGGAGGAGAGCGACCTGCTGGAGGAGTTCGCCGACCTCGACCGGGAGGTGAGCGTCGAGGACTCGGTGCTGGCCAACCTGTGCGCGCTCCAGCACGCCGACTGGCTGGCCGCGGTGGCCGCGCTGACGCGGCTGGGGCCGGGCGCGCCCGCGTCGCCGGAGCGGATCGCGGTGCTCATCGCCGAGTCGGAGGACATCGACGGCTACGACGAGGACCCGGGCGACCTCGACGCGACGGAGGCGCTGTTCGTGCCGGTGGTCGCGCTGTGGGCGCAGCTCGGCATCGTCGACGAGGACGAGAGGCTCACGCCGCTCGGCTGGTGGGGCCTGCCGATGGCGCTGGAACGCGCCTGGTCGCCTGCCGACTAGCTGCCGGGCTGGTCGCCGAGCAGGCTCTTGAAGTCGGGGTGGCGCTCGATGTAGGAGGCCACGTAGGGGCAGAGCGGCTGCACGGTCAGGCCGGTGTCACGCGCCGCCTCCAGGGCGTGCTTGACCATCCGGCCCGCCAGCCCCTGCCCCTCGTGCTCGGGCGCGACCTCGGTGTGGGTGAAGACGATCTTGGTGGGCAGCAGGCGATAGTCGGCGAACCCGGCGACCTTGCCGTCGACGAGAACCTCGAACCGGCTCTCCGCCGAGTTGTCGACAACTTCAATCGGCATTTTTCACGCTTTCCTGCTGCCGAAGCTCGGCCTCGGAAGGCACCTCGATCTTCGAGATCTGCTTGTTCATCGACTTGACCAGCAAATAGAGCGCGAAGCCGATGAGAGCCACGACGGTGAAGCCGAGGATGCCCGGACTGATGTCACCTGCTGCTAGAACGGTCACACCTCCAGTCTGCCACCTGGGGGTGGTGCTCCGACCGGCGCCTCAGTGGCAGGCGGGGGAGGTCTCCTCGGCGTGGATGCCGGCGAACAGGTCGTCCTCCGGCAGCTCGGTGTCGACCAGCGAGCGCGCCAGGTGGTAGTCCTCCGTCGGCCAGATCTCCTCCTGCAGCTCACGCGGGCAGACGAACCACCAGCCGTCGGGGTCGACCTGGGTGGCGTGCGCCTTGAGCGCTTCGTCGCGGATCGCGAAGTACTCGCCGCACGGCACCTTCGTGGTCACCTCCCACTTGGCCGGCCGGTCCTCCCAGCGGGAGATCCAGTCGGCGTACGGGGAGCCCATGTCGCGCGCGGTCATCGCTTCGTGCAGCGCCTCGAAGCGGGCCCGGTGGAAGCCCATGTGGTAGTAGAGCTTGAGCGGCTGCCACGGGTCGCCGGTGCCCGGGTAGCGGTCGGGGTCGCCGGCCGCCTCGAACGCCTCCACCGACACGCGGTTGGTCATGATGTGGTCGGGGTGCGGGTAGCCGCCGTCGTCGTCGTACGTGATGATCACGTGCGGCCTGAACTCGCGCACGGCCGCCACCAGCGGCGCCGAGGCGTCCTCCAGCTTCTGCAGCGCGAAGCAGCCCTCGGGCAGCTCCTCCTCCTCGCTCTCCGGCAGCCCCGAGTCGACGAAGCCGAGGAAACGCTGCTGCACGCCCAGGATCTCGCGGGCCCGGTCCATCTCCGCGCGGCGGACCGCGGCGATGTTGGCCACGATCTCCGGCCGGTCCATCTTCTCGTTGAGCACGGAGCCGCGCTCGCCGCCCGTGAGCGTGCAGACCAGCACGTCAACGCCTTCGCGGACATATCGCGCCATCGTGGCGGCGCCCTTGCTCGACTCGTCGTCGGGGTGGGCGTGGACGGCCATCAGCCTCAGCGGTGCACTCACGGGCTCGATGTCTCCTCAGTAGGGACCGATCAGTTGCCCAGAGAGGTTAGTTTCTGCTGGGCGGTCGCGAGGGCGTGACCCCCGCGGGCGACAATTGTCTCGGATAACGCTCAGGGAGTGCAGGGAGATTCCGCCATGGCCACCAGAGATGTCGGGAACGGACCCGTTCTCGGCACACCCGCCGACTTTCCGGACCGTCCCGAGCGGGGCGGCCGGCTCGTCGTGCACGTCGTGATCGGGGTGCTCGTGGCCATCGTCGCAGGTGGCTGGGGTTACGTGATGTGGTCGATGACGGGCACCGCGACGGGCGCCAAGGCGCAGGTGGTCTCGTTCCGGATCGAGGATCAGGCCCGGGCCGAGGTAACCTTCACGGTGCACAAGCCCGACGACCGCTCGGCGGTGTGCCGGATCAGGGCCACGGACGTGAACCACGGGGAAGTAGGCAGCAAGGAAGTAAGAATTCCGGCTGGTGAGGGTAGTAAGCCCCGCAAGGAGCGCCTGGACACCAGTGCCCAGGCGACGTCTGTCCACGTCCAGTACTGCAATCTCGTATAGTGAGACATTTGGGGAAGCGTTCCAGCCGTTGACTTGTTAGCCTTTCGCAATTCAACCGTACGCGACCTTCAGTGATCTCAGGGCCCCCTAAGCAAGCAAGGAGAACCCGTGGCCGACTCTCGCGATGAGAACGTCACATGGCTGACGCAGGAGGCGTACGACCGCCTGAAGGCCGAGCACGAATATCTCTCGGGGCCCGGGCGCGTCGACATCGCCAAGAAGATCGAGGCCGCCCGTGAAGAGGGCGACCTCAAGGAGAACGGCGGTTACCACGCAGCCAAGGACGAGCAGGGCAAGATGGAGGCCCGGATCTTCCACCTCCGTCAGATCCTGGACAGCGCGCAGGTCGGTGAGGCCCCCAAGACCGAGGGCGTGGTCGGCCCCGGCATGACCGTGACGATCCGCTTCGAGGGCGACGACGACGAGGTGACCTTCCTGCTGGCCTCCCGTGAGGAGAGCGGCGCCCCGATCGACGTCTACTCGCCCAAGTCCCCGCTGGGCGCGGCGATCAACGGCAAGAAGATCGGTGAGAAGGCGACCTACAGCATGCCCAACGGCCGCCAGAACACCGTCGAGATCCTCGAGGCTGTGCCGTACATCGGCAACTGACCCCCGCAGACCGGCACCGCCGGGCCCACGACGGCCCGGCGGTGTTCACGCGTGCCCCCTCGGGCATCCGGCAGGACCTCAGCTTCCTGGTCAACACGCCCAGGCGGCGTGATCACCGCAGGCTGATCCCGTTCATCGTGGTGGCGCTGGTGGCCGTGCTGACGGCCGACGTGCTGCTGCTGGCGGAGATCGAGCGCCCGGCGCCGCAGCCCGTCGCCGCCGAGCCCGTACGTCCCCGCCCGGCGCCCCGGCAGAGCCTGATGGCCGGCACGAGGACGGTCGAGCCGGTCAAGCCGCTCGGCACGCTGCACAAGCCGCACCTGTTCGTGGTGACGCGCAAGCCGTTCACCGCCAAGCAGTTAGCCAAGATCGCCAAGGTGCCCGGCGTGCGGGCGATGGAGCTGGCCGACGCCGCCAGCATCACGCTCGACGGCAAGCGGGTGCAGACGCTCGCGGTGTCGCCGTCCACGTTCCGGGCCTACACCCCGAAGGTGACGGCCGCCTCCGACCCGCTGTGGTCGAACGTGGCCGCCGGGGACGTGGCCGTGTCGTTCGTGCTCGGCAACGACGGCGGGCTGACGCTGCACAGCAGGGTCAGCGGGCCGCGCGGGCCGCTGCGGATCGGCGCCTACGCCACCACCGGGCTCGGCGCGGTCGACGCGGTGGTGTCGCGGGAGACCGGGCGGGCGCTCGGCCTGCCGCGCGACAACGCGCTCATCATCAGCGCGCCCAAGACCAACTCGGCCGAGCTCCAGCGCCGGGTGATGAAACTGCTGCCCAAGGGCACCCAGTCGGCCATGGTCAACCCGGTCCTGCCGCCGACGCGGACGCGCGAGCGCAACTGGCCGACCGGCTCGTTCATGACCGGCGAGCAGCTCACGGTCGCGCTGGAAGCCGCCGCCTCCAAGCTCGGCCGGCCGTACGTGTGGGGGGCCGAGGGGCCCGACACCTTCGACTGCTCGGGGCTGGTCCAGTGGGCCTTCGCGCGGGCGGGGGTGCGGATGCCGCGCGTGACGCACCAGCAGTGGCTGACCGGCCCGCAGGTGCCGCTCTCCCAGGCGCAGCCCGGTGACCTGCTGTTCTGGCGCAACGACCCCACCAACCCGGCCTACATCTCGCACGTGGCCATCTACTGGGGCAAGGGCAAGATGCTGCACGCGCCCCGCACGGGCGACGTGGTCAAGATCGCACCGATCAGCACCCGCAACCTGGCCGGCGTGGTGCGGGTGAGCCCGCAGGCCGCCGGGCGGGTCTGAGCGGTTCTTCCTACGGATACCCGATGGGCTTCGGCGCGTGCATTCGGGACGCAACTGTGTAATGGTGATTACATGGCAAGCGATGATGTGACGGCGCAGATACGCGGCTGGTTCACCGGGCGGCTCCCCGAGGGCTGGTTCACCGGTGCGCCCGAGGTCATCAGGGACCGCGAGGAGATCGCGGTGCTCGGCACGCTGCCCGACCCGCCGGCCGGTGCCGACGACGCCGAACGGGCCGCGCTCGTCGAGGGGCTGATCCGGCGCTTCCGCGAGGAGACCCGCGAGCGGCGGATCGAGATCGCCAAGGAGGCCGAGCGCCGGTTCCGGCAGAAGGTTTCGTGGGGCGTCGTCTGCGGTGGCGAGACTGTGATGTTCACCACACTCTCTGTGCCCGTTATGACCAGATTGCGGCAATCTGAGCGGCAAGTTCTCGACACGCTCGTGGCCGCCGGCGTGGCCCGCAGCCGCAGTGACGCCCTCGCCTGGTGCGTCCGTCTCGTCGGCCGCAACACCGACACCTGGCTGGCCGAGTTGCGCGACGCGCTCCAGCACGTCGACCGCGTTCGCTCCGCCGGCCCCGATCTGCATTCCTGAGGCACGCAGGGAAAACCGTCCGGGCAATGGACTAAACCATTTCCGAAATTGGTTTAGACCATCCCGATTGGACTGAACCAGTGCCCGGACGAGTTTCTTTTAAATCGTGTCCCGGTGGGTAGGCTCCCCCAATCGTCGAGGCCGCTGCCTGCGGCGACACCCGAGTCAGAGGTCTATGCCAATTGGCTTTCGGGTGCCGTCGTCGTTAATGATGAGCGGGCCCTGAGAGAGTGGAGGAGCCGCAGTCGTGTCCGTTTCCGTGGAAGTCCACGCGCCGACCAGCAATCGCGAATTGGCCGCGTGGGTGAAAGAGATAGCGACCCTTACCGAGCCGGACCGGATCGAGTGGTGCGACGGCTCCGAGGAGGAGTGGACGCGCCTGACGAACCTCCTCGTGGAGCAGGGCACGTTCGTCCGCCTGGCCAAGCGGCCCAACAGCTTCTACGCCAAGTCCGACCCGAGCGACGTGGCGCGGGTGGAGGACCGTACGTTCATCTGCTCCGAGCGCGAGCAGGACGCCGGCCCGACCAACAACTGGATCGCTCCAGCCGAGATGCGCCGCACCTTCGGCAAGCTGTTCAAGGGCTGCATGCGCGGGCGCACCATGTACGTGGTGCCGTTCTGCATGGGACCGCTGGGCGGCGAGATCTCCCAGCTCGGCGTCGAGATCACCGACTCGCCGTACGTCGCGGTGTCGATGCGGATCATGACCAGGATGGGCGAGCGGGCGCTGCGGCTCATCGAGGAGCGCGGCGAGTTCGTCAAGGCCGTCCACAGCGTGGGCGCGCCCCTGGAGCCGGGCCAGGACGACGTGGCCTGGCCGTGCAGCTCCACCAAGTACATCAGCCACTTCCCGGAGACCCGCGAGATCTGGTCCTACGGCTCCGGCTACGGCGGCAACGCGCTGCTCGGCAAGAAGTGCTACGCGCTGCGCATCGCCAGCGCCATGGCCCGCGACGAGGGCTGGCTGGCCGAGCACATGCTCATCCTCAAGCTCACTCCGCCCACCGGCGAGACCCGCTACATCGCCGCCGCCTTCCCGAGCGCCTGCGGCAAGACGAACCTGGCCATGCTCCAGCCGACCATCCCCGGCTGGAAGGTCGAGACCGTCGGCGACGACATCGCCTGGATGCGCTTCGGTGACGACGGCCGCCTGTACGCCATCAACCCCGAGGCCGGCTTCTTCGGCGTCGCGCCCGGCACCGGCCAGGTCACCAACGCCAACGCGGTCAAGACGCTCTGGGGCAACAGCATCTTCACCAACGTCGCGCTCACCGACGACGGCGACGTGTGGTGGGAGGGCCTGACCGAGGAGCCGCCCGCGCACCTCACCGACTGGAAGGGCCGTCCCTGGACGCCCGACAGCGGCGAGCCCGCGGCGCACCCGAACGCCCGCTTCACCACACCCGCCTCGCAGTGCCCGACCATCGCCCCCGAATGGCAGGACCCCAAGGGCGTGCCCATCTCGGCGATCCTGTTCGGCGGCCGCCGCGCCACCGCGGTGCCGCTCGTGACCGAGTCGCTGAGCTGGGAGCACGGCGTCTTCCTCGGAGCCAACGTCGCCTCCGAGAAGACCGCCGCCGCCGAGGGCAAGGTCGGCGAGCTGCGCCACGACCCGTTCGCCATGCTGCCGTTCTGCGGCTACAACATGGGCGACTACTTCGGCCACTGGATCAAGATCGGCCGTCGCAAGGGCGCCAAGCTGCCGCGCATCTACTACGTCAACTGGTTCCGCAAGAACGCCGACGGCAAGTTCATCTGGCCCGGCTTCGGCGAGAACAGCCGCGTGCTGAAGTGGATCGTGGACCGGCTCAACGGCGAGGCCAAGGCCGTGCCCACGCCGATCGGCCTGCTGCCGGAGACGCTCGACACCGAGGGCCTGGACCTGCCCGAGGAGGACCTGCGCACGCTGCTCACCGTCGACCGCGAGGTCTGGCGCGAGGAGGCGGCGCTGATCCCCGCCCACTTCGACACCTTCGGCACCCATCTGCCCAAGGAACTGTGGGAGGAGTACAACGCCCTCCTCGACCGGCTCTCCTGACCTTGCGCGTGCGGTGCGGCCGTTCTAGCTTGGCCGTACCGCACCCGGGGGAGTCGTGGATGAACTTATCGATCGTCGCCGTCCTCGTGGCGGCGGTGTTCCTGATCGCCGCCGAGCCGTACGTCGCCGTCGCGCGACGGCGGGTCGCCGAGAAGCCGCCCAGCGGCATCGATCATCACTTGTCCCACTATGAGCTGGCCTATCTGGCCGGCGGGCCCCGGCGGGCCGTCAACACGGCGCTGACCGTCCTCGCGACGGCCGGCGCCGTCCGCGTCTCACGGGCCGGCGTCAGCCTCGTGTACGGCGCCGCGCCGTCGCCCGTGCCCGTCGAGCAGGCGGTGATCGACTACCTGGCGGCCAGGCCCGGCGGGTGCACCGCCGCGGAGGTGCGGCGCGGGCTCGCCGAAGACCGCGCGGTGACCGCGATGGCCGACGGCCTCGTCCGCCGCGGCCTGCTCGTGCCCGAGGGCGCGCTCGACCACGCCCGTTCGCGGATGCGCCTGCTGGTGACCGCGCTGTTCGTGGTGATAGGCGTCGACGTCGCCGCCCTCGCGCTGACCGCCGGCGGTCTGCTGGGAGACCCCGACGACGTCTCCGTCCTCACGCCCATCAGCCTGTTCACCGTGGTCTACGGGATCGCCACGGTCCTGCGCCAGCGCGAGAAGCTGCGCGCCGTGCTCACCCGCGAAGGGCGGCAGGTCCTGAAGACGGCGCGCTCGGCGCACCCGCGCACCGCCCGCGACCGCACGTCCGTCGCCGCGGCCGTCGGCGTGCCCGTCGCCCTGTACGGGCTCGGCGCGGCCGGCGACCCCGTGATCACCGACGAGCTGTCCAGAGGCGCCCCGGGCGGCGACGCGACCGGGGTCTGCGGCAGCCACGCCGACCATTCGTCGGGCTTCGGCGACAGCAGCTCCTCCTCCGACAGCTCCTCCTCCGGCGGCGGAGGCTGCGGGGGTGGCGGCGGCTGCGGCGGCGGCGGATAGGTTCTTGAGACCTTCACGGCACAGCCGTCCGGCCGGGGCCGATCATCTCTCCAACACAGCGTCGTCCGCGGATCCCTTCCACCGAAGAGGAGGCTGCCTTGGACAGCATCCCCGGGCTCGTCCTCACCCTGATCGTCTGCGCCGCCCTGGCCGTGCCCATCTCCCGGGCCGTCTCCGCCCTGGCCGAGCTCGACCGGCGGCGGCGCGCGGGCGGCGACGGCGACCGCACCCGCGACCTGACCCCCTACGAGCTGGCCTACCTGGCGGGCGGGCCCAAACGGGTGGTCAACACCGCCATCGCCGTCCTGGTCCGCTCCGAACGGCTGCGCGTCTCACGCGGCGGCCAGCTGCACCGCCTCACCGGCTCCTCCCGCCCGAAGGAGCCGGTCGAGCGGGCCGTCCTCGACGCCGTACGGGCGCAGCCCACGGGCCTGCCCGCCGCCTCCGTACGCCACCAGGTCGGCAACGGCCCCGCCGTGGACGGCGTGCGGCACCAGCTCGTCCGGTACGGGCTGCTGGTGCCCGACGGCTCCCACGCGACGGCCAGGCGGCTGCTCAGGCGGCTCAAGGCGCTGTCGGTGGTGTCGCTCGTCCTGGCCGTGGCCGGGCTCGCCGTCTTCTTGGCCGTGCCGCACACGCTGGTCGTGGGGTTCGGCGCGGCGGCCCTCGCCGTGGCCGGCGTCACCGGCCTGATCGCGCACCGCCGCCGGCGGGCGCTCGCCGACCAGCTCACGGACGCCGCCCACGAGCACCTGCGCCTCGCCCGCTCCGCCCACCCCGCGGGCGTCCTCGCCGCGTCCGGCATGAGCGCCCTCGCCGTCCCGGTCGCCGTGCCCGTCGCCCTGCACGGCCTCGGCGAGCTGGGCGACCCCGAGCTGGAAGCCGAGCTCCACAACCGCGGCCAGGACGTCCCGTACGGATCGAGCTGCGCGGGCGGCAGTTGCGGCGGCGTCGGCGGCAACGACTTCGGCGGCGGCAGTAGCAGTGGCAGCGGCGACAGCGGAGGCGGTGACGGCGGCGGCGGTTCCGGCTGCGGCGGCGGTTGCGGAGGCTGCGGCGGCGGCTGACCCCGCCACCTCCGGTCCCGCCCGGTCGCGTGTCAGCGGCGGCGTCAGCCCGGTGACGGCCCGGCGTCAGCGCGACCGGCGACCGTGGACGTCATGGACGGCGCAGCGACTCGCTGACGACAGTCCATGACCGCCACCTGGGACCGAACACCGTAGGCAGGGACAGTCATGAGGGAACAAGGCAACCACGGCTCCTCCGCAGCAGGACACGCCGGAGCGACCGGGACGATCCGCCGCGACGGCGGCGCGCCGAGACGCCGGCACACCGTCTTCCGGCCGATGGCGGTCACAACGCTGGCGGTCGGGCTGCTGGCCGGGGCCATCGCACCCCCGGCTGTCGCGCCGGGCGCGGCCGCCGCTTCCAGCAGCGCGGTCGTGTCGAACAACGCCGGCCAGGACCGCCCGGAGCTGCGGCAGGCCATCCAGGCGTTCGTCGACGCCGGGTTCCTCGGCGTGCAGGTGCGCGTGCGCGACGAGCGGGGCGAGTGGACCGGCAGCGCCGGGCGGCGCAAGCTGGGCGCGAGCGCGAAGCCCCCCGCGAACGGGCACACCTGGGTGGGCAGCGTCACCAAGACCTTCGTCGCGACCGTGGTGCTGCAACTGGTGGCCGAGGGCGAGCTCGGGCTGGACTCCCCGGTGGACGGCTACCTGCCCGAGTTCGGGCTGGACCGGCGGATCACGGTCCGCATGCTGCTGCAGCACACCAGCGGCCTGTTCAACTACACCGGCGACCTCGCCCCCGACGGCTCTTGGGTGCCCGGTCTCCCCGCCACGGGCAAGGAGTGGCTGGACAACCGGTTCCGCTCCTACCAGCCGGAGGAGCTGGTGCGGTTCGCACTGTCCAAGCCGGTGAAGTTCGCGCCGGGGGCGGACTGGAGCTACTCCAACACCAACTACACGCTGGCCATGCTGCTGATCGAGAAGGTCACCGGCCGTTCGTTCGACGCGGAGCTGAAGCGGCGGGTCGTGCGGCCGCTCGGGCTGACGGGCACCGTGGTGCCGGGCGACCGGACCCGGCTGCCCGGCCCGTACGCCCACGGCTACTTCCGCTACCAGGACGCCGGCCAGTGGAAGGTGGCCGACGTCTCCCGCCAGAACAACACCCTGCTGGCGGGCGCCGGTGACATGATCTCGACCACCGAGGACCTCCAGACGTTCTTCTCCGCGCTCAACGGCGGCAAGCTCCTGCCGGCCGGGCTGCTGACCGAGATGCGCGAGCCGCACGCCAAGAGCGACCCCCTCTACGGCCGCTACGGCCTCGGGGTGTTCGTCAAGGACCTCGGTCCCGGCTGCGGCACCGTGGTCAACCACAACGGCAGCCCCCCGGCGGGCTACGCGGCGCTGATGTACAGCTCGCCCGACGGCGGCAGGACCGTGACGGCCGCGCTGACCGCCGGAGACGCCGAACTCGACATGGCCGCCTACCCGAAGCTGCTGGACGGGCTCGTCAAGGCGGCGCTCTGCGACGGGCAGCCCACCGGGTGACCAGGCGCCGGACGACGAGAGGGAGGAAGGTCACCGCGCCCGGGGGTTTCCCCGGGCGGGCAGGTGGCGGTTTCATGGGCGGCGACGCCGGAACCTGACGATCGGGGAGGGTGCGTGGAGCGGCTGGGTGTGGGGATCGGCTGGCGGGCGGAGATCGACCTGACCGTCGAACGGCTGCCGGGCGTCGAGTTCGTGGAGGTCATCGCCGAGAACGTGCGCCCGGCGGCACTCCCGCACTCGCTGCGGCTGCTGCGCGAACGCGGCCTGCCCGTCATCCCGCACGGCGTCAGCCTGGGCGTCGGCGGCGCCGAACCACCCTCGCCCGCCACGCTCGCCCACCTCGCCGCCTGCGCCCAGGCCCTCGACGCGCCGCTGGTCAGCGAGCACCTGGCGTTCGTCAGGGCGGGCGGCATCGAGGCCGGCCACCTCCTGCCCGTGCCCCGCACCCGCGACGCGCTCAAGGTCGTCACCGAGAACGTCCGCCAGGCCCAGGACGCACTCCCCGTGCCGCTCGCCCTGGAGAACGTCGCCGCCCTCTTCGGCTGGCCCGACGACGAGCTCACCGACGCCCAGTTCCTCACCGAACTCGTCGAACGCACCGGCGTACACCTGCTGATCGACGTGGCCAACCTCTACACCAACCAGGTCAACCTCGGCCTCGACGCCGCCCACGCCCTCGACACCCTGCCCCTGGAACGGCTCGCGTACGTCCACGTGGCCGGCGGGTACGAGCGGGACGGCGTCTGGCACGACACCCACACCACGGCCGTCCCCGATGCCGTCCTCGACGTCCTCGCCCAGCTCCGCGCCCGCGTCGACCCGCCGGGCGTCCTGCTCGAATGGGACGACCACTACCCCAGCGACGACGCCCTGGCCGCCGAGCTCTCCCGCATCCGGGCGGCACTGGCATGACCGGCGAGCGCGACGACCTCGCCCGGGCCCAGCAACGGCTGATCGCCGCCCTGGTCACCGGCGCGCCCCCGCCCGACGGCTTCGATCCCGAACGGCTGCGCATCCAGGCGAACAGCCTCGTCGCCAAACGCCGCAGCGTCGTGGCCCGGCTCCGCCCCGACGCCGCCGCCGCCTCGGGGCCCGACCTGGCCGCCGACTTCGCCGCGTACGCCGCCTCCCGCACCGCCCCGCCGCCCGGCTACCGCGCCGACGCCGACGACTTCGCCGCCTGGCTCACCACCCACGGCAAACTCGCCCCGCCCCCCAAACCCCCGTGGTGGGCTCGTTTCCTCCCCAACCGCCACCGATGACCCCGGCGTTGCGCGTACGCCCCCGGGCCGCAGGCGCGCCCTCCCACCTGCTTGCGGCTGCGTACGCCTTGCCGGGGAAGGGGTTGGTTGGTGCTGGGTGGGAAGGGTGAGCGGAGTGGGGGGATTGCGGTGTGTGGACGGGTCGGTGCTGGATGTGACGCCCGTGGCGTGCGTGGACAGGGCGGGCAGGCCGTACGAGGTGACGCTGGCGTTGTGGCGTGACGGGCTGCCGTACGGGACGGTCGGGGAGCGGTGCGGCTGGCTGCTGGCGAGGCTGGCGGGCGGCGTGGAGGAGGCGCGGCGGGGCGAAGGAGAGGCGGGGCGGTGGCCGGATCCGGATGACCGGTTCCCGGAGGGCGGGGAGCTGTTCTCGTTCCGGTATCGGACGCGGCGGGGCGGGGCGGCGGGGGGCGAGCTGGGCTGCTGGTTGCGTACGATTCCGGTGTGGGAGCCGCGGCCGGGCGGGCGGGGCGCGTGGCGGTTGACGCGGCGGGCGTTCGTGGAGGCGTGGGGCGCCGGCGGGCAGGGGGCGCGAGCGGTGCTGACGTCGGCGGAGCTGGCGGGCTTCGTTCGTGGCCTGGTCGACGAGGCCGAGATCATCTGTTGTGAAGAACTATCGCGTTCAGGCACGGGCACGGGCGAAACGCGGTGATAATTGCCTGTTAGGTCATCCGACCTGAGGCACGCCAGCGCTGGAGGGACTCCGTGGGCCTGCGCGATCTGGTCTACCGGCTGTATGAGCGCCGGTTGGAGGCCAAGCTGTCGAAAGACAGCATTCCCCGGCACGTCGGGGTGATCATCGACGGCAATCGCCGCTGGGCGCGTGCCATGGGCATGAGTGACGTGGCCAAGGGCCACCGCAAGGGCGCGGACAAGATCTCCGAGCTGCTCGGCTGGTGCCGTGAGACGGGTGTCGAGGTCGTCACGGTCTGGATGCTGTCCAACGACAACCTGAACCGGCCCAGCGAGGAGCTGGAGCCGTTGCTGCGCATCATCGAGGACGTCACGCAGGAGCTGGTGGACCAGGGCTGGCGGATCAGCCCGGTCGGCGCGCTCGATCTGCTGCCGGATCGCACGGCTAATGTCCTAAAAACTGCGAAAGAAGCAACATCGCACCGTCCCGGCCTGATTGTGAACGTTGCAGTTGGGTATGGAGGAAGGCGTGAGATTGCCGATGCGGTGCGCTCACTCCTGCAGGAGCATGCGAGCAAGGGCGCGAGCATCGAGGACCTCTTCGAGGTGCTCGATGTCGAACATATCGCGGAGCATCTCTACACCCGCGGCCAACCCGACCCGGATCTCCTCATCCGGACCTCGGGCGAGCAGCGTCTGTCGGGCTTCATGCTGTGGCAGAGCGCTCATTCAGAGTTCTACTTCCACGAGGCATACTGGCCCGACTTCCGCAGGGTCGATTTCCTGCGGGCGCTGCGCGATTACGCTGCGAGACACCGGCGTTACGGTTCCTGACGGGACATCTGGGTATCCAGGACGTAACGTTGGAAGTGTCCGGCCGCAGGCCGGACGCTCCGGAAAGGGCCCGCCTTTGCGCCAACACTGCCGAGGGGGGCCGGAGTCCGGCGCCCCCGGTGGCATGTCGCGGTCGGGGACACGGGCCCGGTCCGATTCCCGCCTCGTCTGCAGGGCGCCCGTCCCCATGGGCGCCCGGGGGAGAACGTGTGGCAGTGTCCTCGAGCAACCCTTCGTCCAACTCGGCCAAGCGCACGTACGTGCTCGACACATCGGTCCTGCTCGCCGACCCGGCGGCCATGACCCGCTTCGCGGAGCACGACGTCGTTCTGCCGATCGTCGTCATCACTGAGCTGGAGGGGAAGCGGCACCATCCCGAGCTGGGCTACTTCGCCAGAAAGGCCCTGCGCTACCTTGACGACCTGCGGGTTCAGTACGGCCGGTTGGACGAGCCGATGCCGACCGGCGACGGCACGATCAGGGTTGAGCTCAATCACAGCGATCCGTCCATCCTGCCCGTGGGCTTCCGCCTGGGCGACAATGACACCCGCATCCTGACGGTGGCCCGTTCGCTGGCCGCCGAGGGGTGTGACGTCGTGCTCGTCTCCAAGGACCTGCCGATGCGGGTCAAGGCGGCCTCGATCGGCCTGGCCGCGGAGGAGTACCGCGCCGGTCTGGTGATCGAGTCGGGCTGGACGGGGATGGCCGAGGTCCAGGTGACCGCGGAGGACGTCGAGACGCTGTTCGACAGCGGCACGGCCGATCTCGAGGAGGCCAGGGACCTGCCGGCGCACACCGGTCTGCGGCTGCTGTCGGCGAAGGGTTCGGCGCTCGGCCGGGTCCAGCCGGACAAGTCGGTCAAGCTGGTGCGCGGCGACCGCGAGGTGTTCGGGCTGCACGGCCGGTCGGCGGAGCAGCGCATCGCGCTGGAGCTGCTGATGGACCCGGAGATCGGCATCGTGTCGCTGGGCGGCCGGGCCGGCACCGGCAAGTCGGCGCTGGCGCTCTGCGCGGGCCTGGAGGCCGTCCTGGAGCGCCGCCAGCACCGCAAGGTGGTGGTGTTCCGCCCGCTGTACGCGGTGGGCGGCCAGGAGCTGGGCTACCTGCCGGGCACCGAGGGCGAGAAGATGGGCCCGTGGGCGCAGGCGGTCTACGACACGCTGAGCGCGGTCACCACGCCCGAGGTGATCGACGAGGTGCTCGACCGGGGCATGCTGGAGGTGCTTCCGCTCACCCACATCCGCGGCCGGTCGCTGCACGACGCGTTCGTGATCGTGGACGAGGCGCAGTCGCTGGAGCGCGGCGTCCTGCTGACCGTGCTCAGCCGGGTCGGCGCCAACTCGCGCGTGGTGCTCACGCACGACATCGCCCAGCGTGACAACCTGCGCGTCGGGCGGCACGACGGCGTGGTCGCGGTGGTGGAGAAGCTCAAGGGCCATCCGCTGTTCGCGCACGTGACGCTCACGAGGTCGGAGCGCTCGCCGATCGCCGCGCTGGTGACGGAGATGCTGGAGGACATCACTCTCTAGGGCTCACCTGCTCCGGGCACTGGAGACCGCCCTCGCGCCTGGCCGGGCGGCGGTCTCCGTACGTCTGCACGATCCTGATGTCCTCGACGGAGGGGTCCTGCTGGGCCGTGCAGACGATCTGGGCCTTGCCGACCCTGGTCAGCGTTCCATCGCCGCGGATGTAGATGGTGAGCGTCGAGGTCCTGGGCAGCCTGACCTCGTCGCGCGGGACGGGGTTCAGCGAGTCCTCGATGCGTTCGAGCGTGAAGCCGCGCAGCGCCGTGTCGAGGTCGCCGAGCGGCTTGGTGGAGGCCGCGAACAGGGCGTTCAGCAGGCTGCTCACCGAGTCGGACTGGACGTCGGCGGGCTCCAGTGACAGTTCGCCGTCCTTGAGCAGGTAGATGGTCTTCGAGGGCGGCGGGATGTCGACGACGGGGGCCCGGGCCCGGTCGACCACGTCGGTGGGGGCGATGCCGCACGCCGCCGTCAGCAGCAGCAGGGCTCCTGCCAGGGTCCGTCTCATGCCAGCGGGCTCCTGTTGTGCGGGAGCCAGACGGTGAAGAGCGTGCCGGGGTGCTGGGCGCGTACGGAGATCGTGCCGCCGTGCAGGTGCACGTTGGCGCGCGCGATCGCCAGGCCCAGCCCGCTGCCCTGGCTGCGGGCGCGGCCGGAGCCCGCCTTGAAGAAGCGGTCGAAGACGTGCGGCATCGCCTCCGGCGGGATGCCCTTGCCGTGGTCGCGCACCTTCACCTCCAGGCCGTTGTCCGTGGCTCTCGCGCTGACCATCACGGGTGGTTCGCCGTGTTTGAGGGCGTTGCCGACGAGGTTGGCGACGATGACGTCGAAGCGTCTGGGGTCGAGGCTGACGAGGAGGCTGCGGGAGGAGTTCACCCGGACCTTCTCGCTCCAGCCGCGCACCTCCAGGCAGTCCTGGATCGCGTCGGCGACGTTGACCTCCTCCAGGTTGAGCGTGGCGGTGCCCGCGTCGAAGCGGCTGACCTCGATGAGGTGCTCGACGAGCTCGCGCAGCCGTTCGATCTCGTGCAGGACCAGCCGTACGGCCTCGGCGGGGGCCTGCGGGAGCCGGTTGGCCTCCTCCGAGAGCATGTCGGCCACGGCCGTCATGGCGGTCAGCGGGGTGCGCAGCTCGTGCGACACGTCGGCGACGAACCTGCGCGACATCGCCTCCAGGGAGCGCAGCTCGGACACGCTCAGCTCCAGGGCCGCCGCGGCGTCGTTGAACCGGGCGGTGAGCTCGGCCAGCTCGTCCTGCCCGCGTACGGGCAGGCGGGTGTCGAGGCGGCCCTCGCCGAGCGCCTGGGCGGCCGCGCTGAGCCGCCGTACGGGCAGCAGCACCTGCCGGGCCGACAGCAGCGCCACGATCAGCGCTATGCCCACGATGGCCGAGCCGCCCTGGGCGAGCTTGGAGCGCAGCGTGGCGAGCTGGCTCTCCTCGTCGCGCATGGGGAAGAAGACGAACGCGCGCAGCCCGGTGGCCTCGGGGCCGGCGCCGTGGTCGCGGTAGACCTCGGCGCCGACGATCAGCCACAGCTCGCCGTGCAGGAGCTGGCGCTGGGAGACGACCATCTGCTTGGCGCGGCCGTGCAGCTCGTTCGGCACGTCGGTCATGGTCATCGGGCCGTCGGCGTTCGTCAGGTTGCCGTACTCGATCACCACGCTGCGGCCGGGCCCGTCGAGCGCCTGGGTCAGGTAGCCGAGCTCGCGGGTGCTGGGCGCGGCCTCGCCGGGCCGCAGCCGGCCGATGGGGAAGGTGATCCGGCTGAGCTCCCGGGAGATGAGGTCGACGGCGGAGTCCTCGGCCCGCTTGACCAGCGCCGACTTGGCCAGTTCGAAGCCGATGGTGGCGACCAGGACCGACGCGGTCACGGCGACCAGGGTGAAGGTGATGACCAGGCGCGCCCGGAACCCGGTGGGCAGCCTCATCACGGAGGGCTGAACCGGTAGCCGAACCCGCGGACGGTGTGGATGAACACCGGCTCGGCCGGCCTCGGCTCGATCTTGGCGCGGACCCGCTGCACGCAGGCGTCGACGAGCCGGGAGTCGGCCACGTGCGTGTGGTCCCAGACGGCCCGCAGCAGGTAGCGCCGGTTGAGCACCTGGCCGGGGTGGCGCACCAGCTCCAGCAGCAGCCGCAGCTCGGTGGGCGTCAGGTGGATCTCCTTGCCGGCCAGCGTGACCTTGAGCGCGCCCCGGTCGATCATGAGGTCGCCGAACGTGATGCGGTCGGAGGAGGCCGATTCGGCGCGGCGCAGGATGGCGCGGATGCGGGCGTCGAGAACGCGTGGTTCGACGGGTTTGACCACGTAGTCGTCGGCGCCGGCCTCCAGGCCGACGACCACGTCGAGGTCGTCGCCGCGGGCGGTGAGGAGGATGACGGGGAGCTGGTCGAGCTTGCGGATGCGGCGGCACACCTCGACGCCGTCGATGCCGGGCAGCATGACGTCGAGAATGGCGATCTCGGGACGGCGTGACCGGATGTGGTCCAGGGCCTCCTCACCCGTCGCGTAGGAGGTGACGGAGTGCCCCTGCCGGGCCAGCGCCAGCTCCAGAGCTGTGCGGACCGAGGGGTCGTCTTCGACGAGAAGGATGCCTGCCACTCGCACATTATTCCGGCTTGTCAGGTATATCCGGGTTGTGTCATGAAACTGTGACGCGCCTCTTGCCTGATCCTTAAACCCCTGTAACAGCGTATGAATCGGCCCTCCCCTCGGTTACGGGTGCCCGAGGGGCGGGCCAACCAGTGTGACCAAAATCACAGTTGCCGGTAACCTGCTGGTTGGCCAAGGTACGACCAAGCGAATCCCGTGTTCCGGTTGCGCAGCACCCCCCAAGTCACGGCAAGCTCATGGATCGTGAGCCCAGGTCCCAGGTTGAGTGAGCGCCCGTCGCGCAGCGTCCCCCGCTCGGCACGCCGACGCTCGCGGGTGACCCCCAAGCGAGTCGTGATCATCGGCCTCTCCGCCGTGATCGTCTTCGGCGGCGGCGGCTTCGTCGCCTACCGCGCCATCGAGAACGCCAGCGCCCCGCCGGCCGACCCGCTCTCGCTGGAGGACCTCGGCCGGATGGCCAGCGGCGACTTCTACTCGCCCGACCCCGAGGCCGACCAGCTCAAGGAGGCCGCGCTCCAGGCCCACAGGGCCAAGAAGCTCAAGGAGGGCCGGGCGGCCAACGACGACCCGCTCGACGTCATCGAGATCAAGAAGCAGGCGCCCGGCGGCGACGGCTTCCCGCCCGCCAACTTCCCGCCCGGCAGCGACCCCTCGCCCGGCAGCAACAAGGCCACGGCCAAGGCCATGCTGTCCTCGTTCGGCTTCGGCACCGACCAGTGGGGCTGCCTGGAGAACCTCTGGCAGAAGGAGAGCGGCTGGAACGAGCGGGCGATGAACCGCTACTCCGGCGCCTACGGCATCCCCCAGTCGCTGCCCGGCAGCAAGATGGCCAGCGCCGGCGCCGACTGGCAGACCAATGCCGCCACCCAGATCAAGTGGGGCCTCGGCTACATCAAGGGCCGCTACGGCACCCCTTGCGGCGCGTGGGGGCACTCGCAGGCCAGGGGATGGTATTAACAGGTCAGCATTCCTCCTGTAATCGGCAAGCCGTCAGGCCCCGCCGTGTATGACCGCGCACGCTGGCCGCATGGGTGTGAAGGTCAGTGTGATCGTCAATGTCCACAACCCGGGGGATTCCGCCGACGCGTGCATCCGCTCCACACTGGAGCAGACGCTGCCGCCGGACGCGTATGAAGTGATCTTCGTGGACGACGGGTCCACGGACGGCATCGCCGAACGGCTCGACACCGTCGCCGCCGTGCGCCGCAACGTGCGCGTGCTGCACCTGCCGCACACGGGCTCGCCCATGCGCGGCCGCAACGTCGGCATCGCCTCCGCCCGGGGCGACTACGTCTACCTGCTCGACCAGCACGACCGGCTGGAGCGGGACGCGCTGGAGCGCATGCACGAGCGGGCCGTCGAGACCGACGCCGACGTGCTGGTGGGCCGCCTGGTGCGCGACGGCGGGCCGCCGATGACCGCCTTCGGCCGCAGCAAGGCCCGCGCCGACATCCTGCGCGACCGGCTGCTCACCCTGCTCACCCCGCACAAGCTCTACCGCCGCGCCTTCCTGGAGGAGCACGAGCTCGGCTTCGCCGTCCCCGGCGGGGCCATCGCCGAGCAGGCGTTCGCCGTCCGCTGCTACCTCCAGGCCAAGGTCATCGCCGTCCTCGCCGAACAGGTCTGCTGCCACCTCGGCGAACGCCCGCCTGCCCCCGAGGAGCCGCGCGCCGCCGTCCGCGAGCTGCGCGCCCTGCTGCGCGACATCGACGCGTACGTGGGCGAGGGCCGGCAGCGGGACCGCATGTACGCGTTCTGGTTCCGCTCGGCGGTGCTGCGGCCGTTCCTGTCGTCGGCGTTCGCCGGGTCGTCCACCGACCGGGGCACCTACTTCCGCATGATCCAGGAGCTGGTGGCCGAACGGTTCCCGGACCGGCTCGACCGCTACCTGCCCGTCCAGCTCAGGGCCGTGGCCGCGCTGATCCGCGCCGGCCGGCTCGACCAGCTCGTCATGCTGGCCAACTCCACCCGGCGGGCCGGGCTGAGCGCCGGGCTGACCGAGGTGCGCTGGGACGCCCAGGTGCTCGTGCTCGGCCTGGAGGTCGAGGTGCTGAGCGGCGACGGCAAGCCCGAGCGGTTCCGCGTCGACGACGACCGCCTGCACTGGCGGCCGCCCAGGGCCGTCGACGCCAAGCTGCTCCCGCAGAGCGTCACCGACGTCAGCGAATCCGTCGAACGCGCCCGCATCGAGGTCTACCTGCGGCACGCCGAGTCCGGCGACGTGCACTTCCTGCCGGTGGCCTACCAGGTCGAACGGGTGCCCGACGGCCGCAAGCACGCCCGGGTGCGCATCGTCGGCGAGGCCAGGGTCGACGTGACCGCGGCCGCGCAGGGCGAGCCGCTCAGGCCCGGCCAGTGGGAGGTGCACGTGCGCATGTTCGGCGGCGCCCACCAGGCCAGGAGCCGGGTCGGGCGGCCGGAGGGGCCGCTCAACTGCCTCGGCGTGCTGGCCCAGCGGCCCAGGATGCGGCTCGTGGTGCCCTGCTGGACCGACGCGGGCGAGTTCGGCCTGGCCGTGGAGCCGCGCACGTTCACCGAGTCGATCGCGCTGGTGTCGCCGGGCGTGGAGACCAAGCTGGTCGGCGAGAGCCTGTTCGTGGTGCTGCCCGTGCCGTACCTGCCGCCGAGCGGCGGGCCGCCGCTGGAGCTGGTGCTGCGCGGCACCGGCCGCAGGCCCCGCGAGGTGTCGGCGCCCGCGCTGGCCGAGGCCGGGGTGCCCGGCAAGATCGCCGGGCAGCTCGTGGCCAAGCTGCCGATCAAGCGCAGGATGCCGGGCCGCGACGAGCTCGGGACCGGCGTGTGGCTGCCGGTGCTGCGGGGCCCGGAGGAGGAGGTCGGGCTCCGGTTCGCGCTGGAGGTGCGCAAGGGCCGGGTCACCGTGCACCCGGCCACCGCCGCCGACCCGAAGCGGCGCTCCCCGATGGGCCGCGACACCCGGCTGCACCGGCTGGGCCGGCGGCTGCCCGGCGCGCGGCACATGGTGCGGCTGGCCCGCGCGCACAAACACCGCTACCTGCGGGACTGAACCCACGCCTCCAGCTCGGCGAACGACTCCCGGAACACCGGCAGCATCGGCGTCAGCCTGCCGGGGTGGGCGTCGACCAGGCCGTCGAGATGGTTGCCGCCCTCCACCCGGTGATAGCGGAAGGGGCGGTGCGGCCCGACCATCTCGGCGTACACGTCGGAGGAGCGCGAGATCGGCAGCAGCGAGTCGAGCGTGCCGTGGATGGTGATCAGCGGCTTGGTGATCCTGCCGGTCAGCGCGATCCTGGCCACCGCCGCGTACGGCCTGCGCTCGGCGTAGTCGTAGTCGGCCGGGGCGCCCTCGTAGGACGGGTCCAGCTCACGCTGGTAGAGCTGCTGGGTGAGCTCCCAGTAGTGCTGCCGGTGGAACGGCCACAGGAACTCCGAGCCCGCCGCGAACCCGGCCCGCCGCACGCCCTCCGGGTCCGGGTACGCCTTCAGCGCCTCCGGCAGGTAGTCGAGCAGGTTGTCGCCCTTGAGCCGCCAGAGCGTGCCCTCCCAGTCGAGGCCGCCGTCGTAGAGGTGGCCGCGGTTCTCCAGCTGCCACCTGACCAGGTAGCCGCCGTTGGAGATCCCGGCCATGAACGTGCGGGCCGGCTTCCTGCCGTAGCGCTGTCTGACGACGGCCTTGGCGGCGAGCGTGAGCTGGGTGACGCGCTCGTTCCACTCGGCGATCGCGTCGCCGGGGCGGCGGCCGTCGGTGTGGAAGTCCAGGCCGGTGTTGCCCTTGTCCGTGGCGGCGAACGCGTAACCCTTGGCCAGCACCCAGTCGGAGATCGTGAAGTCGTTGGCGTACTGCTCCCGGTTGCCCGGGGTGCCGGTGACGACGAGGCCGCCGTTCCAGTCGTCGGGCAGCCGGATGACGAACTGGGAGTCGTGGTTCCAGCCGTGCGTGGCGTTGGTGGTGGAGGTGTCGGGGAAGTAGCCGTCGATCTGGACGCCGGGCACGCCGGTGGGGTTGACCGTGGCGGCCGGGTGCAGTCCGGCCCAGTCGGCGGGGTCGGTGTGGCCGCTGGCGACCGTGCCGGCGGTGGTGAGGTCGTCGAGCCGGGCGGTGACGGCGTGCTCGGCGCCCGGCACGGTCAGCCCGCCGGGGCCGCCGGGCACGAGCAGGCTCGCCACGAGCGACATGGCCACGATCATCGTGCCTCCTCGAGGTGGGCGGCCAGCAGCTGGTCGAAGTCGGCGGGCCGCTCCAGGTGCGGGCTGTGGCCGCAGTCGTCCAGCACGACCTCCCGGTAGCGGCCGTAGCGTTCCAGCACCGCCCGGGTCTGGGCGACCATCGGCTGGGCGGGCGTGCCGGGGGAGCCGGGCGCCACGCCCAGCGCCCCCAGGTGGGCCAGGTCGTACAGGGAGGTGTCGGAGACGATCAGGTCGTCGGCGCCCCTGATCCACAGGATGGGCGGCCTGGGCTCGACCTGCGGCAGGCCGTCGAGCCGGAAGTGGGTGGGGGCCAGGGCGTTGAGCACGCCGTGCTTGCCGGGCGCGACGTGCGGCCAGGCCGCCGAGGTGGCCGGGTCGCCCGGGTAGTTGGCCTCGCCGACGCGGGTGGTGAGCATCGCCCGTACGTAGAAGTCCTCGTCGGGCACCGGGTGCTTGACGTAGGTGGCGCGGAAGACCGAGCGGGGCGAGGCGGGCGACTCGTCCGACAGGTCGCCGGCCTTCAGCCGGGTGACGAAGTCGGGGTTCGCGGCCCCGGCTCCGGCGCCCGCGCCGTCGGGGTGCGTGAGCGTGCCGTCGGGGCCGTGCGTGCCGCCCCAGCCGTACGGGGACACCGGGTTCACCAGCGTGACGCTCCTGACCAGGGCCGGGTGGTCGAGCAGGAGCTGCAGCACGACGCCGCCGCCCATGCTCCAGCCGACCAGGTGGAGCGCGGTCAGGCCGAGGGCTTCGGCCAGCTCCGCCAGGTCGTCGGAGAAGTCGCGGACGCCGCGCGTGGCGTCGACCGGCTCCGGGTCGCTCTCTCCGAAGCCGCGCAGGTCCACCGCGAGCGGGCGGAAGCCGCCGGGCAGCGCGGTCATGCTGTCGCGCCAGAACGCGCCGGAGGAGACGTTGCCGTGCACGAACAGCACCGGCTCGCCGGTGCGGCCCTCGACGGTCCTGACGTGCTGGGTGAGCCTCGGCGTGGTGATCTTCACGCGCGGATCCTCTCGGCCAGGTCGCGGCCCTGGGTCTCCTTGGCGGCGTAGACGGCGGCCAGGGTGAGCGCCGACGCGAGCGCCAGGTAGGCGGAGATCGGCAGGCTGCTGCCGAACTCCCGCAGGAGCTGGACCGCGATGATCGGGGCCAGCGCGCCGGCGACGATCGCCGAGAGCTGCGCGCCGATCGACACGCCGGTGTAGCGCATCCTCGTCCCGAACAGCTCCGAGAAGAAGGCCGCCTGCGGGCCGTACATCATGCCGTGGAACAGCAGCCCCACCGTCACGGCCAGCGTGATCGCCAGGAAGTTGCCCGTGTCGATCAGCGGGAAGAACGCGAAGATCCACAGCCCGACACCCGCGGCCCCCGCCAGGTAGATCGGGCGGCGGCCGAACCGGTCCGACAGCGCCCCCCACAGCGGGATCGTCACGAAGTGGATCGCCGAGGCGATCAGCACCGCGCCGAGCACGGTCGAATTGTCCAGGCCGGTGGTCTTGGCGTAGGTGATGACGAAGACCGTGATCAGGTAGAAGGAGATGTTCTCCGCCATCCGGGCGCCGATCGCGATGACCACGTCCCGCCAGTGGTGCCGCAGCACGCCCACGATCGGCGGCGCCTTCTCCGGGGCGGCCTGCTGGAACACCGGCGACTCGGTGATCGTCAGCCGGATCCAGAGCCCGATCAGCACCAGCACGCCCGACAGCAGGAACGGCACCCGCCAGCCCCACGCCAGGAACGCCTCGTCCGACTGGAACGCCGCCAGCGCGGCCAGCACGCCGGTGGCCAGCAGGTTGCCGCCCGGCGCGCCCGCCTGCGGCCAGGACGCCCAGAAGCCGCGCCGCTTCGCGTCGCCGTGCTCGGAGACGATCAGCACCGCGCCGCCCCACTCGCCGCCCAGCGCGAACCCCTGCACCAGGCGCAGCCCGGTCAGCAGCAGCGGCGCCGCCGCGCCGATGCCCGTGTACGTGGGCAGGCAGCCGATCAGGAACGTGGCGACGCCCATCATGAGCAGGCTGACCACGAGCAGCGTCTTGCGGCCGACGCGGTCGCCGAAGTGGCCGAACACCAGCCCGCCGAGCGGACGGGCGACGAAGCCGACGGCGTAGGTGAGGAACGCCAGCAGCGTCCCGGTGAGCGGATCGGACTCGGGGAAGAAGAGCTGGTTGAACACGAGTGCGGCTGCCGAGCCGTACAGGAAGAAGTCGTACCACTCGATGGTGGTGCCGATCAGGCTCGCGCCGACGATCTTCTTGATGGAAGTGGCCATGCCGTCACGCTAGGGAGTGACCCGCGTCACTCATATGGCTGCGGGCCCCACACTCTAGCTGGAGGGTGTGTGGCCGAGCCGGTGCAGCCGGAGGGCGAGCTGGATCTCCAGGGCGCGCTCCGGCTCCTGCCAGCCGTCGCCGAGCAGCTTGGCGACCCGGTCCAGCCGCTGGGTGACGGTGTTGACGTGGATGTGCATGGTCTCGGCCGTGCGTGACGGCGACATGCCGGAGCCGAAGTACGCGGCCAGGGTGGCGGCCAGCGCCGTGCCCCGGCGGGCGTCGTACTCGATGACGGGGCCGAGCGCGCCCGCCACGAAGCCGGGCACGTCCCTGCCCTCGCCGATGAGCAGCCCGACGAACCCCAGCTCGCCGGCGCTCGCGCCGTCACCGGCGCGCCCGAGCGCGACGAGCGCGTCCGCGCACCGCCGCGCCTCCCGGTAGGCCCGCGCGACCCCGGCGGGGCCGGTCTCCGGGGCGGAGGCGCCCGCGGTCGCGGGGGCGCCGAGCGAGGCCGACAGGTCGCCGGCGGTGCGCTGGGCCAGCGCGCCGGGGTCGCGGCCGGGCAGCAGCAGCACGACCTCGCCCGGCCGCGCGGCGGCCAGCCCGTGGCGCTGGGCGGCCTGCGAGGAGGCCCAGAACGCGGCACGCTCGCGCTGCCCGTCGTGCCGGGCGACGACCACGACGTGCGGGGCCGTCAGGTCGATGCCGAGCCGCCTGGCCCGGTCGGCCAGCCCGGGGGAGCCGGGCCTGGAGATCAGGTCGTCGAGCAGCTCGCCGCGCACCCGCCCCTCGGCCTCGGCGACGCTGCGCCGGAACAGCAGCAGCAGCGCGCACACCAGCGCGGCCCGCTCCAGGATGCGCTCGTCGGCGTCGTCGCTGCGCAGCACCAGCGTGCACAGCGGCTCGCCGCCGACGTCCACCGACGCGATGCACAGGTCGCCCCGGCGCACGGTGCGGCCCAGCGCCCGCGACGCCTGCGCCGCCTCCAGCACCCCCGGGTCCACCCCGCCGGGCGCGTCCGCGTCCGGCCCGGCAGCCCGTACGGGATCGGTCAGGCCGGCGACGTGGCCGGTGAGCGGGCGGCCGAGGTCGTCCAGCACGGCCAGCGAGCCGCCGAGCACGTCGGTGACGACGGCGGCGACGTCCTCGATGCCGCCGCCGCGCAGCACCAGCGACGTCATGCGGTCGTGCGCCGTGGCGGCCCGCTCCACCGCCTCCGCGTGCGCCCGCGCGGTGCGGTGCGCCTGGGAGAGCTCCTCCAGCGCGTTCCTGGTCTCCTGCAGCAGCCTGGCGTTGTCGATCGCGACGGCGGCGTGCGCGGCCAGGCTGGCCAGCAGCGACACCTCCTCCTGGTGGAACGGCCTGGCGCTGCGGTTGGCCGCCATCAGCACGCCGATCACCCGCTGGCCCAGCCGCAGCGGCACGCCCAGGATCGCGACCAGCCCCTCCTCCTGGACGGCCTCGTCGATGTCGTCCTTGTGCCGGAACCGGGCGTCGGCGAAGTAGTCGGCGGTCGAGTACGGCACCGCCGTCTGCGCCACCAGCCCGCCCAGCCCGGCCCCCATCGCCAGCCGCAGCGACCGGAACTTGGCCGAGATCGACCCGTCGGTCACCCGCATGTACGTGTCGCCGCGGTCGGGGTCGTGCAGCGTGAGGTAGGCGGTGTCGGTGGCCAGGAGCTGCCTGGCCCGGTGCACGATCGCCTCCAGCACCGCGTCGAGGTCGCGCAGCGCGGCCAGGTCGCCGGCCGTGTCGTAGAGCGCCGACAGCTCGGCCTCGCGCCGGGCCCGGCGCCTGAGCAGGGCGCGCACGCGCAGCGCCTCGACCTTGGCGCGTTCGAGCTCCTCGATCGCCGCCGGGTCGGCGCCCGCGGCCCGCGCCTCGATGACCGGGCCTTCGAACTCGACCGCCGACGCCTCCCTGGCCAGCAGTTCGAGGAACCGCCTGACCACTACCGCGCCGTCCAGCCGCCGTCGACCGGCAGCGACACGCCGGTGATGAACGACCCGGCCGGCCCGCACAGGTAGGCGACCAGCTCGGCGACCTCCTCCGGCTCGATCAGCCGCTTGATCGCCGCCGGCCTGAGCATGATGTCCTCGACGACCTCGTCCGCCGCGATGCCGTGCGCGCGCGCCTGGTCGGCGATCTGGCCCTCGACCAGCCCGGTCCGCACGTACGCCGGGCACACGCAGGTGGAGGTCACCCCGTGCGGCGCCCCTTCGAGCGCCAGCGTCTTGCTGAACCCCTCCAGCGCGTGCTTCGCGGTCGTATAGGCCACCTTGTACGGCGAGGCGCGCAGCCCGTGGACCGACGAGATGTTGACGATCCGCCCCCAGCCCCTCGCGTACATGCCCGGCAGCACCCGGCGCGCGATCAGGAACGGCGCCTCCACCATCACCCGCATCATGGCGGCGAACACGTCGGGCGGGAACTCCTCGATCGGCGCCACGTGCTGGAACCCCGCGTTGTTCACCACGATGTCGACCGGCTCATCGGGCAGCGCGCCGGCGAACCCGGGCTCGGCCAGGTCGGCCTCCACGGCCAGCCCGCCCACCTCGGCCGCGACCTCGCGCGCCAGGTCGCCCCGCCGGTCGACGACCAGCACCCGGGCCCCGCCCGCGGCCAGCCGCCGGGCGCACGCCGCGCCGATCCCGCCCCCGGCCCCCGTCACGAGCGCAGTGCGCCCCGTCAGCTCCATGCCTCCGACCCTAGGCGGTCGCGGCTCCGGCACGCATGGGCTGGGACGACATACCTGACCGCTTCCCTATGTGGCCCGGCGCACCTGATAGCCTGTCCGCGTGATCGCGTATCCGTCCCAGTGGTGGCCCGCCTCCTAGGCGGTCCCACCAGCGCATACGCATCCCTGGCCGCCTCGACGAGGCGGCCCGCCGGGAGCTCCCGCGACGCCCTGTCGAGCTCCCCGACACACGAAAGGGCGTCCTCATGACCGTCACCTGGTCCGCACTGCTCACCACGCTTCTCGGCGGCAGCTCCCTGTCGGCGCGCGAGGCGGCCTGGGCCATGTCGCAGATCATGTCCGGCAGGGCCACCGACGCGCAGATCGCCGCCTTCGCCGTCGCGCTGCGCGCCAAGGGGGAGACGGTCGAGGAGGTGGCCGGCCTGGCCGACGGGCTGCTCGCCGGCTCGTCCGCGATCAGGATTCCCGGTGACACGGTCGACCTCGTCGGCACCGGCGGCGACCGCGCCAACACCGTGAACGTGTCCACCATGGCCGCCGTCGTCGCCGCCGCGGCCGGCGCCAAGGTGGTCAAGCACGGCGGCCGGGCCTCGTCCTCCACCACCGGCGCGGCCGACGTGCTGGAGGAGCTCGGCGTGGTCGTCGACCTGCCGCCGGCGGCCGTGGCGCGGGTGGCCGAGGAGGCGGGCATCACGTTCTGCTTCTCCGCGACCTTCCATCCGGCGCTCAGACACGCCTCGCGGGCCCGCCGGGAGCTGGGCGTGCCCACGGTGTTCAACTTCCTGGGGCCGCTGACGAACCCGGCGCTGCCCGCCGCCCAGGCCGTCGGCGTGTTCCATCCGCGCATGGCGCCGGTGATCGCGGGCGTGCTGGCCGAGCGCGGCGGGTCCTCGCTGGTCTTCCGGGGTGACGACGGGCTCGACGAGCTCACCACGTCCGGGCCGTCGTCGGTCTGGGTGGTGCGACGCGGCACGGTCACGCCCACCTCCTTCGACCCGGCCGAGCTGGGCATCCCGCGCGCCACGCCCGACGAGCTGCGCGGCGGCGACGCCCGGCACAACGCCGCCGTCGCCCGCGCCGTGTTCGCCGGGACGCCGGGGCCGGTGCGCGACATCGTGCTGCTCAACGCCGCCGCCGCGCTGGTGGCCGCCGACGGCGCGCCCCCGGCCGAGGGGCTCACCCAGGCGCTGGAGGGCGCGTACAAGCGGGCCGCCGACGCCGTCGACTCAGGCGGCGCCGCCGATCTGCTCGCCCGCTGGTCAGCGGCCACGCGGGCACTTGCTTCCAACTCGTAATGGAGTTAACCTGCAACTGTAGTTGGAGGTTACAGCCACTCCGAGTTTCAAGGAGGTTCGGATGCTGCTCACGTCGATCGACCCGTTCTTCCAGGAGTTCGAGCGCCAGTTCAACCGCCTGGCCCGCCAGACCTTCGACGACGGAGCCGCGATGGCCATGGACGGGCTCCGCCGCGACGACGACGTCATCCTGCGCTTCGACCTGCCCGGCGTCGAGCCCGGCTCGATCGAGGTGACCGTCGACCGCGGCGTCCTGAGCGTCAGCGCGCGCCGCGAGGAGGAGATCGGCGAAGGCGAGCGGCTGTTCGTCCGCGAGCGCCCGATGGGCACCTTCACCAGGCGCGTCTACCTGTCGGAACACCTCGACAGCGAGCGCATCGACGCGGGATACGACAACGGCGTCCTCACCGTCCGCATCCCCGTCCTCGAACGCGCCAGACCGCGCAAGGTGGAGATCCAGCGGACCACGCCCAAGGCCATCAACGCCTGACACCGGCGACCGGGGCGGGCGCCGCCGTCCGCCCCCCGTCCGCCCCCGTCCGAAAGCGAGACAGGCCGCATGCCCCAGCTCCCCTTCGACAACGAGCACGCCCCGCTCTACTCGCTCGGGCAGGTGGCCGAGATGCTCCAGGTCCAGCCGGCCTACCTGCGCCGGCTGGACCGCCACGACGTCATCAGCCCCGGCCGGTCCAACGGCGGCCAGCGCCGCTACTCACGCCACGACATCCTGGCCGTCCAGCACGTCACCCGCATGGTCGACGAAGGCATGACGCTCATCGCCATCCGCCGCATCCTGGAGCTCGAACGCGAGCTCGCCCAGGTGCGCGACGAACTCGACCAGGCCCGCGCCCGGCTGGCCGAGCTCGACCGGCCCTAGCCGGGTCGCGTCATCGACAGCACGTCCAGCAGGCCGTCGAGCTGCTCCTCCGTCAGCGTGCCGTTCGCGACATGGCCACGCTCGATCACCACCTCGCGGATCGTCTTGCGCTCCTGGAGAGCCTGCTTGGCGATCTTGGCGGCCTCCTCGTAGCCGACATGCCGGTTGAGCGGCGTCACGATCGACGGCGACGACTCCGCGTACTCCCGCAGCCTGTCGACGTTGGCCGTGATGCCCATGACGCACCGGTCGGCCAGCAGCCGCGACACGTTCGCCAGCAGCCGGATCGACTCCAGGATGTTGCGCGCGATCAGCGGGAGCTGCACGTTCAGCTCGAAACTGCCCGACGCGCCCGCGAACGTGATCGCCGCGTCATTGCCGATCACCTGCGCCGCCACCATCGCCGTGGCCTCCGGGATGACCGGATTGACCTTGCCCGGCATGATCGACGAACCCGGCTGCAGATCCGGCAGGTTGATCTCACCCAGCCCCGCCCGCGGCCCCGACCCCATCCAGCGCAGATCGTTGGCGATCTTGTTCAGGGAGACGGCCACCACCTTGAGCTGGCCCGACAGCTCCACGACCGAATCCTGCGCGCTCTGCGCCTCGAAATGGTCCATCGCCTCACGGAACCCGATCCCCGTCGCCTCACGCAGCCGCGCGATCGCCAGCTCCGCGAACCCCGGCGGCGTGTTGATCCCCGTGCCGACCGCCGTGCCGCCCAGCGGAAGCTCCAGCAGATGGCCCAGCGCCGCCTTCACCCGCACCGCGCCGTGCTCCACCTGCGTCGCGTAACCGCCGAACTCCTGGCCCAGCGTCACCGGCGTCGCGTCCATCAGATGCGTGCGGCCCGACTTCACCGCATCCTGGAACTGCAGCTCCTTCGTCCGCAGCGCCGTCGCCAGATGCTCCAGCGAGGGCAGCAGATGGTAGGTCACCTCCGTCGCCGCCGCCACGTGGATCGACGTGGGGAAGACGTCGTTCGACGACTGCGAGGCGTTCACGTGGTCGTTCGGATGCACCGGGCGGCCCAGCCGCTCCTCCGCCAAGGAGGCGATCACCTCGTTCGCGTTCATGTTGGACGAGGTGCCGGAACCCGTCTGGAAGACGTCGATCGGGAAATGCTCGTCGTGCTCGTTCTCCGCCACGTCGGCCGCCGCCTGCGCGATCGCCTCCGCCAGATCCTTGTCGATCACGCCCAGCTCGCCGTTGACCTCCGCGGCCACGGCCTTGATCAGGCCGAGCGCGGCGATGTGGGACGGCTCCAGCGTCCGGCCCGAGATAGGGAAGTTCTCCACCGCTCGCTGGGTCTGCGCGCGCCACCTGGCGCCCGCCGGGACGCGCACCTCGCCCATCGAGTCACGTTCGATACGGTACTCGCTCATGCCTCCCAGTCTGGCTCACGGGCAGGCGATCAGCTCTGAAGCAGGGCCACGATCAGGATGGCGATCACCACGGCCGCGGCGGCGGCGACGCCCATGAGCATGAGCATGCCCTTGCGGTTGCCGCTCGCGGGCTCGTCGGGGCCGGCGATGGCGAACAGGTCGGTGCCCAGGCCGTGGGAGTCGGGGCGCTCCGGCTGCTGGGGCCCCGGCGGGTACGGGCCCTGCTGGGGCTGCCCGGGAGCGGGCTGCTGGGGGCGCTGCTGCTGCGGGGTCGGCGGGTACACCTGGAGGCCCGGCGCGCTCGGCAGCTGGATGCGCGTCGTGACGATGGTGCTCTCGTCCCCGGCCTTGCCCACGGGGCCAGGCCGCCCGGCGCCCTGAGGCCCAGGCCCTTGAGGTCCCTGCGCCTGCGGTCCACGTCCCTGAGGCCCTTGCGGGCCGGCCGCCTGCGGGCCGGTTCCCTGTGGTCCGGGGCCGTGAGGGGCGGCCGCCTGGGGTCCCGGCCCCTGGGGCCCGTTCGCTTGGGGCCCCGGTCCGTGGGGTCCCGGTCCCTGCGGGCCGGGCGCGTGGGGCCCCGGTCCCTGCGGTCCTGGTCCCTGCGGGCGCGGTCCTTGGGCACCGGGGGCGTACGGGCCCTGAGGGGACGGAGGCTGGGGGGCGTGCCCGGGGCCGACGTGCGGGGGCGTGCCCTGCGCCGGGCGGCCCTGCGGGGGCGACTGCGGCGCGGGCGGCGTCCGCGGAGGGGCGGGCTGGGGGAAGGGGCTCTTGGGCCGCTGCAGGCTGACCGTCCTGTCGGAGTCGGCCACCGCGCCGGGCCCGCCGAGCTGTACGGGCGCCGCCGCGCCGGGCGCGAACGCCGAGCCGACCTCGCTGCTCGCCGGCGTCCCCGCGCCCGGCCCAGGTGTCGCAGGGGGTACGGGCTGGGGGCGGGAAGCGGGCTGGGACAAGGGGGACTCCTGGTTGAGGGCCTCGCCGGTGATGGCCGGCATCTCGCTCGTCGGCGTGTCGGCGACCATGCGCAGCATGGTCTCGGCCTTGGCGGCGTTGAGCCGTTGCTTGTAGTTCTTGTGCAGGAGCCCGTCGAGCACCGGGCGGAGCTGGCCGGCCTGGGTGGGCGGGTCGGCGCTCTCGCTGAGCAGCGCCGCCAGCGTCTCGGCGATCGTGGAGCGTTCGTAGGCGGGCCGGCCCTCGACGGCGAAGTAGAGCGTGGCCCCCAGGGACCAGATGTCGGACTCGGGCCCGGTGTATTCGCCTCTGGCACGTTCCGGGGCGGTGTAGCCGGGGGAGCCGATCACCATGCCGGTCCGGGTGAGCCGGGAGTCGCCTTCGGCCTTGGCGATGCCGAAGTCGGTGAGGACGACGCGGCCGCTCTCGGTGATGAGCACGTTGCCGGGTTTGACGTCGCGGTGGGTGATGCCCTGGGCGTGCGCGGCGCGCAGCGCGCCGAGGAGGTCGACGCCGATCTCGGCGACGAGCCGGGGCGGCAGCGGGCCCTCCTCGTCGATGACCTGCTCCAGGGAGCGGGCCTCGATGAGCTCCATGATGATCCACGGGCTGTTGTCGTGGACGAGCACGTCGTGGATGGCGGCGACGGCCGGGTGGCTGATGCGGGCGGCGATGCGCCCCTCGCGGACCATGCGTTCGCGCAGCTCGGCGCGTTGCTCCTCGGTGAGCCCGGGATCCTGGCGGATCTCCTTGACCGCCACTTCGCGGCCGAGGGCGCGGTCGCGGGCACGCCACACGGTGCCCATGGTGCCCCGGCCGAGGGGCGAGATGAGCTCGTAACGCTCCGCTAGCAGGCGCGTCTGCTGTTCCGGCATGAGAAGAAGATATCGATTCTCGCTTGGGAAGTGCTTTAACCTCGCTTGCGAAGTTCTCTTGGCCAGAACCGCCGAGGAAGGAACAACTTTATCACCGTCGATTTCAAGCGGGCATAAGCCGACGGGGCGGGCCTGGCTTCCCCTCTTTTTCTGTGAACTCCCTCACCCGGCTTGCGTTCCTGCCGCTGGACGGGCACGCTCACGGTCGCCGAGGAGGTGACGTCGGCCCGGTGGAGCCCGCGGTGCGCGGGCCGGCGTGGGAAAGACGGCGCGTGGAGCGCCATGGCCGGGCGCGGGGCCTTGCGCGGGGTCAGCGGCTCCTCGGCGGAGCCGCCCGCCGCCACGCGGGCGAGCATGAGGGAGGCGCGCACCGAGTCGAGCCGGGTGTGCGGGTTGATGCGCAGCAGCGCGTCGAGCACCGGGGCGAGCGGCCCGGCCTTGGCCATCGGGATGGGCTCGCCGCTGGTCAGCGCGGCCAGCGCGGCGGCTGCCGTACGGCGTCCGTGCAGGCCGCGGCCCTCGACGGCGGTGTAGAGCGTCGCGCCGAGCGACCACAGGTCGGCGGCGGGGCTGGCCTTGGCGCCGAGCACGCGCTCTGGAGCGATATAGCCGGCGGAGCCGAGCACGATGCCGGCCTGGGTGATGGAGACGTCGCCTTCGAGGGCCGCCAGGCCGAAGTCGGTGAGCACGGCGCGGTCCTCGGTCACCAGCACGTTGCTGGGTTTGACGTCGCGGTGCAGGATGCCCTTGGCGTGCACGGCGCGCAGCGCGCCGAGGATCTGGCGGCCGATCTCGGCGGCGTGGCGCGGCTGGAGCGGTCCCTCCTCCTGGATGAGCTGCTCCAGGGACTTGGCCCGGAGCAGCTCCATCACGATCCACGGCCGGTCGTCCTCGGTGACCACGTCGAAGACGGTGATGACCGACGGGTGGGCGACCATGGCGGTGGCCCGGCCCTCGCGTTCGGTGCGCGCGCACAGCTCGGCGCGCAGCTCCTCGTCGAGCACGGTCGGAAGGCGCACTTCCTTGACCGCGACCTCGCGGTTGAGCAGCTCGTCATGTGCCCGCCACACGGTGCCCATGCCGCCGCGTCCGACCGGTTCGACGAGCCGGTAGCGCGCGGCGAGGAGGTAACCGGAGGGCGCACGCATGCCTGGCAGCTTACCTATTTGTGTAAACCGACCAGTAGAGGCGTGGCCGATAATTTGTTGCGAATCCAAGTCAACCGGTCTGACCGGTGACGTCAGCAAAGCGGGCGGCCACATCCTCCCAGTTGATCAGGCCCCAGAGCTTCTCGACATAGTCCGGGCGCACGTTGCGATACTGCAGGTAGTAGGCGTGCTCCCAGGCGTCGAAGACGAGCAGCGGCGTGGTGTTCATGCCGACGTTGCCGTGGTGGTCGTACACCTGTTCGACGACCAGTCGCCGGCCGAGCGGTTCCCAGGCCAGCACACCCCAGCCGGAGCCCTGCACGGACGCGGTGGCGGTGGTGAGCTGCTTCTGGAACGCCTCGAACGTGCCGAAGTGCTCGTCGATGGCGTCGCGGAGCGGCCCGTCGGGGCGGTCGCCGCCGTCGGGGGAGAGGTTCTGCCAGAAGATCGAGTGCAGTACGTGCCCGGACAGGTTGAACGCGAACGTCTTCTCCAGCCCGACCAGGCCGCCGAACTCGCCCTTGTCGCGGGCCTCGGCGAGCCGTTCCAGCGTGTCGTTGGCGCCCTTGACGTAGGCGGCGTGGTGCTTGGCGTGGTGCAGCTCCAGGATCTCGCCGGTGATGGCGGGCTCCAGCGCCGCGTAGTCGTAGGGCATGTCCGGAAGGGTGTAGTCGCCCATGAGTCCTCCTTCGGTGGTGATCACGACACTATTGCAAGAGATTCGCAGTTGCATCAGCCTTGCGACCTAGGACTCAAGTCGGGCAGCATGGGAGCGCAGTTCGGTCCTGTCCGGGCGGGCGGCTCGCCCCGCCCGCCCGGGTGACCGCACTCCGCTCCTCTTAGACACGCCGCCGGGTAACGGGCAGGCAGTGATTGCTGACGGGAACTCTGGGGACGCGTCAGCAAGTTGTAAGGCTGTGGTAAGGGCACGCAGGCATGCTGGATCTATCGGGCAGGAAGGCACATAAGGAGGCCGAATCTGTCGGTGCCGATCGTCACAATGAAGGCATCAGCCCGAAGCTCGACAGCAACTGACAACCGATCGAGGGACGTGGTGAAGATGCGCCAGATCCAGGTTCGCCGCCGGCCCCGCAGGCCGAGCGGGGCCTCGCTGGACCTTCGCACGCCGTCCGGGCGCCAGCTGCCCTACTGATCAGAATCCAGGAGCGCGCCATCTGAGAGGTGCACGATGTGCAGTCACGTCCCCACTTGTCCGAGTTCCGATTCCCCCGACCGTGAAGCCGCGCACGTGATCTCGGCCCACCCCGACCAGGGCTGGAGCCTGCTCTGCAACGGTGTCGTCCTGTTCGAGGACACCGGCCTGCTGCTGCCCGACGGCAGCGTCGTGGCGCCGCATCGGGTGCCGGTGGCGGCCTGACCGCGCTGCCCGGCACCCTGGGACGTCAGGCGGCTCAGCGCCGCCCGATGCTCAGCACCGGCCCGGTGCGGTCGGTGAAGAAGTCGTCGCCCTTGTCGTCGACCACGATGAACGCCGGGAAGTCGACGACCTCGATCTTCCACACCGCTTCCATGCCGAGCTCGGGGTATTCGAGGACCTCGACCTTCTTGATGCAGTCCTGGGCCAGCCGCGCCGCCGGGCCGCCGATGGAGCCCAGGTAGAAGCCGCCGTACTGCTTGCACGCCTCGGTGACCTGCTTGGACCGGTTGCCCTTGGCGAGCATCACCATCGAGCCGCCGGCCGCCTGGAAGCGCTCGACGTAGGAGTCCATGCGCCCCGCGGTCGTCGGGCCGAACGAGCCGGACGCGTAGCCCTCGGGCGTCTTGGCCGGGCCCGCGTAGTAGACCGCGTGGTCCTTCAGGTATTGCGGCATCTCGCCGCCGTTGTCGAGCAGCTCGCTGATCTTGGCGTGCGCGATGTCGCGGGCGACCACGAGAGGGCCGGTGAGCGACAGCCGCGTCTTGACCGGATATTTCGTGAGCTCGGCGAGGATCTCGGGCATCGGGCGGTTGAGGTCGATGGAGACGACGTCGTCCGACAGGTGCTCGTCGGTCGTCTCGGGCAGGAACCGCGCCGGGTCGGTCTCCAGCTTCTCCAGGAACACGCCCTCCGGCGTGATCTTGGCCAGGGCCTGCCGGTCGGCCGAGCACGACACCGCGATCGCCACCGGGCAGGACGCGCCGTGCCGGGGCAGCCGGATCACCCGCACGTCATGGCAGAAGTACTTGCCGCCGAACTGCGCCCCGATGCCCAGCTTCTGCGTCAGCTCGAAGACCTTGGCCTCCAGCTCCAGGTCGCGGAAGCCGTGGCCGGACGCCGACCCCTCGGTGGGGATCGAGTCGAGGTAGCGGGCGCTGGCGTACTTCGCGGTCTTGAGCGCGTACTCGGCGGACGTGCCGCCGACGACGACCGCGAGATGGTACGGAGGGCACGCGGCGGTGCCGAGCGAGCGGATCTTCTCCTCCAGGAAGGCCATCATCCGCTTCTCGTTGAGCACCGCCTTCGTCTCCTGGTAGAGGAAGGACTTGTTGGCCGAGCCGCCGCCCTTGGCCATGAACAGCAGCTTGTACTCGTCCGGGTGGCCGTGCGGGTCCTCGGCGTAGAGCTCGATCTGCGCGGGCAGGTTGCTGCCGGTGTTCTTCTCCTCCCACATGGTCAGCGGGGCCATCTGGGAGTAACGCAGGTTGAGCCGCGTGTAGGCGTCGTAGACGCCGCGCGAGACGTGCTCGGCGTCGGCCCCGTCGGTCAGCACGTGGCGTCCGCGCTTGCCCATGACGATCGCGGTGCCGGTGTCCTGACACATGGGCAGCACGCCGCCGGCCGAGATGGAGGCGTTCTTCAGCAGGTCGAGCGCGACGAACCGGTCGTTGCCGCTGGACTCGGGGTCATCGACGATCTTGCGGAGCTGGGCGAGGTGCGACGGCCGCAGGAAGTGGGAGATGTCGTGGATCGCCGTCTCGGTGAGCAGCCGCAGCGCTTCGGGCTCCACTTCGAGGAAGGTCCGCCCGGCCGCTTCGATCTTCTTCACCCCATCCGACGTGATCAGCCGATATTCCGTGTCATCGGCGCCCAGGGGAAGCAGATCGGTGTAGTCGAAGTCCGGCATGGTCAGTAGGGTACGCGCTCTCCCGCGCCGTCCGCCGCGCGGTGGTCAGGCCGATGAGGATGCCGACGATGACCAGCCCGGCGCCGAGCAGGTCGTAGCGGGACGGCGTGGCGATGCCCAGCACCAGACCGGTGCTGATGGCCCCCACCGGGATCAGCCCGGCGAACAGCCCGGCCCGCCCCGGCCCGAGCTTCGGCAGTGAGGTGTACCAGAGCAGGAACGCCCCTACGGTCACCACGACCGCCAGGTAGCCGAAGCCCAGCGCCTCGGCGGGCGTCGGCATCCGGAGCATCCCCGTGCCTTCCCGGACGAACCCGGTCACGGCCAGCAGGGGCACGGCCAGGACCGTCGAGTACGTGGACACCCGGATGGCCCCCAGCTTCGGCAGCAGCGGCAGCGCCAGCAGGGAGAAGCCCACCTCGCCCACCAGGGCGACGAGCGCCCACAGCAGGCCGGGCAGGTTGCCGCTGCCGAGCCCGGTGGCGAGCGTGGCCCCGGCGACGACCACCACGGAGCCGGCCAGCAGGCGCGGCGCGGGCCGGCCGCCGGCGATGGCCAGCGCGAGCGGCACGGTGCCGAGCACGGTGCCGACCAGGGCGGGACCCGCCACGCGGGTGGACTCGATCACGGCCACGTTGAAGATCACCAGCCCGACCGTGGTGAGCGCGCCGAGCAGCAGCCACTCGCGGCCCGTCAGCCGGACGAACCGCAGCTTCATCACCCGCGTCACCGCGACCAGGACGACGGCCGCGAGCAGATAGCGCACGGCCTGCCCGCCGTACACGGGATAGGCGTTGACCAGCCCGGACACCCCGGCCAGTGTCCCGACGAGGAACATGGCGGCTGTGGCCCCGGCGACTCCGTTTCTCATGTACGGCATGCTAGGAAGCCAATGGTCTCCGCAAATAGTCCAAAGAGCCGAGGTAAAACAGGACCATTATGGCCGACCTTCATATCGCGATAAATCGCGGCAAGGGGGCGATCGCTGGGCAGATCGCCTCCGAGGTGCGCGACTCCATCCGGCTCGGCAGGCTCACCCCCGGCACCCGCCTGCCCGCCTCCCGCGACCTGGCCGCCGACCTGGGCGTCTCCCGGGGCGTGGTGGTCGAGGCGTACGAGCAGCTCGTCGCCGAGGGCTTCCTGATCTCCCGCGTCGGCTCCGGCACCCAGGTCGCCCCGGCCGCCGCCCGCGCCCCCAGCCCCACGCCGCCCCGGTCAGGGCCGCGCGCCCCCTACTACGGCCACCGCCCCACCTCCCCGGAGCTCGGCCACTTCCCGCGCGAACGCTGGCTGGCCGCCGTCCGCCACGTCCTGGCCACCGTGCCCGCCGACGCCCTCGACTACGGCGACCCCGGCGGCGTCCCCGAGCTCCGTGAGGAGCTGGCCGGCTACCTGCGCCGGGTGCGGGCCGCCGACGTGCGCGCCGAGAACCTGGTCATCGTCGGCGGCGTCGCCCAGGGCCTCAGCCTGATCCTGCACGTGCTCACCCCCGCCGGGCTGGCCGTCGAGGATCCCAGCAGCCACCGTCAGGCGCCCCTGCTGCGCCGCGCCGGGGCCGAGCTGGTGCCCGTCCCGGTGGACGAGGACGGGCTCGACGTCGCCGCCCTGCGGGCCCGCCGGGCCGACTCGGTGCTGGTCACGCCGGCCCACCAGTTCCCGACCGGGGTGGTGCTCTCGCCCGCGCGGCGGGCCGCCCTGCTGGAGTGGGCGCGCGAGGGCGACCGGACGATCCTGGAGGACGACTACGACGCCGAGTTCCGCTTCGACCGCGACCCCGTCGGCTGCCTCCAGGGGCTCGCGCCCGACCGGGTGATCCTGTCCGGCAGCGTCAGCAAGGCGCTGGCGCCGGGCCTGCGCCTGGGCTGGGTGGCCGCCCCCGCCCACCTCGCCGACGCCGTCCGCCGTGCCCGGGGCGAGCTCGACCTCGGCTCCCCGGTCATCGAGCAGTACGCGCTGGCGCACTTCCTGCGCACCGGCGGCTACGACAAGCACCTGCGCCGCATGCGCCGCGAGTATCACCGCCGCCGCGACGCGCTGGTCTCGGCGCTGGCCGAGCACGTGCCCGGCGTCCGGGTGCGCGGCATCGAGGCCGGGCTGCACGCCTACCTGGACCTGCCCGACGGCTGGGACGAGGACGAGGTGGTGGAGGCGGCGCTGGAGCTGGGGCTCTCGGCCGAGGCCGTCGCGCCGATGCGCTCGTCCGCCGGCCCGCCTGCCGTCGTGATCGGCTTCGCCCGGGTGCCCGCCCGCAAGGCCGCGGAGGCCGTACGCGGACTGAAGGTCAGAATGTCTGGACAGGAGTAGGCCGCTCGCCTAGAAAGAAGCCATGCGCGTGGGACTGCTCGGGCTGGGCCGCATCGGCGCCTTCCACGCGGCCACGCTGGCCGCGCATCCGCTGGTGGACGACCTGGTCGTGGCCGACCCGGTGCGCACCTCGCCGCACGGCAGGCCCGGCGACCCGTTCGAGGCCGACGCCGTGGTGATCGCCACGCCCACCGGCACGCACGCCGGGCTGCTGCGCGAGGCCTGCCGGCGCGGCGTCCCGGCCTTCTGCGAGAAGCCCGTCGCCGCCGGCGTCAAGGAGACCGCCGAGGTGCTGGAGGCGGCCCGCGGCCACCGGGTGCAGATCGGGTTCCAGCGCCGCTTCGACGCCGGTTACGCCGCCGCCCGGGCCGCGCTGCGCGCCGGCGAGCTGGGGGAACTGCACCGGGTGCACCTGATCACCGCCGACCCCGCCCCGCCGCCCGCCGCCTACATCCCGCAGTCCGGCGGCATCTACCGCGACTGCCACATCCACGACTTCGACATCCTGCGCTGGGTGACCGGCCGCGAGATCGTCTCCGTGTACGCGACCGGCGCGAACCGGGGCGCCGCCTTCTTCGCCGAGGCCGGCGACGTCGACACCAGCGCCGCGCTGCTCACCCTCGACGACGGCACGCTGGCCACCGTGCAGGGCTCGCGCTACAACGGCGCCGGGTACGACGTCCGCATGGAACTCGCCGGCACCCGGGGGACCCGCGCCGTCGGCCTGGGCCCGCGCGCCCCGCTGTCGTCGGCCGAGGGGCTGCAGCCGCACGGCGAGCCGTGGCCCGACTTCGTCACCCGCTTCGCCGACGCCTACGCGGCCGAGCTCGACGCGTTCCTGCGCGGCGCGCCCGGCCTGTGCCCGATCGAGGACGCCCTGGAAGCCCTGTACGTCGCCGAGGCCGCCGAGCTGTCACGCCGCGAACGCCGCCCGGTCGAGGTCGCCGAGGTGCGCGAACCGGCTACGCCTCGGCCCTGACCCGGGGCGCGAACCCGCGCGCCAGCACGATGATCGCGGCGGCCAGCACGAGCGGGGCGGCGAACGCGACCCGCATGTCGGCGGCCTCGGCGATCGCCCCCACCAGCGCCGAGCCGACGATGAACCCCACGTAGTTGAACAGGTTGACCAGGGCGATCGCGTTGCCGGTGCCCGCCGGGTCGAGCTTGCCCGCCGCCGAGAACGACTGCGGCGCCACCACCGACAGCCCCACGCCCGTCAGCCCGAACGCCACCACGGCCAGCGGCTGGCTGGGCGCCGCCACGATGCCCAGGAAGCCCAGCGTGGCGATCGCGCCGCCGAGCCTGACGATGCCCGCCGAGCCGTAACGCCTGACGGCCAGGTCGCCCGCGAGCCGCACCAGCAGCGTGGTCGCCTGGTAGGCGGCGTAGGCCAGCGGGATCACCCGGGCGTCGGCGGCCAGCGTGTCCTGCATGAAGACCGTGGAGAAGTTCGACACCGCCGCGTCGCCCACGTACAGGAAGGCCATCGCCAGGCAGAGCGGGAGGATCGGCCGGAACGGGACGCGACCGCCTGCCGTGGCCGTCTCCGGGACGGCCCGCTCCTCGGCCGCCGTGTAGAGCTTCGGCCCGGCGGCCAGGGAGCCCGCGACGGCCACGGCCATCGGGATCGCCATGGTCGCCTCCAGCGGCAGCCCGTCGCCCACCGCCGACACCCACAGCGCCCCGGCCAGGCTCAGCACGCTCCACAGGCAGTGGAAACCGTTGAGCACGGCCCGGCCGTAGCGGCGCTCGACCGCGACGCCCTGCATGTTCATGCCCGCGTCGACCGCGCCGACCGCCACCCCGAACAGCAGCAGCGCCGGCACCAGCAGCGGCACGCCCGGCGCGAGCCCGGCCAGTACGACGGCGGCGGCCACCAGCGGCTGGGCCACGCGCAGCAGCGCCTTGCTGCCCAGCCGGGCCGCGATCGAGCCGGCCGCCACGCTGCCGACCCCGGCGAAGACCGGCACGATGAGCAGCAGCACCGTCAGCGCCCCCGTGTCGAGCCGGTGCTTGTCCTGGAGGTGGGCCACCTGGGTGAGCAACGTGGCGAAGGAGAGCCCCTGCACGGCGTAGACGGCGAACGTGGCGAGGCGGGCTTGGCGATCACGCGGGGACGGCACGGCGGCCTCCTGATGGGGGGAATCAAACGTGAGGCGGGGTCAGGTTAGCCCGCCGACGTCTCCTCCACCAGGCCCACCGGCTTGCCCGCCGCCCACACCCCGAGCGCCGTCAGCGCGATCACCTCGATCGCGGCCAGACACCGCTCGACCAGGCCCAGCGGCATCACCTGCCACCACGCCAGACCGCTGCGCGCCCCCACCATCACCACCGCGCCCATGCCCAGCACCCACAGCACCGCCACGATCCCGAACGCGAACGCCGCCAGCGCCGCCCGATGCCGCTCCGCCCGCCACGGCCTGGCGATGATCAACGCCGCCAGCGGCAGGCTCAGAAACGCGATCACGCTGCCCGCCCGATGGATGCTGCCGCTCAGCGACGGCCCCACCGACCAGTCGTGCTTCGGGAACCACGCCGTCACCAGCAGCCCGGCACTCCAGGCCAGCAACGCCACCGTGCCCACCACCCCCGCCAGCCGCCGCCGCGCCAGCGACACGCCGATCGCCGCCGACCCCACCGCCAGCAGCGCGACCCCCAGCCCGAACAGCCACCCCCGCTCACCCAGGCCGTGCTCGCTGATCGTGCGCCGGAACGGGTCCATCTCGCCCAGCGCGGCCAGATCCAGGCCCACGATCAACGCCGCCCCCGCGCCCACCGCGCCCAATCCCCAGCGTGCCGACCGATGCACGAACACCCCTCCCGACGCCTGCCTGTCCGGCTCAACGGCCGCAATCTCAGGGAGATTCCGGGGTCCGCTCCCGCGGAGCGCCGGATATTGTCAGAACTGTGAACGAACGCCCCGGGTCCTGGTTGCCGCGCCTGCAAGAAGTCGGTGAGCGCCTGGCCGAGGAGTGGGTGTCCGCCCGCCGCCCGGCCCAGGAAGGCGCGCCCCAGCCACACGAGCTGCGCGCCTCCGACGCCGACCGCGAACGCATCGCCCAGGTGCTCCAGGACGCCCACGCCGACGGCCGGATCACGCTGGAGGAGCTCGAAGAGCGCCTCACCACCCTCTACGCGGCCCGCACGCTCGGGGAGATCGCCCAGCTCACCGCCGACCTGCTGCCCGCCGACCAGCAGCCGCTCAACCTCGACGGCCGGCCCGTCTCCGCCGTCTTCAAGAAGCAGGAACGCGGCGGCCGGTGGGTGGTGCCCGCCGAGCTGTCGGTCACCGCCATGTTCGGCACCACCAAGCTCGACCTGCGCGACGCGATCCTGCAGAACCGGCGCATCGTCATCAACGCCACCCTCGTCTTCGGCGGGCTGGAGATCCACGTGCCCGAAGACCTGGAGGTCATCCGCGTCACCAAGGACAAGACCGTCAGGCTCACCAAGCAGCCCACCGAGCCCGGCGCCCCCGTCGTCGAGGTGCGCACCAGCAACTTCGCCGGCGAGGTCAAGGTCAAGGAGCCGCCCCGCCGCAAGCGCCGCCGCGGCTGACGCTCCCGCTCAGCCCGCCGTGTCGAAGTTGATCGCGCTGTAGGCGCGCAGCTTCCACAGCTGGTGCTCGCTCTCCACCTTGCGGATCGTGCCCGAGCGCCCGCGCATCACCAGCGACTGCGTCACCGCCACCCCGCCGCGGAAGCGCACGCCGTCCATCAGCTCGCCCTGGGTGATGCCCGTCGCGGCGAAGAACACGTCGTCGGACCTGACCAGGTCGTTCGTGGTCAGCACCTGGCTCAGGTCGTGGCCGGCGTCGATCGCCCTGGCCCGCTCGGCGTCGTCACGCGGCCACAGCTTGCCCTGGATGACGCCGCCCAGGCACTTGAGCGCGCACGCCGCCACGATGCCCTCGGGCGTGCCGCCGATGCCCAGCATCAGGTCGATGCCGGTGCCGCCGCGCGCCGCCATGATCGCGCCCGCCACGTCGCCGTCGGTGATAAACTTGATCCGCGCGCCCGTCTCCCTGATCTCCTTGACCAGCCGCTCGTGCCGGGGCCGGTCCAGGATCACCACCGTGACGTCGGCCGCCGAACAGTGCTTGGCCTTGGCCACCGCGGCGATGTTCGCCGCCACCGGCGCCTCGATGTCCACCACGTCGGCCGCCTCCGGCCCCGTGACCAGCTTCTCCATGTAGAACACGGCCGACGGGTCGTACATCGACCCGCGCTCGCTCACCGCGATCACCGACACCGCGTCGGGCATGCCCAGCGCCGTCAGCCTGGTGCCGTCGATCGGATCGACCGCCACGTCACACTCAGGGCCACCGCCGTCGCCGACCCGCTCCCCGTTGAACAGCATCGGAGCGTGATCCTTCTCACCCTCGCCGATCACCACCACCCCGTTCATCGACACGGTGTTGATCAGCTGGCGCATCGCGTTCACCGCGGCGCCGTCGGCGCCGTTCTTGTCGCCCCTGCCGACCCAGCGGGCGGCCGCCATCGCCGCCGCCTCTGTAACGCGTACGAGCTCCAAGGCGAGATTCCGGTCAGGGGCGTGCTCGCCCGTAGCAAGTGCAGCCGGAACCGACGTCTGATCGGACATGATGAAGGGCCTCCTCGTGGACGACTATCCCGATCGTAGTTGTCCCTGTATCCCCGGTCAGCGGAGGATAATGTGCCAGCCATGAGCAGCGAAGTGGAACAGCCGGTCACGGCCCGCACCTCCGAGCGGGGCGCGGCCACGCGCAGCGCTCTCCTGAGGGCCGCCCGCGACGTGTTCGTCTCCAAGGGCTTCGCCGAGGCGGGCGTCACCGACGTCGTGGCCAAGGCCGAGGCCAGCGTCGGCAGCCTCTACCACCACTTCGCCGGCAAGGCCGACCTCTACCTGACGCTGTTCGAGGAGTTCCAGGCCCGGCAGACCCAGCGGACCAAGCAGGCCGCCCGCGACGTGCGCGACAGCGGCGAGAGCGATCCCATGCGGGTCTTCCTCGCCGCCGCCCGCGCCTACCTCGACGGCTGCCTCGAAGAACGCGAGCTCGCCGCCCTTTTCCTGCGTGGCGACGGGCCGCCCGGGTTCGAGGTGGTCATGCGCGACCGGCTGCGCACCTGGGCCCGGCGCAACGCCGCGCTCTTCGACGACTCCGAGAACGCCCTCGTCGTCGTCATCACCGGCGCACTCGCCGCCGCCGTCAGCGAAGTCGTCCAGACAGGCGACCGGGCGCTCGCCGACGACGTCCTCGCCATCGTCGGACGCATTCGCCCGACCGGCGACGCCACCGGGTAACCTCGCCAAGTGTGCGACGGTTCACCGAAGGTTTCTACGGCTACGCGGTAGCCCTGTTCGTCTGTTTCGGGGCGGTAGGGCTGTTCCTGCTCATCACCCCGCAGAGCCAGGGCGAGCACATCCCGAAGCTCGACTACACGATCACGGTGGCCAACTTCGCCCGCACCGTCCCCTACCAGGTGTGGGCCCCCGCCAAGGACCCCGAAGGCTGGATCCCCAACAGCAACCGGATCGCCAAGGGCGAAGGCAAGGCCCAGGTGCTCCACGTCGGCTACGCCACCAAGGCCCGCCAGCACGCCATGCTCATCCAGAGCGACGAGAAGCCGGCGGCGGGGTTCGCCAGCCGCATGGCCAACTCCGACAAGCCCACCGGCACCCAGGACGTCAACGGCCAGCAGTGGGAGCGGCGCTTCCGCGAGGACAAGAACCAGCGGACGCTCATCCGCATGCTGCCCGACGTGACGCTCGTCGTGACCGGCACCGCCGACTGGACCGAGCTCGGCCAGCTCGCCGCCACCCTCCAGCAGCGCCCCAAGCCCGCCACCTGAGCCACCCTCCGAGCTTCCAGCGGGGCCCCCTCGCTCCGGGAGTGGAACCCTCGGCCCTCGCGTTCGGGGTTTCAGGTCCCTGTGCGGGCTGTGGGGCGTGTTCTGTCGGGTGGGGCCCCTAGGGTTGGAGGGTGGCAGATGACAAGGCACCCTCATACGAGCAGGCCCGCGAGGAGCTGACCGAGGTGGTGCGCCGCCTGGAGACCGGCGGGCTCACCCTGGAACAGTCCATCGAGCTCTGGGAGCGGGGCGAGAAGCTGGCCGCGATCTGCGAGGAGTGGCTCCAGGGCGCCCGGGTCAAGCTGGCCGCCGCGATGGCGCGCCGGTCCGACCCGTCGGCCACGCCGGGCGACGCCCCCTTTTAGCCTGCCCCCTTCTAGCCTGCCGCGTACTAGCTGCGGTGCAGGGCCACGACCGGGATGCGGCGGGTGGTCCTGGCCTCGTACTCGGCGAACGTGGCGGCGACGGCCACCATCCGCGCGTAGAGCTCGTCACGCTCGGCGCCTTCGACGAACTCGGCCTTGACCTCGAACGTCTCGGTCCCGATCTCGGCCGTGGCCACGGGGTTGGCGCGCAGGTTGTGATACCAGGCCGGGTGGTGGTCGGCTCCCGCGTTGGAGGCGATGATCACGTAGCGGTCGCCGTCTTTCAGATACATCACCGGGGTCGTCGTTGGCTTGCCCGACTTGGCGCCGGTCGTGGTGAGCAGCACCAGGTCGGAGCCCTCGAAGTAGCCGCCCACGCGTCCGCCGTTGGCCCGGAACTCGTCGATGACCTGCTGGTTGAAGTCGTTCGCCATGATTCCCACCTCTAATCGGAGAACTCTCCGTTCTCAACCGCGGAGCCTAAACGGAGATTCCTCCGGTTGCAATCGCTATGCTCAGCGTGTGCGCCGACAGTTGCCAGTGATCGGGCAGCCGCAGCCGGAGCGGGCCGACGCGGCGCGAAACCGGCAGAAGATCATCGACTGTGCCACCCGCCTGATCGCCGAACGGGGAGCCGACCAGCTCTCCCTCGACGAGATCGCCCGCGAGGCGTGCGTGGGCGTCGGCACCGTCTACCGCCGCTTCGGCGACCGCGCCGGGCTCGTCTACGCCCTCGTCGACGAGCGCGAACGGCGCTTCCAGGAGGCGTTCATGACCGGGCCGCCGCCGGTCGGGCCGGGGGCGGAGCCCGTCGAGCGCATCAGGGCGTTCCTCGCCGCGCTCGTCGACCGGATCGTCGAGCAGCTCGACCTGTTCATGCTCCTGGAGACCGGGCCGCCCAAGGCCATGTTCGGCGGGCCGTACAAGGTCCATCATCGGCATCTGACCACGCTGATCGCGCAGGTCAGGCCCGGCTCACGCGCCGGCTTCCTGGCCGACGCGCTGCTCGCCTCCGCCACCGCCCGGCTGATCTCCTATCAGCGCGAGGAACGGGGGCTGAGCGTCGAGGAGATCAAGGCCGGGTTCGACGAGCTGGCGCTGGCGCTCGTCACTCCCCGGCAGGCTCAGCACGCACCGTCACCCGGTCGTCCGGCAGCCGCACCGTGAGCACGGCGCCCGGCTCGATGTCGGCGGCCCGCCGCACCACCTCACCCGACGGGTGCTGGACGATCGCGTAACCGCGCTCCAGCGTGGCCGCGGGCGACAGGGCGACCAGACGCGCCCGTACGTGCGTGAGATCGTCGCCGGCCCGGTCGAGCGAGGACGTCAGCGAACGCCTGGCCCGCTCGCGCAGCGCGTCGACCTGCTCGGCGCGGCGCTCCAGCTCGCGCACCGGATCGGCCAGCGAAGGGCGGGAGCGCACCGAGGTCAGCCACGACATCTCGCGGTCGAGCCAGCCGCCCACCACCCGGCGGCCCCGGTCACGCAACTGGCGGACCAGCGTGAGCTGCTCGCCGACGTCGGGCACCACCTTCTTGGCGGCGTCGGTCGGGGTGGAGGCGCGTACGTCGGCCACCAGGTCGAGCAGCGGGCTGTCCTGCTCGTGGCCGATCGCGCTCACAACCGGCGTGCGGGACGCGGCCACGGCCCTGACCAGCGTCTCGTCGGAGAACGGCAGCAGATCCTCCAGCGACCCGCCGCCCCGGGCGATGACGATCACCTCGACCGAGGAGTCGGCGTCGAGCCTGGACAGCGCCTCGGTCACCTCGCCCACCGCGTAAGGGCCCTGGACCGCGACCTCCTCGACCTTGAACCGCACCGCCGGCCAGCGACGCCTGGCGTTCTCCAGCACGTCGCGCTCGGCCGCCGAGTCACGGCCGCAGATCAGCCCCACCGTGCCCGGCAGGAACGGCAGCCGCCGCTTCCTGTCGGCGTTGAACAGGCCCTCGGCCGCCAGCAGCCGGCGCAGCCGCTCAAGACGCGCCAGCAGCTCGCCGACGCCCACCGGGCGGATCTCCAGCGCCGTGAAGGCGAACGAGCCCCTGTTGACCCAGAAGTCCGGCTTGACGTGCACCACGACCCGCGCGCCGTCGGCCGGGCGCGGCTCGGTCGCCTCGTAGACGCCGCGCGGGGCCGTGACCCGGGCCGACACGTTGGCCACCGGGTCGCGCAACGTCAGGAAGACCGTGCCGCCGCGGGCGCTCAGGTCGGTGATCTGACCCTCGACCCACACCGTGCCCAGCTTGCCGATCCAGCCGCCCACCATCTGCAGGACGGTGCGGACCGGCAGGGGCGCCTCGGGGGTGGTCTTCGAGCTCATGCCCGAAGCCTACGGTGCCGCGCCGACTATTCCCCGGCCTGCAGCTTGGCCAGCCGGTTCTCGTACATCTTGACGACCTCGGGGCGGGCGGCCGTCGCCTGCTCGTAGGCGAGGCAGGCGCCGATCTGCTCGGCGGACTTGCCGCGCATCCGGGCGCGCAGCGAGGCGACGCTCAGCTCGGAGTAGCCGGGCATCGGCTCCACCAGGCCCGTCTCCTTCACCGGGGTGGCCACGGCCGGAGCGGTCTCCTGCGCGGGGGCCTCCTTGGCGGGAGTGGCCTCGACGGCCTCGGCCAGCTTGTCGGCCTTCGCGGCCTTGGGAGCCTTGGGCGTGCTGGTCTTGGCGGGGCTGGTCTTGGCGGGCGCCTTCGCGGCGGGCTTGGCGGCGGGCTTGGCGGCGGCCTTGGGCTTGGCCTTCGGCTTCTCGGCCACGGTCTCGGCGACGGTCTCGGCCACAGACGGCTCAGGCGCGGCGACGGCGTCAGGCGCGGCAGCGGCCTCCGGCTTGACCTCGGCGACGGGCTCAGGCACGGCAGCGGGCTTGGGCTCGGCGACGGGCTCCGGCTTGGGCTCGGTGGTGGGCTCGGCCTTGAGGTCGGCGGCGGCCTCGGGCTTGGCCTCCGGGGCGGCGGGCTCCGGCTTGGCCTCCGTGGGGGCGGGCTTGGGCTGGGGAGCGGCGGCGGCCTCGGCGGCGGGCTTGTGGACGGCCTCGGCCTGGGCCTCGTCCTGCTTGGGCGCCGGGGTGAAGATGACCGGGTCGGGCTTGGTCTTGGAGGTGCCGTTGGGCGCGGCGGCGTCGGGCCGGGGCGCGAAGATGACCGGCTCCCTGCGGGCCGGCTTGTCCTCCTCCTCGGCGGCAACCGCGTCGGCGGGACGGGAGTCGCGCTCCTCCTGCTTCTCCTCCTCTTCCTTGCTCCCCAGTCCCTTGATCGAGTTCTTCACCCGGTCGACGAACTGGAGGGCGTGCCCGGCGATGCTGAGCGTGCCCTGGACGAAGAGGACGGGCAGGTCACGGGCCTTGCCCTTGAGCTCGTCCTTGTCGGTGACGGTCTTGGTGATGTTGCGTATCACGTCGCTGAGGGACATGTACGTCTCCCTGGGAGGTCAGTATTGGACGGCCAGTCTGGCAAAAGGCGGGCAACCGCGCACGCTCGGGCTTGCTGGTCGTTCCACGTAGCATAAGAAGTATGGAGCCCCAGACGTCCACTTCCCGCCGCGTCCTCGTGGCCAGGCCGCGCGGCTACTGCGCCGGAGTCGATCGAGCCGTTGTCGCGGTCGAGAAGGCCTTGGAGCAGTACGGCGCGCCGATCTACGTGCGCAAGCAGATCGTGCACAACACGCACGTGGTCAAGACGCTCGAGGCCAAGGGGGCCATCTTCGTCGAGGAGACCGAAGAGGTGCCCGAGGGCGAGATCGTGGTGTTCTCGGCGCACGGCGTCTCGCCCGCCGTGCACGGCGAGGCCAAGGAGCGCGGCCTGCGCACCATCGACGCCACCTGCCCGCTGGTGACGAAGGTGCACAACGAGGCCAAGCGCTTCGCGAGCCAGGACTACGACATCCTGCTCATCGGGCACGAGGGTCACGAGGAGGTGGAGGGCACCTCCGGCGAGGCGCCCGACCACATCCAGCTCGTCGACGGCCTCGACTCGGTCGACCGCGTCCAGGTGAAGGACCCGAGCAAGCTCGTCTGGCTGTCGCAGACGACGCTGTCGGTCGACGAGACGACCGAGACCGTGGCCCGGCTCAAGGAGCGCTTCCCGACGCTCATCGACCCGCCGAGCGACGACATCTGCTACGCGACGCAGAACCGGCAGGTCGCCGTCAAGGAGATCGCCGCGCAGTCGCAGCTCGTGATCGTCGTCGGCTCGGAGAACTCGTCCAACTCCAAGCGCCTGGTGGAGGTGGCCAAGGACTATGGCGCCGACGCCTCCTACCTGGTCGACAACGCCTCGTTCATCCGTGACGAGTGGCTCGACGGCGTCACCACCGTCGGCGTCACCAGCGGCGCGTCCGTGCCGGAGGAGCTGGTCGAGCAGGTGCTCGAGCGGCTGGCCGGCCACGGGTTCGGCGACGTGGAGGAGGTCGAGCCGGTGCAGGAGAGCATGCGTTTCGCCCTGCCGCACGAGCTCCGCAAGGACCTGCGCGCGTCCTGACCCACGATCGGCCCGTACGGGATCCCGTACGGGCTAGTCGTCGCCCCGGGGGGTGCCGTAGACCTTCGGCTCGAAGTAGCCCTCGGGCTCGGGGACGAACGGCTGGCGCGGGCGCGGCACGTCGGCGCCCGCCCGCAGCTCCTCGCGCAGCTCACGCACGTTGTCGCGCAGGCCGCGCCCCCAGGCGATGCCGAGCACCACGGCCGAGCCGGCGAACAGCCAGGGCGCGCCGCGTGACAGCGAGCTGTAGAGGCCGAGCGCCAGCGACTGCACGATGCCCACGGAGCTGAGCGCCCGCCCGAGCTCGACGAAGAGGGTGGCGACGAAGAACACCAGCGGCGGCGTGACGACCAGCGACAGCAGCTCGCGTGGATTGACCAGGAGCACCGCGAGCAGGCACGCCGCCACGAACGCGACGCCGACCAGCGCCTCGATGCCGGCGACCGCGGCCAGCACGTAGCCGGCGAGCGTGGCGAGCAGCGTGAGCGCGATGGCGCCGCGGGCGGTCAGCCTGACGGCAGATCTCTTGCCTTTCCCGGTCATCGGACCCGCCCCCCTTTATTGCGACCCGTTGGCCAACTTACCGTTCGTGTGCGGGAGGAGAGACGTGGTTTCGAGCAGTTCGGGGGAGGCCAGGGGCCTGGGCACGCCTTCGAGCGTCTCCGGCGTGGCCAGCTCGCCGTCGACCACGCCCAGATCGTGCAGCTTGCGCGCGGTGACGAGGACCCGGCTCTCCAGGGAGCCGACCGTCTTGTTGTACGCCTCCACCGTACGCGCCAGCGAACGGCCCAGCGACTCCACGTTGCGGCCCATCGAGGACAGTCTTTCGTACAGCTCCTTGCCCAGCTCGAACACCGCGCGGGCGTTCTCGCTGAGCGCGGCCTGCTGCCAGGCGTAGTGGGCGGTGCGCAGCATGGTGATCAGCGTCGTCGGGGTGGCGATGTGCACCCGGCGGGCCATCGCGTACTCCAGCAGCCCGGGGTCGCGCTCCAGCGCCGGTGACAGGAACGCCTCGCCCGGGATGAACAGGACGACGAACTCCGGCGACGGGTTGAACCCCTGCCAGTAGGACTTGGCGGCCAGCCGGTCGATGTGCTCGCGGATGTGGCGGGCGTGGGCGTCGAGGCGTACGGAGGCCAGTGACTCGTCGGCGGCCTCGGCGGCCTCCAGGTAGGCGGCGAGCGAGACCTTGGAGTCGACCACGATGTTCTTGCCGCCGGCCAGGCGCACCACCATGTCGGGCCGCATCGCGCCCTCGGTGACCTGTTCGTCGAAGTCGCAGTGCCGCTGCATCCCGGCGATCTCGGCGACGCGGCGCAGCTGCATCTCGCCCCAGCGCCCGCGCGCCTCGGGCCGTTGCAGCGCGCGCACCAGCGCCGTCGTCTGGGCGCGGAGCTGTTCGTGGCTCTGCCGGACGAACTCCATCTGCTGGGTCAGCTCGGCGCTCGCGGCCCGGCGTCCCGACTCGGTGTCGCGCAGCTGCGACTCGACCCGCGCCAGCGCGTCCTTCAGCGGCTCCACCAGGTGTTCGACGGCCTGCCTGCGCTGGTCGAGGTCGCCGGTGGCCTCGGCGCGGGTGGCGGCCAGCCGCGTCTCGGCCAGCTCCAGGAAGCGCACGTTGTTGACGTCGAGCGCCCGGGTGGACAGGGCCTGGAAGCGTTCGGCGAGCTGTTCCTCGACGTAGACGAGCTTGTCGGCGGCGGCCTTGGCGCGCGCGTCGGACTCGGCCACCCGCACCGCCGCCCGCGTGCGCGCCACCAGGAATCCGATGGCCGCGCCGACGAGCAGCCCGATGAGGAGGGAGACGACATCCATCCACACGATGATGGCAGCCCTGCCGCGCCGGGACGGGTCCCGACACGCGACACAGTAAACTCGCTGGACGTGAGCCTCTCTATCGGCATCGTCGGCCTGCCCAACGTCGGCAAGTCCACGCTTTTCAACGCGCTGACCAAGACCGGCAACGCCCTGGCGGCCAACTACCCGTTCGCGACGATCGAGCCCAACGTGGGCATCGTCGGCGTGCCCGACGACCGGCTGCCCGTGCTGGCCAAGATCTTCGGCTCGGCCCGGATCCTGCCGGCCAAGGTGGAGTTCGTGGACATCGCCGGGCTGGTCAAGGGCGCGTCCGAGGGGCAGGGCAGGGGCAACCAGTTCCTCGCCAACATCCGCGACACCGACGCGATCTGCCAGGTGATCCGGGTCTTCGGCGACCCCGACGTGACGCACGTCGACGGGGAGATCTCGCCCAAGCGCGACATCGAGACGATCAACACCGAGCTGATCATGGCTGACCTGCAGACGGTGGAGAAGGCGATCCCGCGCCTGCAGAAGGAGTCGCGCCACAACAAGGACAAGAAGGGCGCGCTGGAGGCCGCAGAGGCCGCGCTCAAGGTCCTGGAGACCGGCAAGACGGTCTTCGAGGCCCAGCTCGACGGCGAGGAGCTGCGCGAGCTCCACCTGCTGACGGCCAAGCCGTTCCTCTACGTGTTCAACCTCGACGCCGACGAGCTGGTCGACGACGACCTGCGGGCCCAGCTGTCGGCCCTGGTCGCGCCGGCCGAGGCGGTGTTCCTCGACGCCAAGATCGAGTCGGAGCTGGTGGAGCTCGACGACGAGGAGGCACTGGAGCTGCTGCAGTCGGTCGGCCAGCAGGAGTCGGGCCTGTCGCAGCTCGCCCGGGTCGGCTTCGAGACGCTCGGGCTGCAGACCTACCTGACGGCCGGGCCGAAGGAGACCAGGGCCTGGACGATCCGCAAGGGCGCCACCGCGCCCGAGGCGGCCGGCGTCATCCACACCGACTTCCAGCGCGGCTTCATCAAGGCCGAGGTCGTCTCGTTCGACGACCTGGTGGAGGCCGGCTCGATCGCCAGCGCCCGCTCGGCCGGCAAGGCCCGGATCGAGGGCAAGGACTACGTGATGCGCGACGGCGACGTGGTGGAGTTCCGCTTCAACGTCTAACGTGGGCGCGTGCCCGACGCGATCTTCGCCGATCCCCGGCTGGCCCGGATCTACGACCCGCTCGACCCCGACCGCGGCGACCTCGACGCCTATGCGGCGATGGTGGCGGAGTTCAGCGCGCGGCGGGTGCTCGACGTGGGCTGCGGCACGGGCACGTTCGCGTGCCTGCTGGCCGCGCGCGGCGTCGAGGTGGTCGGCGTCGACCCGGCGGAGGCGTCGCTGGACGTGGCGCGCGGCAAGTGCGGCGCGGTGCGGTGGATCCACGGCGACGCCACCACGCTGCCGCCGCTGCGCATGGACCTTGCCGTGATGACCGCGAACGTGGCCCAGGTCTTCCTCACCGACGACGACTGGCAGGCCACGCTGCGCGGCGTCAGGGCGGCGCTGCGGCCGGAGGGCGTGCTGGCCTTCGAGACCCGCGTTCCCGCCCGGCGCGCCTGGCTGGAGTGGACGCGCGACCGTACCCGCAGGCGGGTGGAGATCGGCGGCGTCGGCGAGGTGGAGACCTGGTGCGAGGTGCTGGACGTGTCCGGCCCGCTCGTGACCTTCCGGCACACGTACGTGTTCGGCGACGGCGGGGACGTGGTCACGTCCGACTCGACGCTGCGGTTCCGAGAGCGGGACGAGGTCGAGCGGTCGCTGGTCGCGGCGGGCTACCGGGTCGAGGACGTGCGCGACGCGCCGGACCGGCCGGGGCGGGAGTTCGTGTTCGTCGCCCGGTTCGTTGCCTGAGGGACAGCTTCCGCGTCAACCACCCGGCGAGTTTGCGCGTCGAATCGTCACGGCGTTCACGCTGAATCGGGAGGCCCTCATGATCCGTCGCATCATCCGCCGACGTCGTCCGGTGCCGAAGCTCGCGGGCATCACCCTGGAGGAGGAGCTGGCCCTGCTCAGGGTGGAGCTCATGTACGGCCTGCGCGTCAACCGGGAGGCGTATCTGCGCAGGAAGGTGGACGAACGGGAGGAGCTGGCCACCCGCACGCGCGGAGGCGACGCCAGGATGATGCTCGCGGAGCTGCGCGGGTCGCTGGAGCGGGCCGTACCGCCGGCCGCGCCCCCGACCGTCGTCGACCTTCACAGCCGCCGCCGGTCGGTGGGCGACCAGGGCCCCGAGCCGGCCTGACCCCCTATACGGACGTGCCGCCTGCCCGCTGCCGGGCACGGCGGCCGTTCCTGTTTTCAGGAGGAAATCGCAGGTCAGAGCGCCCCTGACGCCATATGGACAGGAATAGGTGGCCACCGGGTTATGCGTTTTTAGGTCTCTGGCCTGGTCAAATGCCCATTCGACAGGGAACGCACACAAGTCGGCGCTCCGATGCGTCCCATGCGCACTCGGTTTGCCCCCGGACGGCGATGCTTGCAGCATGGGCGTGGCTTTCCTGGAACAATGGCGGAGACCGGATAGGGTGACTGCTTCACCGCGGATGATGGGGATCGGCAACGGACGACACCGCGCCAGCCGGGGGGATTGGCGCGAGCGGAGGCGTGATGGCTCGTAGGTCAACCGTCCAGCACGGTCCTCGGATCGCTGGCGACCCCGGCCTTTCCGCACGCCCTGAACACGACTTCGACGCGCCGCCTCCGCACAGGCCGCGGCGCGGAGGCTGGTCGGGCGGCGGCGGGCGATGGCTGGTGTGGACCGGGCGCATCATTCTCTGGGCGCTTATTGTGGTTATCGTGGTGAATGGGATCCGTGCCCCTTTTGAGCGGTTTACCGGCCAAAACGCCGCCGCGCCGAATGCGGCCGCCCAACCGGGCAGCTCGTTCCCGGCGGACCGTGGCATGGCGTTCGCCGCGCAGTTCGCCGGCGTTTACCTGAATTTCAGCCCCGACGACGCCGTGAGCAGGTCCGGCAAGCTGGCCGCGTTCATGGCCGACGGCATGGACCAGCAGATGGGCTGGGACGGCAACGGCAAGCTCGGCGCCGTGGCGATCCAGCCGTACGACATCCAGGTCAGCGACGACAACAACGCGATCGTCACCGTCGCGTTCCAGTCGGGGTCCCGCAGGCTCCACCTGTCGGTGCCGCTCTACTACTCCGACGACAGGTTCGTCGTCTCCGGCTGGCCCGCCATCCTGCCCGCTCCCGCGCCGGCCGAGCTGCCGCAGGTGGCCGCGCCCGAGAGCGACGACGTGGCGGCCGCCGAGCTCAAGCCGCAGCTCGAGGGCTTCTTCCGCTACTACGCGCTGGGCAACACCGTCGAGCTGCAGCGTTACGTGACCGCCGGCACGAGCCTGCCCACCTTCGCGGGCGCGTTCACCTTCGGCGAGCTCAAGAGTGTCGTGGTGCCTGTGGGGGGTGCCACCCGTGAGATCCAGGCGGTCGTGGTGTGGATCGTGCCCGACGGCACGCCGCCCGCGGACGAGGCCAACAACCCCGAAGCGGTGTCCGGCCGCCTCCAGCAGGCTTACCGCCTCACTGTCGAGAAGCAGGGCGACAAATGGTACGTCGACGACATCCGCGGTGCCGGTAGGGCCGTTGGGTAGACGCACGACCGCGCTGCTGATCGGCACCCCCCGGGAGGACAAGAAGTGATCTTGAAAAGCATAGTGCTCAACCTCATCGAAATGACACCCACACCAGCACCGACGGGTGTCAACACCGAAGGACTCGCCGACTTCCTGCGCGCGTTCTTCGCCCCGCTGTTCCTCGTCGTCGTGTCCGTGGTCGCGCTGTTCTTCCTCTTCACCCGCGAGATCACGCGCTTCGTCCAGTTCCTGATCCTGGCCGTGGCCATCGGCGTGATCTTCTACGTGCCCAACATCATCGAGGTGACGGCCAAGGCGATCGCGGGCGCGCTGGGCATCAACCAGTGAGGGTTGGGACCGCCTCCGCGCGGTCATGAACGAGCGGGTGGAGAGGAGGACCGCGTGGACCTGCCCACGTACACGAACATCTGGCGTATCGAGAAGCGGCTCTACAAGCTGTACGACCTACGGCTCCCCATGCCGCTGCCCATCGTCTGGATCGGCGTGTTCGTCGGCGTCTTCGTGCCGTGGTCGCTCCTGCTCTGGCTCGTCGGCGTACCCGTCGAGATGCCCTGGCACGTGCTCTTCCTCGTCCCGCCCGGCATCGTCACCTGGCTGTCCACCCGGCCCGTCATCGAGGGCAAACGGCTGACCGAGCTGCTGGAGTCGCAGCTGCGCTACCTGGGGCAGCCGCGCGCCTGGTACCGGCTGTCGCCCGCGGCCGAGCCCGAGACCATCACGTTCTCCGGGCGCGTCTGGCACGCCACGCCCAAGCGGGTGAAGGTCAAGAAGCCCCGCAAGGCCCGCCAGACCGAGCGCAAGCGCGCCCCCGAACGGGTCACCGGGCCCCGCCAGGTCCGCCCCGCCGTGGCCGCCGCCGCCGTGGCCGCCGCCCAGGCGCCGCTCGCCGACCCGCCCGTCCGCTGGGGCTCCCGCGTCCGCCCCACCGCCGCCGCCCCCGCCCTCGCCCCCGAGCCGTCGTCACCCGCGCCCTCGTCGTCGGCCTCGCCCCCGCCCTCGGCCGCGCCCTCGCCTTCGGCCCCGGTCGAGCTGCGCCTCGTACGCGACACCCCCGCCGCCCCCGACCCCGCACCGGAGGCGCAGGGCCTGCGCGCCTTCGACGGCGTACGCGACCCCGCCCCGGCGCGCCCCAGACCGGAGACGGCGGCCCGCAAACCCACGGGCAAGCCGATCGACACCGAGGCCCTGCGCCGCCTCCGCAAACTCGCCGCCACCGCCGACCCCCCCAAACCCACCCCCACCCCCGACGCCACCCAGACCCCCGAGGGAACCCCGGGCCGCCGCAAGGGCAGCCCGACGCTAGACCGCGCACTGCCCGCTGGGAGCGCCCCCGCTGCCGAGCAGCCCCTGGCGATCGAGGGAGCGTCGGCCTCTGAGCAGCCTTCGGTCCGCGGCGGCGCGCGGGACGGGCAGAGTGCCCCGGCCCACGAGCGCGCTGCGGCGTCCGAGCGGCCGCTGGCCGCCGGGAGCGCCCCCGCGCCCGAGCCGGCCGCGGCCCAGGAGGGGGCGTCGGCCTCCGAGCAGCCTCGGGCCCGTGAGGGTGCGCGGGGACTGGAGGGTGCGCCGGCCCGTGAGGGGGCTGCGGCTTCCAAGCGGAGGCGAGCCGCTGAGGGTGCGTCCGGTGCTGGGCAGGCTCCGGCCCGCGAGCCCGCCCCTGCGCCCGGACAGCCCCCGGTGCCTGCGGTGGCGCGTGGAGAGTCCTCGGTCCGTGAGAGCGCCTCCGCCTCCGGGGACGGGCAGGCGGCTGAGGAGGCGGCCGTTTCCGGGGAGTCCCCGGTTGGGGGGAGTGCCGCCCCCGCCTCCGAGCAGGCCCCTGCCCACCTGCGGGCCGACGCCTCCGAGCAGGCCGCCGCCCCTGAGGAGGACGCCGCCTCTGAGGAGGACGCCGCCCGCTTCCGGGCTGTCGCCCCTAAGGAGGCTCCCGCGTCCGAGCGGGCCGCCGCCCGTGAGAAGGGGGGCGCCTCCGCGCATGCCTCGGCTCCGGAGCAGGCCGGTGCCCCCGAGCGGGTGGCTGCGTCCGGGCGGGTCTCCGCCTCTGAGGACGCTCACGCCTCCGAGGAGGCCACCGCCGCCGGGCAGGCTGCCGCCTCCGAGGAGGGCCCCGCCTCCGAGGATGCCCCCGCCTCCGAGGAGGGCCACGGTGAGGTTGGTGGGGCTGGGCCGGAGGCCGAGGGGGATGAGGCGGCGCGGAGTCAGCACAGGAAGGGGCAGCCGCCCAGGTTGGGGCCGGGGGTGGCGTTGCCCGACGCGCGGGCGTGGGCGCCGTTGAGTCCCGATGCCAAGCCCGTCACCCTGTCGCGCCCGCTGCGGGGGCGTGAGGCTGAGCTGCCGAGCCGGGCGATTCATCGTACGGACGTCGTGCCCGGGGAGCTGCCGCCCCCAGAGGAGGTCGCGCCGGAGCCGGTGGCCGAGGCGCCAGCGGTGCCCGTGGAGCCGGAGGAGGGGCGTGACGGTGGGGCGGCCGTGGTGCCGGGGCCCAGGCCGGGGCAGCGGGTGCGGCGGGTCGAGTCCGTGGTGGGGCGCGACTCGGGCGGCTGGCGGCGCATCGCGCAGGTGGTCGTGGGCGGCAACGGCGTACGGACCGACGGGTCGGAGCTGGACGAGGCGCGCGCCCGGGGGGTGTTCGCCGGGAGCCGGCGGGTGGTGGTGCTGGGGTGCACCGGCGGCGCCGGGCAGAGCACGACGGCGCTGATGCTGGGTCACACGTTCGCGCAGTACCGCGACGACCGGGTGGTGGCCGTGGACGCGGCGTCGGGGGACAGCAGCATGACGAGCCGCATCCATCCGGAGACGCCCGAGACGCTGACGTCGCTGCTGGCGGGGTTGCAGCGGGTGAGCGGCTATCTGACGATGCGCGGCTACACCACGCGCACCGCTTCGGGGCTGGAGGTGGTGGGGGCCGACGGTGACGAGCAGCGGCTGGCCGACCGGGGCCTGTTCTCGGACCACCGGCTGGGCGAGGCGATGAGCCTGCTCGACCGGCACTACAAGCTCACGGTGATCGATCCGGCCGCCGCGCTGGCCGCCCGCGTGCTCCCGTACGCGGATCAGCTCGTGCTCGTGGTGCCCGCGAGCGTGGAGGCGCCGGACGCGGTGGCGATGACGTACGAGTGGCTGGACGGGCACGGTTGCGCGCACCTGAGGCGGCGCGCGGTCATGGTGGTCAACGGGGTGAGCCGGCGTTCGATGACGGACGTCGAGCAGGCGGAGGCGGTGGCGCGCGGCAGGTGCCGGGCCATCGTCAGGGTCCCCTGGGACGACGATCTGGCGCCGGGCGGCGCCGGGGTGGTCGATCCGGGGCAGCTGCGCGCGGCCGGGCGGCGGGCGTATCTCGCTCTCGCCGGGGTCGTGATCGCGGGCTTCGCGGCACAGAAGGTCCGAACTGACGAAGAGGAGCTGGCGAGTGACCCCCCGGGCACGAGAATCGGTGAGCGATAAGTGAACATGCGAGCAGGCATGGCCCGTTCATGCGCCGAGGGGGCGGCATGAGCAGGGCGTCTAGAGCGCGTCAGCGCCTGGCGGTCCGCTATTTCGACGACCGCATCCTGCTCACGGACACCGACGCATGGGCGTATTTCCGCCTTCCGACGGTCAGCTACGAGTTCGTCACGCCTGAGGAGCGTGAGGCGCTGGCCACCAACATCACGATCGCGCTGGCCGCGATCAGGATGCCCGACGCCGAGGTGCACCTGCGGGTGGCGCATCGCGCCTATCCGGCGGCGGAGTGGGCGATGGCGCTCAACGCGACCTCCGACGAGGGGCCGGGCTGGCGCGACTATCTGGAGGAGATGTACCGGCACGTCTGGGCGAAGGACTTCTGGTCGAAGGAGGTCTATCTGGGCGTACGGCTCGGTCCGCGGGGCAAGCAGCTGGGCGCCGGGGTGCTGGCTCAGGTGTTCGGCTTCTACCAGAAGACGGAGAAGGTCCTCGGGCTGGAGGACGACCACGTGCCCGAGAGCGAGGTCGGCCGGTGGACGGAGCAGGCCGAGCGGCTGGGCCGGGCGCTGGCGTCCAGTGCCCTGTATGCCCGGCATGCCACGTCGGTGGAGGTCGCGTGGCTGTTCCAGCACGCGGCGGCGGGGGCGCTGGCGGACGCGGCGCCGTCGGCGAGCCCGAAGCGGCGCTGGGGCAAGGGCGAGATCGAGTCGCTGGTCGAGGGTGAGATCCACAACGGCAGGTCGCTGCTGCGGATCGTGCAGCCGCAGGGCGACTCGTACGTGGCGTATCTGTCGTTCGCCCGGTTCCCGGATCTGATGCCGTTCCCCGACGGGGAGCCGTGGATGCACTTCGCCGACCAGTTGCCGTTCCCGGTGGAGGTGTCGTCGCGGATGCGGCTGATCCCGCCGGTGAAGGCGTCCAAGGACGTGGCGCGCAAGCTGGCGCACGCCCGCGACATGGACATCCACATCCGCGAGGCGGGCGCGGAGGCGCCGCTGGCGCTGGCGGAGCAGATCGACGCGGCCCGGATGCTGGAGCACGGCATCACGAAGGAGCGGCTGCCGTTCGTGTACGGGTGGCACCGGCTGATCGTGTCGGCGCCGACCGAGGACATCTGCGTGCAGCGGGTGGAGGCGGTCGTCGAGCACTACCGCGACATGGGCATCGACGTGGTCAACTCGACCGGTGACCAGTTCTCGCTGTTCTGCGAGTCGCTGCCGGGCGAGAAGGTGGGCGTCAACGCCTACGCCCAGCGTCAGCCGCTGCGTACGATCGCGGGCGGGATGGCGACGGCGACCGTCGACCTGGGCGACCGGCTGGAGGAGGGCGGCGAGGGCTGGCTGGGCCCGTACATCGGGGAGACCGTCGGCCGGGCGCGCAGCATCGTGCACTTCGACCCGCTGCTGGCGGCCAGCCGCAACCGGCCGACCGCCATCGCGATCACCGGCGAGCCGGGCGGCGGCAAGACGACGCTGGCCCTGCTGATGATCTACCAGATGGCGTTGCGCGGCGTCACGGTCGCGGTGATCGACCCGAAGGGCGACGCCGAGTCGCTGGTCGAGCTGCTGCAGAAGCGCGAGCGCAAGGCGCGGATCATCCCGCTGGGCTCGGCCGCGCCGGGGCTGCTGGACCCGTTCTCGTTCGGGGACGACATCGCGGCCAAGAAGACGATGGCGACCGAGACGCTGCGGCTGCTGCTGCCGCGCATGTCGGAGGAGCGCGAGTCGGCGATGATCCAGGCGGTGGCGGCGGTGTCCAACGCCGCCGACCCGTCGCTCGGCAAGGTCGTCGACTATCTGGAGCAGGCCGAGGACGCCGCGTCGAAGAACCTGGGCGCGGTGCTGCGCTCGATGTCGGAGATGCACCTGGCCAGGCTCTGCTTCGACCCGTCGGGCGGCGACCAGATCGACAGCGAGGGCTGGACCACCGTGTTCACTCTCGGCGGGCTGACGCTTCCCGACGTGGCCACGGGCCGCGACGACTACTCCTACGAGCAGCGGCTGTCGGTGGCCCTGCTCTACCTGGTGTCGCAGTTCGCCCGGCGGCTGATGAACGGCCTCGACCGGCGCGCGCCCAAGGCGATCTTCCTGGACGAGGCGTGGGCGATCACGTCCACGCCCGAGGGCGCCAAGCTGGTGCCCGAGGTCAGCCGGATGGGCCGCTCCCGCAACACCGCCCTCGTCCTGGTCTCGCAGAACGCGGGCGACCTGCTCAACGAACAGGTGACCAACTGCCTGTCGTCGGTGTTCGCCTTCCGCTCGACCGAACGGGTGGAGGTCGGTCACGTGATGTCGCTGCTGGGCGTCGAACCGTCGGAGGAGCACAAGGCCGTCCTCAGATCGCTGGGCAACGGGGAATGCATTTTCCGCGATCTGGATGGCAGGGCGGGCCGCATCGGAGTAGACCTGATCTCCGAGGAGCTGCTCCGCTGGCTCGACACGAACCCGACACACGACAAACCCGGCGGCGGCGGGCATGATGATCTTCAAGGGGGAGTGGGCCACGCGCAGGAGGTGCGGTCATGAGGATCCGGCTACCCAGACGATGGGCTCTGGCGCTTGTGGTGTTGCTCGGCGTCCTCGTGGTGCCGATCGTGGCGGGCAGCCTGTCGCCCGCCGCCGCGGGCCCGTGTGACCTGTCCGGCGAGCTCGCCCCCGAGGTGATCGGCGGCGGCACCGACGGCATGATGCAGCCGCCGACGCCCGAGCCCGGCACGCCGGCGGTGGTCACCAACTACAGCCAGTTCGGCATGGCCGGCCAGTTCTGGCACACGCACGAGCTCGGCTGCTCCGACATCGCGGCCGTGCTCGGCAACTCGTGGGCCAACACGATCTTCCTGTGGGCCAAGGCCGTCGACCGGCTCACGATCACGACCTATCAGGCGGCGGCGACCGAGGGGCCGCTCCAGTCGATCAAGGACGTGGTCGACGACATCGTGACGAACCTGTCGGAGGCCATGTACTGGCCCTACCTGCAGCCCATCGTCATCCTCGGCGCGATCTGGCTGGCCTGGTACGGGCTGATCCGCAAGCGGGCCACCACGACCGCCGAGGGCGTGATCTGGATGGTGCTCGCGGTCACGGTCGCCACCTGGTTCCTCAGCCGGCCGCAGGACTTCACCGGCCTGGGCAAGGTCGTCACGGACAAGACCGGTGAGGTCGTCAACTCCGCCTTCTCCGGGCTGCCCGGCGCGGGCGGCGCGTCCTGCCTGCCGCCACCGGGCGACGCCAGCCCCGAGGTCAAGGCCGGCGGCTTCGGCCAGAACGGCACCCCGGGCGTCGACCAGAACGCCGACGCGCTCTGGTCCACACTGGTGTGCAAGCCGTGGCTGATGGGCCTGTTCGGCACCGCCGACCCCAACCAGCCGATCGTGCGCGACTTCGGCCGCACGATGCTGGAGACGCAGTCCATCCCGCCGGCCACGGCAGGGCAACCGGCGCCCGACGTGGGAGCGCATCAGGCGAAATATGCCGAGATCGCTGACAAGCTGCGCAACGACTCGCGTTACTTCATCTTCTCCGGGCGTGACTGGACGAGCCGGCTCGGCGTGGCCATCGGCGCGCTGATCGCCGCGCTGGTGGCCGGGGTGCTCATCTTCCTGGTGGCGGTCTCGCTGCTGGTGCTCAAGGTGGGCTTCCTGCTGTTGCTCATCCTCGGGCCGGTGTTCCTGCTCATCGGCGTGCATCCGGGCAGCGGGCGGATCATCGCCATGCGCTGGGTGGAGATGCTGATCGGCACCCTGCTGCGGCAGGCCGTGCTCGCGCTCGTGCTCGGCGTGCTCGTGTACGGTTACGCGCTGATCATCTCGACCGCGATGCCGTGGGGCATGCAGATCCTGTTCATGGCGTTGCTGACGATCGCGGTGTTCTTCTACCGGCGGCCGTTCCAGCACCTGTTCGCCTCCATGAACGGGCACACGCTCACCACCCGCATGCTCGGCGACGCGGCCGGCTCGCCCGTCCTGGAGCGGGCCTCGAACGTGCTGCCGCCGGTCGCCTCGGCCAGGATCGGCCGCTGGGGGGCGCGTAAGGCGGAGCCCATCGTCAGCGCGGTGGCGGGCGGCGCGGCCGGCGCCACGGCGGCGACCGTCGCCCAGGGCCGGGCGCGCGGCGAGGAGGGCGAGACCGGCGCGATGCCGTCGGGCGTCCGGGTGCCCGCGCCGCTCGACACCGACCCGCAGGGCGGCAAGGCGGCCGGGCGGCAGGCGCCCGCTCCCCGCAAGGGCGACGCGCCGCCCCTCAACCTGGGTGGCGCGCCGACCCGCACGCGCGGCGCCGGCGCGGCCCCGCGCGGCGCCGCCCCCGGCCGTCCCGGCGGCTCAGGTGGCTCGGGTGGTTCCGGCGGTTCCGGTACGGCGGGCGGCGGCTGGTTCGGCGGCCGTTCGGGCGGTGGCTGGGCGCCACGCGGAGGCTCGGGCGGCACCCGTACGGGCGGCTCCCAGCTCGGCGGCTCAGGCGGGTCAGGCGGCGTGAGCGGGTCCGGCGGGTCGGGCGGGTCCCGGTCCGGCGGCTCCTGGTCGGGCGGGTCCGGCAGGTCGCGGTTCGGCGGTTCCGGGTCCGGCGGGTCCGGGTCCGGGGGGTCGCGCGCGTCGCGGTTCGGCGGCTCGGGCGGCGGCGGGTCCCGGTCGGGCGGGTCGATGTTCGGCGGGTCGCGGCGGACCGGCTCCGGCGGCGGGTCGCGGTCCGACCGGCAGTCGTCCGGCGGCGGCATCTTCGGCAGGAACGAGGACGGGCGGGTGTTCGGCAACGGCGGAGGCGGCAGCATGTTCAGCCGCTCCGAGTCCGACGGCCGCGCCTCCGAGCCGCCGCCGCTGTGGGGCAGCTCCCGCAAGGCCGAGCCGCCGGTGCCGTTCTGGCTCAACCCCTCCCACCCGGACAGGGACTGATCATGGCTCAGCGGGGCGACAAGCGAGGGATGGCCTTCGCCGTCATCGTCGTGATCATCGCTGCCGTCGGCGCCTACCTGTGGCTGTGGCCCGACCCGGAGCAGCCCGCCGCCGAGCAGGCCGCCTCCGGCCGGACCACGAGCACGCCGGTCATCGCGAGCACGCCGCTGGCCACCGCCAGTGACGCGCCCTTCGACGTCTACTCCTTCCTGCCGATGTCCAAGGAGCAGCTCGCCGCCGCCGCCGACCTGGCCGAACGCTTCACCGCCGAGTACGCGACGTACCGCTTCGACGAGGCGCCGCAGACGTACGCCGACCGGGTGCGCAAGTACACCACCGCCGACTTCGGCAACATCCTGGCCAGGACCCGCACCGCGGCCGGCCCGGTGGAGCAGGACGACCAGACCGTGTCGACGGCGACGGCCGCGCTGAAGGAGATCCGGCAGATCGAGAAGACCAGCATCGTGTTCGTCATCACCGCGACGCAGCAGCTCACCGGCAAGAGCGGCGCCAAGCAGCAGGCGGCCGACTACGCGGTGACGGTCAGCCAGCTGGGCTCCGATTGGCGGGTGTTCGACCTGAGGCCCGCCGACGAGGGCCAGGACGGGGATCCGCAGGGGTGAACACCTCCCGCCCCCGCGTGATCCTCGCGGTCGTCGTCGCCGGGATGCTGCTGCTCGTCCTGGTCATCGTGTCGCCGATGCTGATGACGTCCATCCCCTCGTTCGTCGGCAGTGGTGGCGCGCCGCCCGACTGCACCGACGGCACCCAGGTGCAGGAGGCGTCCGACTCGGCCGCCTCCGACATCCCCGCCGAATACCTGGAGCTCTACCGGCAGCACGGCAAGAAGATCGGCGTCCAGTGGAACATCCTGGCCGCCGTCGGCAAGCGCGAGACCGACCACGGCCGCTCCAACCTGCCGGGCGTCAAGAGCGGCACCAACTACGCCGGCGCGGCCGGGCCGATGCAGTTCCTGATCAGCACATGGGGTGGCAAGGCCCGGATCCCCATGTCGTCGACGTTCAACGGCTACGCCTCCGACGGCGACGGTGACGGCATCGGCGACGTCTACAACCCCGCCGACGCCATTCTCGGCGCGGCCAGGATGCTCAAGCGCAACGGCGCCCCCGAGAACGTCCGCCGTGCCCTGTTCGTCTACAACCGGGCCTGGTGGTACGTGGACCAGGTCGAGGAGATCGCCAGGAAGTACGCCAGGTCCGGCGAGGTCGAGGTGCCGCCCGAGACCGACGACTCCTGTGACGAGCCGCTGGTCGAGGCCGCGCCCAGCGACGTCGTGCGCAAGATCCTGGCCTACGCGCTGGACCAGCGCGGCAAGCCGTACCTGTGGGGCGGGACCGGGCCCGACGCGTTCGACTGCTCGGGCATCATCTTCGCCGCCTACCGGTCGGCGGGGCTGTCGATCCCGCGCACCACGTTCGGGCAGTGGCCGTTCGGGGTGAAGATCGAACAGGGCACCGAGCAGCCCGGCGACCTGGTGTTCTTCAATGCCGGGCCGGGCACGTCGGCCAACAACCCCGGGCATGTCGGGATGGTCGTGTCGAAGGGGAAGATGGTGGAGGCGCGCTGCCGGCTGTGCGGGCCGATCAAGGTGACGAGCTACGAGTCGCGGGACAAGATCGTCGGGTTCACCCGGCCTCTGCAGAACCCCGCCGTCCTCGACCAGCTCGAGAAGCTGAAGAATGCATCCCTATGACAGTGATCGTGGTGGCCGCGGCGATCGTGGGAGACGGCGGGCAGGTGCTCGCCGCGCAGCGGGGCGCGCCCGCGGCGCTGAGAGGCGGGTGGGAGTTCCCCGGCGGGAAGGTCGACCCGGGGGAGAGCGAGCTCGACGCGCTGGTCCGTGAGTGCCGCGAGGAGCTCGGCGTGGAGATCGCCGTCGGCGAACGGGTCGGCGGTGACTGGGCGCTCGGCAAGGAGTACGTGCTGCGGGTCTGGCTCGCCACCGTCGCCGCCGGCACGCCCCGGCCCAAGGAACACCTGGCGCTGCGCTGGCTCGCGCCCGGCGCGTACTACGACGTGCCGTGGCTGGCGGGGGACCTGCCTGTGATGAAAGCTGTGGAGAAACTGCTCCGCGAGGATTGAATGGTCGCTCTCTGTGACATAACGATTACTGGGCGTTATTTGTCACGATGAGGGAGGCGGCGTCATGAATCGGGGCTGGATCGTGGGCGGAGCCCTGATGCTCGCTGCCGCAGTGCCCGCCGTGCCGGCGGCGGCCAACGGGGTATCCATGGTGCTCGACCAGGTGGGCAACCCCGACGGGGTGCTCAAATGGATCAGGACCGGCGACGTGCTGCGCTACCAGGTGCGGCTCAAGGGCATGGGGCACGACGCCCGGCTCGCGGTCGCCAGCGTCCCGGCCGCCGCCCTCACGACCGTCGCCTGCCCGGCCACTGGGGCTGCCACCGGGCCTGTCACCGGGGTCGTCCCTGAGGCCGCCGCGAGTGCCGCGCCCGCGCCGGTGGGGGCCGGCGTTTCTCCGGAGGGCGTCCCCGGGCGGGTGGCAGGCGCCCGGGTGACGGCGAACCGGGCGCTCTCGGGGGCGGTGGACGCCGGTGCCCGCGTGTGCCCGCTGGGGCGGCTCGCCGGCAAGCAGGTCGTGGACGTGACGCTCACCGTTCCGCAGGGGGCCGGCGAGGTCGAGCTGGCCGCCGTGGCGAAGGTGCGCGAGGACGGCGGGCTCGGGCACACGACGATCGCCAGGAGCGTGCGCACTGCGATCTTCGAGGGGCCGGTGCCGCGTGACGCGGTGGGCTTCAGCGGCAACGCCGTCCGCCTCACCCAGAAGGCCGCCCCGCCCGCCGCCGTCCCTCCGCGCCCCGATGGCCACTCGGCACGGCCGTCCCGGCAGGACGCGCTCGCCCAGAGGGACGCGTCCCGCCAGGAACGCCCGCCCGCCCAGGACGCGCCCGCCCTCAATGCCGCACCCTCCGTCGGGGGCGCACCCGCGCCGGGCGACGCCACCACGCGGAGGCGCACGCCGCCCGTAGGTGGCGCGCCCGCGCCGGGCGACCCCACCGCACGTGGCCGCACACCGTCCACCGGCGGCGCGCCCGCTCAGCGGGGTGCGACCGTCCAGGACGCGCCGGCCCTCAATGCGGCCCCCTCGGTCGGGGGTGCGCCCGCGCCGGGTGGGGCCACCGTGCGGGGGTACGCGCCGTACGTTGCGGACGCGCCCGCGTTGGGTGGGGCCACTGCCGTTGGGGGCGTGCCCGCCCAGCAGGGGGCGCCTGCCGCTGCTCCCGGTGGGGGTGGGGTGGCGGTGGCGCCCGTGGGGACGGGGCAGCCGGTGGAGGCGGTGGAGGCGCCCTTGCCTCGGGAGGTCGGGGGCGGGAGGATGCGGGTACGGGCCGAGGAGGCGGTGAATCCGCTGGCCGGGCCGCGGGGCGTGCCTGCCGTGGCGGTGGGGATCGCGGCGCTGATGGGGGCGCTGTGGCTGATCGCCAGGGTGCAGCGGGCACGCATTCAAAAAAACGTCTGGTAATTCCGTCTTTACTGTGCCTTTTACCCGACTAGTATTCCCTTGACCAAGGTTGCGGGACTGCGCGGAGGGCACAGGTGGCACGCACGCGAGCGACGGCCGTGTCCGCGATGGTGCTCGCACTGGGGCTGACCTGCGCGGGCGTCGCCCCGTTCGTGGGGCAGAGCGCTTCGGCGACGGCCTTGACCCCGGTGGAGCCGTGTGACGCGGGCGAGGTGTGCGAGGAGGGTCCGCCGGAGACCACGGTCACCGTCATCACCACGCTGCCGACGCCGACCCCGACGGAGCAGCCGGAGACGACGGTCACCAAGACGGTCACGGCGACGCCGACCCCGAAGAAGACGACCGCCAAGCCGACGCCGACGAAGACCACACAGGCGCCCGATCCGACGCCGCAGACGAGCTCGGCCCCGCAGCCTCAGCCGCTGCCGACGCAGAGCGTGGAGGTCCCGGCGGCGACGCCTTCCGAGACGGAGTCGGAGGTCGAAATGCCGCAGGTGGCCACCAGCGACCCGCTGCCGTCGGAGACGCTGCCGCAGTCGTCGGAGAGCGAGCCGATCCCGCTGGAGGTGCGTAACGCGGCACCGGAATTCGACCAGCGGACGCTGACGCAGCAGCTCAGCATCCCGGCGCTGGTCATGGTGCTGCTGGTGCTGTTCGCGGTGCTGATCTTCGAGGGCCGGTTGCGCCGGATGGCGCACGCCGCGGCGGTGCGCAAGGCGGGGCCGCAGCTGCCGCCGGTGCCGCCGGAGATGGCGGGCTACCCGGCGGGTCCGGGTTATGCGACGGCGGCGTTCCCGGCTCCCGGTTACCCGGGCGGCACGGCGTACGCGCCGATCATCAGTTTCGTCCCGGTGCAGACGTATCCGGGGGGCCAGGTCCAGTACGGCGCGGTCTACCAGGACCCTGCCATGTACGGCCAGGCGGCTCCCGAGCACCAGCAGCCGGCGACCGTGCAGGAGCCGGTGGTACTGCAGCCGGACCAGTTCGACACCGTGGACCAGGAGCCGGCCTTCCGGGCGCCGTTCGAGCCGCTGGTCCCGCCGGAGCCGCCGCCTTCGGACATCCCGCCTGGCGGCGCGGGCCCGTACGAGGACACGCCTGAGCGCCCGCTGGGTGCGGCGTCGATGGCCGAGCAGGGCGACGCCGAGCCGTGGCAGGCGTTCGCGGCGGACCGGACGGTCGTCCAGCCGCTGCCGGGCACGCCGGCGGAGGACACGCCGGCAGACGGCGCGACGGTGGAGGAGCCCCGGCCCGAGCAGGGCAAGCGCAGGCGCGGGCTGCGGCGCAAGAGCAAGTGAGAACGGCGGGGCCCGAAGGCCCCGCCGCCGGTGTCACTTGGACGAGCGCTTGAAGATCTTGTTGCCGAGCCAGACCAGCGGGTCGTACTTGCGGTCGACCACGCGCTCCTTCATCGGGATCAGCGCGTTGTCAGTGATCTTGATGTGCTCGGGGCAGACCTCGGTGCAGCACTTGGTGATGTTGCAGTAGCCGAGGCCGTGGTCCTGCTGGGCCGAGTCCTTGCGGTCGGCCACGTCGTACGGGTGCATGTCCAGCTCGGCGATCCGCATGAGGAAGCGGGGGCCGGAGAAGGCCGGCTTGTTCTCCTCGTGGTCGCGGATGACGTGGCAGACGTTGTTGCACATGAAGCACTCGATGCACTTGCGGAACTCCTGGGACCGCTCGACATCGACCTGCTGCATCCGGTATTCGCCGGGCCGCACGCCCTCCGGGGGCGTGAAGGACGGCACCTCCCGGGCCTTCTGGTAGTTGTACGAGACGTCGGTGACCAGGTCCTTGATGACGGGGAAGGTCCGCATCGGGGTCACCGTGATGGTCTCGTCCTCCGCGAAGGTGGACATCCGGGTCATGCAGCCCAGGCGCGGCTTGCCGTTGATCTCCATCGAGCAGGAGCCGCACTTGCCGGCCTTGCAGTTCCAGCGGACCGCGAGGTCGGGGGCCTGGGTGGCCTGGAGCCTGTGGATGATGTCGAGGACGACCTCGCCCTCGTTCACCTCGACGGTGAAGTCTTCGAGCCTGCCTTCGCCTCCCTCACCGCGCCAGACCTTGAACTTCGCCTTGTAGCTCATTTCGAAATCCCGTCGAACTCGGCCATCTCTTCGTCGGTGAGATACTTCTTCAGCTCGTCGCGGTCGAACAGGGTGATCAGGTCGTCGCGCATCGGAGGCTGGACGCGCTCCTCGACCTGGATCGACCGGCCGTCGCCGGTGGAGCAGACGAGCAGCTTGCGGCGCCACTCGGGGTTCATGCCGGGGAAGTCGTCGCGGGTGTGGCCGCCCCGGCTCTCCTCGCGCTTGAGCGCGGCCCGCGCCACGCACTCCGAGACGAGCACCATGTTGCGCAGGTCGAGCGCCAGGTGCCAGCCGGGGTTGTAGACGCGCGACCCGGCCGCGCCGACGAGCTGGGCGCGCTCCTTGAGCTTCTCCACGACCTCCAGCGCCTCGGCGACCTCGTCGGCCTTGCGGATGATGCCGACCAGGTCGTTCATCGTCCGCTGGAGCTCCTGGTGGACCTCGTACGGGTTCTCGCCCGAGCGCTGGAGCGGCGCCTCGGCCTCGGCGCGGGCGGCGTCCACGTCCGCCTGCGCGAGCCGGGGCCGGGCGGCGAGCGTGTCGACGTAGGCCGCCGCGCCAGCGCCGGCCCGCCGGCCGAAGACCAGCAGGTCCGACAGCGAGTTGCCGCCGAGCCGGTTGGAGCCGTGCATGCCGCCGGACACCTCGCCCGCCGCGAACAGGCCGGGCACGGAGGCCGCGCCGGAGTCGGCGTCGATCTCGACGCCGCCCATGATGTAGTGGCAGGTCGGGCCCACCTGCATCGGCTCGGCGGTGATGTCGACGTCGGCCAGCTCCTTGAACTGGTGGTGCATCGACGGCAGCCGGCGCTTGATCTCCTCGGCGGGCAGCCGGGTCGACACGTCCAGGTAGACGCCGCCCTGGGGGGATCCGCGCCCGGCCTTCACCTCGGCGTTGATGGCCCTGGCGACCTCGTCACGCGGCAGCAGCTCCGGGGGACGGCGGTTGTTGGCCTGGTCGGTGTACCAGCGGTCGCCCTCCTCCTCGGTGGTTGCGTACTTGTCCTTGAACACCTCGGGGATGTACTTGAACATGAAGCGCTCGCCCTCGGAGTTGCGCAGCACGCCGCCGTCGCCGCGCACCGACTCGGTGACGAGGATGCCGCGCACGGAGGGCGGCCAGACCATCCCGGTGGGGTGGAACTGGATGAACTCCATGTTGATCAGCTTGGCCCCGGCCAGCAGCGCCAGCGCGTGGCCGTCGCCGGTGTACTCCCAGGAGTTGGAGGTGACCACGTACGACTTGCCGATGCCGCCGGTGGCGAGCACCACGGCGGGGGCGTCGAACAGGACGTAGTTGCCGCTCTCGCGCCAGTAGCCGAACGCGCCGGCGATCCGGTCGTCCTGCTTGAGCAGGCGGGTGACCGTGCACTCCTGGAAGACCTTGATGTAGGCCTCGTGGTCGCCGTGCGTCTCGAAGTCCTCCTGCTGGAGGGCGACGACGCGCTGCTGCAGGGTCCGGATCATCTCCAGGCCGGTGCGGTCGCCGACGTGGGCGAGCCGGGGGTACTCGTGGCCGCCGAAGTTGCGCTGGCTGATCTTGCCGTCCTTGGTGCGGTCGAACAGCGCGCCCCACGCCTCCAGCTCCCAGACCCGGTCCGGGGCCTCCTTGGCGTGCAGCTCGGCCATGCGCCAGTTGTTGAGGAACTTGCCGCCGCGCATGGTGTCGCGGAAGTGCACCATCCAGTTGTCGTCGGAGTTGACGTTGCCCATCGCGGCGGCGGCGCCGCCCTCGGCCATGACCGTGTGGGCCTTGCCGAACAGCGACTTGCACACGATCGCGGTGCGCTTGCCCTGCTGACGGGCCTCGATGGCGGCGCGCAGCCCGGCGCCTCCCGCGCCGATGACGACGACGTCGTATTCGTGACGCTCGATTTCCACTGTGAAACGATTCCTTACGCGAACGGGAAGGCGATGATGCCCTTGGCCACCAGACGGACGTAGAGGTCGGCGCCCATGACGGAGAACATCGAGGCCCAGGCCCACTGCTGGTGCTTGGCGTTGAGCTTGGAGACGAGGGTCCAGGCCTTGTAGCGGAACGGGTGGCGCGAGAAGTGGTTGAGCCGGCCCGCGGTGATGTGCCTGCAGGAGTGGCAGCCCAGCGTGTAGCCGAGGATGAGCACGGCGTTGGCCAGCAGGATGTAGCTGCCGAGGCCGAGCGGCTTGTGGACGAGCGCCAGGATCGCGTCGTAGGTGAGGATCGCGCCGATCAGCAGGGCGAAGTAGAAGAAGTAGCGGTGGATGTTCTGCATGATCAGCGGGAAGCGGGTCTCACCGGTGTACTTGCCGTGCGGCTCCTGCACCGCGCACGCCGCCGGCGACAGCCAGAACGAGCGATAGTACGACTTGCGGTAGTAGTAGCAGGTCAGCCGGAACCCGCCCGGCAGACCGAGGATGAGCAGCCCCGGCGGCAGCGCGTACCAGTCGCCGATCGGAGCCCACCCGAACAGCCGGGCGCCGTCGCACACCGCGGAGGTCGTCAGGCAGGGCGAGGCGAAGGGGGCGATATAGGGCTCGACGAAGTTGCTCGTGTCGATGATCGCCCACACCCCGTAGACCAGGAATGAGCTGAGCCCGAGAAACGTCAGCAGCGGGGTGATCCACCATCGGTCGGTGCGCAGGGTGCGCACCTTGACTTGGGCACGCTGCCTTCTCACTGGAGCGTCGGGCGTCGTCTGGGTCATCGCGGACCTCTCCACCTCCCGCGGACCCCGCACGCCTGGGGTCCGGGTCGTCTGTCTGGCGCGCACATGTGGCGGGCGCTGTGCTCCGCTCCGGCGCGCGTTGGTGTGGGATACGTTACGACGCCCGCATACGGATTTGTGAGAAGCATCACTCACTTTTTCCAGGACGACCTGTGATTCCTGTCACGTCCGCCGTCAGGCGCGCAACCCCTGGTTGGGCAACTTCACCACAGTCACAAAAAAGTTATCGATTTGACGGACAACTCTTATGAACTGCTGAAAATCGACCGGTTTTGCGACATACGCATTCGCGTGCATCTTGTAGCTGAGCAGGATGTCCTCCTCGGCCTCCGAGGTCGTCAGGACCACCACCGGGATGGTCCGCAGATCCTCGTCGAGCTTGACCTCCTCCAGCACCTCCAGCCCGCTCTTCCTGGGCAGGTTGAGGTCGAGCAGGATCAGGTCGGGCCGGGGCACGCCGGTGTGCGCGCCCTTCTGGCGCAGGAAGTCCATCGCCTGCTCGCCGTCGTTCACCACGTGCAGGCGGTTGCTCACCTTGTTGAGCTCGAACGCCTCCCGCGTCAGCAGGATGTCGCCCTGGTCGTCCTCGACCAGGAGCACCTCGATCGGGCGCCAGTCATTCATCGTCGTCTCCCGCGGCCGGTAGCGTCCATCGGAACGTCGTGCCCGGCCCCTCCGCGTCGCCGTCGAGCCACAGCTGCCCGCCGTGATACTCGACAATCTTGCGGCAGAGCGCGAGCCCGATGCCCGTACCTGGATACACGTCCCGCGGGTGGAGGCGCTGGAAGATGAGGAAGATCCGGTCGGCGTACTTGGGCTCGACGCCGATGCCGTTGTCGGAGCAGCTGAACTCCCACATGCCGCCCTTGCGGGTGACGCCGATGTGCACGCGGGGCGGCTGCTCGCCGCGGAACTTGACGGCGTTCTCGATGAGGTTCTGGAAGAGCTGCGTGAGCTGGACGCGGTTGCCGACGACCTCGGGCAGCTCGTCGGCGGTGACGGTGGCCTCGACGTCCTCGATCATGCCCGAGAGGTTGACCAGCGCCGCGTCCAGCGCGGGCCGCGTCTCCACCACGGTCCGGCCGCTGGTCACCCGGCCGACCCGGGAGAAGTCGAGCAGGTCGTTGATGAGGAGCTGCATGCGCTTGGCGCCGTCGACGGCGTAGTGGATGTACTGCTTGGCCCGCTCGTCGAGCTGGTCGCCGTAGCGCTGTTCGAGCATCTGGGTGAAGCTGGCGACCTTGCGCAGCGGCTCCTGAAGGTCGTGGCTGGCCACGTACGCGAACTGCTCCAGCTCCCCGTTGGAGCGGCGCAGCTCGTCGGCCTGGTCCTGGGCGATGCGCCAGTTCGACAGGATGCGCCGGCGCATCGAGTCGACGTGGCTGGACAGCTCGGCCAGCTCGGCGGGCCTGGCCACGCCGAGGCGGTGGTCGAAGTCGCCGCCCGCGACGGCGCGCACCTGGTCGGTGAGCCGCGCGATGGGCTTGAGCACGGTGAAGCGGACGATGAGCACCAGCGCCAGGACCGAGGCCAGCAGCACCGAGCAGAGCACCACGAGCAGCACGGTCAGCCGGTTCACCTGGGCGGCGATCTCGGGCCGGGGCTCCAGCACGCTCAGCTCGGAGATCATCATCATGATCAGCGTGGCCGAGGTCAGGAACGCGACCCCGGTGAGCGCGCCGGTGATGAGGAACCAGCGGGCGAGCGGGATCCGGCCGACTCCGGTGGCGGGCTTGGCCGGAGGCAGCGGGTTGATGCTCATGAGGCGCTCCTGCGGACGAGCACCGCGGCGAGGTCGTCGCTGAGGGTGCCCACGTGTCGGATGAGCCGGTCGAGGTCGATGACGCCGTGCTGTTTGACCAGGCTGACCAGGCCGTCGACGCCGAGCTCGCCGCCCTGCCCGGCGGCGGCCTCGATGAGCCCGTCGGTGTAGAGCATCATCGACCACCGCTCGCCGAGCGGCACGTCGATGACCGCCCACTCGCGGTCGGGGAAGATGCCCAGCGGCGGGCCGGACGGGGTGCCCTCGACGATCTCGACGACGCCGTCGCGCAGGAGCACGGGCGGCGGGTGCCCGGCGACCCGCATCGCGGCGTGGCTCAGGTCCGGGCTGATCCTGGCCGTGCAGAGGGTGGTGAAGATCTCCGGCGCCTTGCGCTCGGCGCGCAGCAGCGTGTCCATGGTCCGCAGCAGCGGGTCGCCGTCCATCCCGGCGAGCACGAGCGTGCGCCAGGCGATGCGCAGCGAGACGCCGAGCGCCGCCTCGTCGGGGCCGTGCCCGCACACGTCGCCGATGACGACGTGGACCGCGCCGTCGGGGGTCTGCACGGTGTCGAGGAAGTCGCCGGCCAGCCGCTGGCCCTGCGAGCCCGGCAGGTAGCGGGTGACGTGCTCCAGGTCGTGGGTGCGCAGCAGCGGGGTGGGCAGCAGGCCGTTCTCCAGCCGGGCGTTCTCCTCGGCGGTCAGCTCGGCCTTCGTCAGCGCGATGTGGGCCAGGTCGGCGCGTTTGCGTTCCATCGCGTAGCGGACGGCCCTGGCCAGCAGGCGGGCGTCGATGTCCTGCTTGACCAGGTAGTCCTGGGCGCCCGCCTGGACCGCCGCCACGCCGACGTGCGCGTCGCGCAGCCCGGTCAGCACCAGGACGGCCGCGTGCGGGGCCATCGCCAGCACGTGCTCCAGCGCCTCCAGGCCGGTGGCGTCGGGCAGCGACAGGTCGACCAGCACGCACTGGATGTGGGGGGTGAGCTTGGCCCTGGTCTCCGCCAGGCTGCGGGCCCAGGTGATCCGGGGCGGCGCCGCGGCCTGCTTCAGCAGCTCCTCCACGAGGAACGCGTCTCCGTCGTCGTCCTCGATCAGCAGGAGCGTCAGCGTTTCGGATAGGGATGCCGTCACAAACGCCTCTTCGCTGGAGATAGGCCGTCCGCTCATTCTGCGATGAGCTCGACCCCTTGGGGAAGGGTACCCTCCTGACCAGCTTCGACGACGAATGTGAGCAATGTAGTCCGAAACGCTTGGGCCGCCCGTGTCGGCTCCACGTCGCGCCGGTGCGCCAGCGCTATCGTCCGGCTCAGCCCCGGCGGGGCCAGCGGCGTCCCGGCCAGCCCCGGCCGGCCGTCGAGCACCATCGACGGCACCACCGCCACGCCCAGCCCGGCCTCCACGAACCGCAGCACCGCGTCCATCTCGCCGCCCTGCACCGCGAACCTCGGCTCGAACCCCGCCTGCCGGCACGCCGTCAGCGTCGCCTCCCGCAGGTCGTAGCCGCGCCGGAACATCACCATCGGCCGGCCGCGCAGGTCCTCGATCCGCATGTACGGTTTGCGCAACCGCTCATGGGAGGGCGCCACGACCACCAGGTTCTCGCGCAGGATCTCCTCGGTCAGCAGCGCCGGGTCGTCATGCTGCAACGGCATGATGATCAGCGACAGGTCGAGCTGCCCCCGCGCCAGCGCCCGCACCAGGTCACGCGAGCCGCCCTCCTCCACCAGCAGCTCGATGCCCGGGTAGGCGTGGTTGAAGCGGGCCAGCACGTCGGCCATCAGCCCCGCGCACAGCGACGGCGTCGCCCCCAGCCGCACCCGGCCGCTGCGCAGCCCCGCCAGCTCGGCGACCTCCCGCCGGGCCGTCTCGGCGTCCTCCAGCATCCGGCGCGCCAGCGGCAGCAGCGCCTCACCGGCCGCCGTCAGCGTGACGTTGCCGCGCGCACGGGAGAACAGCGGGGCCCCGAGCTCGGTCTCCAGCGCCTTGATCTGCTTGCTGAGCGACGGCTGGGCGACCCGCATCCGCTCGGCCGCATGGGTGAAGTGCCTGGTCTCGGCCACCGCTACGAAGTACGCCAACTGCTGCAACTGCATGTGATTTTCCTCGCACCGGCGGACTCGCTGGCTTTTATGCCGGCCATACAAACCAGACATCATAGCCTTTGGCTATGGAAACCAGGCCCGCGATGACTTGGACGGATCATCGCTGGTTACCCTAGCTTCAGAAGATGTGACAGCCACGATAGAGCGCGGCGCCGCCACCGCGCCCGTTACCTCCCCAGCACCCGTGAAGAAGCCAACGCGCAAGCGGCCCCGCGGGTTCCTCAGCTCGTCCAACGGCAAGAAAGCCGTCATGGCCGTCACCGGCGCCGTGATGGTGCTCTTCCTGATCGGCCACATGCTGGGCAACCTCAAGATCTTCATCAGCAAGGACTCCTTCAACGAGTACGCGCACGCCCTGCGCACGCTGCTGGAGCCGCTGCTGCCCTACCGGACGCTGCTGACGATCGTGGAGATCGCGCTCGTCCTGTCGGTCGTGCTGCACATGTGGGCCGCGATCTCGCTGTCGCGCCGGGCCCGCTCGGCCCGCCCGGTCAAGTACGTCGCCAAGAAGTCGCAGGCCACCGGCTACGCCACGCACATCATGCGGTTCGGCGGCCTGACGATCGCGCTGTTCGTCGTCTGGCACCTGCTCGACCTCACCTTCGGCGTCGTCAACCCCAAGGGCTTCGACTCCACCCCGGCCGACCGCATGATCGCCGGGTTCGACCCGTCCCGCTGGTGGGTCACGCTCATCTACCTCGTGGCCGTCGTCATGGTCGGCCTGCACCTGCGCCACGGCGTGTGGAGCGCCTTCCAGACGCTCGGCTGGGCCAACCGTGACCGCAACAAGGCGCTGCGCCTGAGCGCCGGCCTGCTGTCGGCCGTCCTGGTCGTCGGCTTCCTCGCCCCGCCGCTCGCCATCATGTTCGGAGTCGTGCAATGAAGTACACCGAGGGCCCGGAGATCCGGGACACCAAGGCGCCCGAGGGACCCATCGAGGAGCGCTGGGAGAAGCGGAAGTTCAGCGCCAGGCTGGTCAACCCGGCCAACAAGCGCAAGCTCAACGTCATCGTGGTCGGCACCGGCCTGGCGGGCGGGTCCGCCGCCGCCACGCTCGGCGAGCTCGGCTACAACGTCAAGTCGTTCTGCTACCAGGACACGCCCCGGCGCGCCCACTCCATCGCGGCGCAGGGCGGCATCAACGCCGCCAAGAACTACCGGGGCGACGGCGACTCGATCTACCGGCTGTTCTACGACACCGTCAAGGGCGGCGACTTCCGCGCCCGCGAGTCGAACGTCTACCGCCTGGCCCAGGTCTCGGTGAACATCATCGACCAGGCCGTGGCCCAGGGCGTGCCGTTCGCCCGCGAGTACGGCGGCCTGCTCGACACCCGCTCGTTCGGCGGCGCGCAGGTGTCGCGTACCTTCTACGCGCGCGGCCAGACGGGCCAGCAGCTCCTGCTCGGCGCCTACCAGGCGCTGGAGAGGCAGATCGCCGCCGGCACCGTCGAGATGTTCACCCGGCACGAGATGCTCGACCTGATCGTCGCCGACGGCCGGGCGCGCGGCATCATCGTGCGCGACATGGTCACCGGCGAGATCGAGCGCCACACCGCCGACGCGGTCGTGCTCGCCACCGGCGGCTACGGCAACGTGTTCTTCCTGTCCACGAACGCCAAGGGCTGCAACACCACCGCCATCTGGCGGGCCCACGAGCGCGGCGCGTACTTCGCCAACCCCTGCTACACGCAGATCCACCCGACCTGCATCCCGGTCTCCGGCGAGTACCAGTCCAAGCTGACGCTCATGTCGGAGTCGCTGCGCAACGACGGCCGCGTCTGGGTGCCGCTGCGCAAGGACGACAAGCGCGCCCCCGGCGACATCCCCGAGGACGAGCGCGACTACTACCTGGAGCGGATCTACCCCGCTTTCGGCAACCTCGTCCCGCGTGACATCGCCTCCCGCGCCGCCAAGAACGTCTGCGACGAGGGCCGCGGCGTCGGCCCCGGCGGCCTCGGCGTCTACCTCGACTTCCGCGACGCGATCAACCGGCTCGGCCGCGACGCCGTCGAGAAGAAGTACGGCAACCTCTTCGAGATGTACGAGCGCATCACCGGCGAGAACCCGTACGACGTGCCGATGCGCATCTACCCGGCCGTCCACTACACGATGGGCGGGCTGTGGGTCGACTACGACCTGCAGTCGACGATCCCCGGCCTGTTCGTGATCGGCGAGGCGAACTTCTCCGACCACGGCGCCAACCGCCTCGGCGCGTCCGCGCTGATGCAGGGCCTGGCCGACGGCTACTTCGTGCTGCCGACCACGCTCGGCGACTACCTGGCGGACGGCCCGTTCGGCGAGGTCGACGAGGCGGCGGTCGCCGAGGCCGAGCTGAAGGTCCGCGACAGGATCGAGCGCCTGCTCGCCGTCAACGGCACCCGCACCCCCGACTCCTTCCACCGCGAGCTCGGCAGGCTCATGTGGGACTACTGCGGCATGGAGCGCACCGAGGAGTCGCTGCGCAAGGCCCTGGACCGCATCCCCGAGCTGCGCAAGGAGTTCTGGGAGAACGTCAAGGTCTCCGGCACCGCCGAGGAGCTCAACCAGGTGCTGGAGAAGGCCGGCCGCGTGGCCGACTTCTTCGACCTGGCCGAGCTCATGTGCCTGGACGCGCTGGTGCGCACCGAATCGTGCGGCGGCCACTTCCGCGCCGAGTCGCAGGACGCCGACGGCGAGGCCCTGCGTGACGACGAGGCCTTCGCGCACGTGTCGGCCTGGGAGCACTCGCCCGAGGGCGAGCCGGTGCTGCACAAGGAACCGCTCGTGTACGAGTACGTCAAGATGACCCAGCGGAGTTACAAGTGAACCTGACCCTTCGCGTCTGGCGGCAGAGCGGCCCTTCCGACGCCGGCCGGATGGTGACATATCGGGTTGAGGAAGTCTCGCCGGACATGTCGTTCCTGGAGATGCTGGACGTCCTCAACGAGCGCCTCATCCTCGAAGGCGACGACCCGATCGCCTTCGACCACGACTGCCGCGAGGGCATCTGCGGCATGTGCGGCATGGTGATCAACGGCGTCGCCCACGGCGAGCAGCGCGCCACCACCACCTGCCAGCTGCACATGCGCCACTTCGAGGACAACGCCACCATCACCATCGAGCCGTGGCGCGCCGCGCCCTTCCCGGTGGTGAAGGACCTCGTCGTCGACCGCAGCGCCTTCGACCGCATCATCCAGGCGGGCGGCTTCGTCTCCGTCCCGGCCGGCTCCGCCCCCGACGCCCACAGCGTCCCGGTGCGCAAGGAGGACGCCGACGCCGCCTTCGACGCCGCCACCTGCATCGGCTGCGGCGCCTGCGTCGCCGCCTGCCCCAACGGGTCGGCGTCGCTGTTCACCGCGGCCAAGATCACCCACCTGAGCCTGCTGCCGCAGGGCCAGCCCGAGCGCCTGTCCCGCGCCAAGGCCATGGTGGACCAGATGGACGCCGAAGGCTTCGGCGGCTGCACGAACACCGGCGAGTGCACCGCGGTCTGCCCCAAGGGCATCCCGCTCGACACGATCGCCCAGATGAACACGGACTACCTGAAGGCGAACGCCAAGTAGCCGCCGTTCCCGGCCTACCGTGCGTGCGTGAAGCTCGCGCGGTAGGCCGTCGGCGTGAGCCCCACCCGTTCGACCAGGTGCTTGCGGAGGGAGTCGGCGCTGCCCAGCCCGCTCTTCTCCGCCACCTGGTCCATCGGCAGCTCCGTCGTCTCCAGCAACTCCCTGGCCCGGTCGACCCGGCGGTGCAACAGCCACTGGAGCGGGCTCAACCCGGTCTCCTGGTGGAAACGCCTGGTCAGCGTACGGACACTGGTGCTGGCGTGCGCCGCCAGGTCGGCCAGCGTCAACGGCCGGTCCAACCGCGCCAGCGCCCACGCCCGCGTCGGCGCCAGCGACGTGCCCCGCTCCGGCGGCAACGGCGTCTCGATGAACTGCGCCTGACCGCCCGGCCGCACCGGCGACACCACCGCCGCCCGCGCCGCCACGTTCGCCACCGCCGCCCCGAAGTCCAGCCTCACCAGGTGCAGGCACAGATCGATGGCGGCCGCCGCGCCCGCCGACGTGAAGATGCCGCCGTCCTCGACGAACAGCAGATCGGGCTGCACCTTCACCGACGGGAACCGGGCCGCCAGATCCCCGGCCAGCCCCCAGTGCGTGGTGGCCCGCCGCCCGTCCAGCAGCCCCGCCTGGGCCAGCACGAACGCGCCCGTACACAGGGACGCGATGCGCGCGCCCGCCCGCTCCGCCTTCCGCAGCGCCGCAAGCACCTCCGACGGAGCCGGCTCGCCGCCGCTGCCCACGGTGATCACCGTGTCGACGCCCGCCACCGCCTCCAGGCCGTCCGTCACCACGATGTCCGGCCCCCCGACCGTCGGCACCGCCCCCGGCCGCGCCGTACAGATCCGCACGTCATAGTCCGGAACGCTGTTGAACACCATCAACGGGATCGACACATCGAAACTCAGCACCGGGGTCACGACCACGACGGCAATCCGGTGCCTGTCCTGAATTTCCGTCATGGCCAGATCCTCCGGATAGTTGGCATTCCGGCCACTAGGCTACGCCGCCGCCACCCGGCAGCGTGGTCGCCATGACCTTTCATGTGATCGTGGGCCGTGGCGCCGCCGCCTCGAAGACCGCACAACTGCTCGCCGAGGACGGCGAACGCGTGCGCATGATCAGCCGCGCCGGAGGCGGCCCCGGACATCCCCTCGTCGAGCGCATCGCCGCCGACGCCACCGACACCGACCGGCTCACCGAACTGGCCACCGGCGCCCGCACCCTCTTCACCACCGCCGCACCGCCCTACCACGCCTGGCCCGCCCAGTTCCCCGTCCTCGCCGCCTCCCTGCTCACCGCCGTCCGCCGCACCGGCGTCCCGTACGTGATGCTCGGCAACCTCTACGGCTACGGCCCCGTGGACGGCCCCATCCGGCCCGACTTCCCCCTGACGGCGACCGGGCCCAAGGGACGCACCAGGGCGCGCATCTGGGAGGAAGCCGTCGCCTCGGGCGCCAAGGTGACCGAGGTGCGCGCCGCGCAGTTCTACGGCGCCGGCGCCTACTCCGTGTTCAGCCTCATGGTGCAGCGGCCCGTCCTCGAAGGCAGGCTCGCCCTCGTCCCCCAGGAACTCGACGTCCCGCACAGCTACTCCGCCATCACCGACACCGCCCGCACGCTCATCGCCGCCGGACGCGACGAACAGGCGTACGGCCGCGCCTGGCACGTCCCCACCGCGACCCTGTCCGTCCGCGACCTCGCCGGCCGCCTCGCCCACCTCGCCGGCGCCCCGACCCCCCGCCTGGAGCAGCTGACCGAGCGGGACCTCACCCTGCTGGCGCTCACCGACCCCTTCTGGGCCGAACTGCACGAAGTCCTCGCAAAGCCCGGCCACCCCTTCGTCATCGACCACACCGAAACGGAGAAGATCCTCGGCATCACCGCCACACCTGTCGACACCGTCCTGAGCGACCTGCTCTAAACCTCATCGAAAGCCACATCCAATCGGCGTTCGGTGCCCCGCCGGGTCGCGCGCTGCCGGGTCGCGCGGTGCCGGGTCGTGCGCCGCCGGGTCGCGCCCGGTCGGGTCGTGCGCGGTCGGTCCGTGCGCCGCCGGATCACGCCCCGCCCGTCCGCGCCCCGCCCCTCCGCGCCCCGCCCGTCCGCGTACCGTAGGGCCGCGTATCGCCGGGTCGTGCATCTCCGTCGGCGCAGGGGTTGGAGGGGCCGTGCACCGCTGGGTCGCGCCCCGCCTGGTCCGCGCCGTTAGGCGGTGCACCGTTCGTCCGTGCGCCACCCGTCCGAGAGGGGCGGACGGCGCAGGTCGGGCCGCAAACCACCGGGCCGCAACCACCGGGCCGCGCACGACCGGGTCGCGCATCTTCCGGCCGCAGGCGGTCAGTCCGCACGTCGCCAGGCCAGCACCGTCGGGGCACGCATGATCCGGTCGCGCACCGCCAGACCCCGAATCGTCTGGCCGCAGGCCCGTCAGGCCGGCACCGTCGGGGCACGGACCGGTCGCGCACTACCCGCTTGAGCGCCGTTCGTGGGCGCACCCTCTGGCGGGCCACCGCTTGGCCACCGTGCCCCGTCCGCCCGTGCCCCGTCCGTCCGCTCGCCGTCCGTCCACCCGGCGTCCGCTCGGGCGGCTGTCCGCCCGACGGCCGTCCGTCCGCCGTCCGTCAGATCGTCCCCACCGTTAGACCTCCCGCCGTCAGGGCGCGCGCCGTTCCTCCGCCGTTCACCCGCTCCGCCGGGCCGCCATCCGCTGCCAGCTCACCTCAGGTCGGGCGCGGTCAGGTCGGGCGCGGTCAGGTCGGGCGCGGTCAGTCGCGGTCAAGTCGGGCAGGAGGCAGGTCGGCCGAGGGCAGGTCGGCCGGGGCAGGTCGGGCGGAGGCGCGGGCGCGGTCAGGGCGGACGCGGGAGGCCCCACCGTCGGGGTGCGGTCGCTCGGCTGGCGGGCTGGCGGGCTGGCGGGCTGGCGGGCTGGTGGAGTGGCGGGCTGGTGGAGTGGCGGGGTGGCCGGGGTGCGGTGTGTCCTGTGGGTTGGACGGGGCGCCCCGCTCGCCCAATCGTCTTGGGCACTGGGCAACCCGCCAGTCCGGACGCCGCTGGGTAACCCGCGCCTGCCTTGCGCGTTGGGCGGCGGGGAGGCGGTGGGTGTCTGCGCCGGTCGGTGGGTTTCACGTGAGGAAGTCCGACAGGACGGGGGCGAGCTTGTGCGGGGCCATCATGACGGCTCCGTGGTTGAGGCCGGCGAGTGTGCGGTGCTCGGCGTGCGGCAGGACCTCCACCAGCGCCCGGGCCGCGTCGTGGAACCCGGCGGGGCTCTTGCTCCCGGTCAGCACCAGCGTGGGCGCGACGGCTCCCGCCCATGCGGCCGCATCCAGAGGCCGCCCCTGCTGAGTGTCGCCCATCACCGCGATGTCGTACGGCAGCGTGGGCGCAAGCCTCTTGAGCGTGGACCACACGCCCGGCATCAGCCGCATCATGGCGACCATGAACGACGGCATCCCCTGCGCCCGCGTCATGAAGTGCTTGACCGCATCCCCGGGCCGGTCGGCGGCCAGCAGGGCGTCGATCTCCTGGGCGAACCCGGCCGGTGGGGCGAACCCGTCGCCCGTCACCGCGAACGGCGGCTCGTACAGGGCCAGGCGGTCGACGTTGAGGCCTGCGGCGGCGGCACGCAGGGCGAGCACCGCACCGGAGGAGCTGCCGAACAGCGACGCCGAGCCGCCCGCATGGTGGATGAGCGCGGCCACGTCCTCGATCTCGCGCTCCACGGTGTAGGCGGACCCGTCGCCGCTCGCGCCCCGCCCACGCCGGTCGTAGTTGATCACGGTGAAGCGCGGTGCGAGCAGGCGGGCGAGCTTGGCCGCGTCCTTGCGGTCGGCCAGCGCAGAGGCGACCAGGATGACGGCGGGACCGGTGCCGAGCTGCTCGAAGGCGATCGGGGTGCCATCGCGGGAGATCACGGTCGTGGTCGTGGTGGTGCGCATGGGGTGTTGCTCCGTTTCTGTCACGTTCTCGACCGTGTGACGGGTGTCGGGACAAAAAGGAATCGGTCCTCCTGGTAAGGGCGTGAGTGGGTACGTTCGAGCGCGTGACCCTCCAAGGCAGGCCGCCCGCGCCGGTCATCGCTGCGGCGGTGATGTTCGAGCTGGGCGTGTTGGTCGTGCTCGTCTCTGCGGTGGTCGGGATCTTCCAAGGTTTCTGGCCGCTCGTCCTGCTCGCCGCGATGGCCGCCTTCGCCGGTGTTTCGGCGGCGCAGGGGCTGTGGCGCGGCTGGCGAGGCTCACGGATCTTCCTGATGCTGGCGGGCGGGTTGCTGGTGCCGGCGGGGCTGTCCGTGCATGAGTCGTCGTCGGGGCCGTACGTACCGGGATATGGGCTTTTCGGTCTCTTCGTCGCTGCCTATGGGGTGGTGATGGCCGTGCTGGTCGTCGTGCCGGGATCGTCGCGGGCCTGGTTCGCCGTCAGACCAGCCCCGCCTCGTACGCCGCGATGACCAGGTGGATGCGGCTGCGCGCGTCCAGCTTGGTGAGCAGGTGACTGACGTGCGTCTTCACCGTGCTCAGGCTGAGGTAGAGCTGTCCGGCGATCTCGGCGTTGGACAGCCCCTTCGCGACCAGGACGAGCACCTCGCGCTCCCGCTCGGTGATGGCCAGCGGCGGGGGCGGCGCTGGACGCCGGATCCGCTCGGCGGCACGCGACATCAGGCTCCGGCTCCGCTCCACGGCGGGCGGCGCGGAGCTCACGAACTGCTGGATCAACCGCCGGGTGGCGGTCGGCGCCAGCAGCGACTCGCCTGACGCGATCACCTCGATGGCCTTGAGCAGCTCGGCCGCCGGGGTGTGCTTGAGCATGAAGCCCGCGGCTCCGGCGCGCAGCGCACCGTAGACGTACTCGTCCAGGTCGAACGTGGTCACGATGAGCACGCGGGTCTCGGGGCGGGCGGCGCAGATGAGGCGGGTGGCCTCGATCCCGTCCATCACCGGCATGCGTACGTCCATCAGGACCAGGTCGGGACGGTCCCGCTCCGCGAGCCGCACCGCCTCCGCACCCGTCGCGGCCTCACCGATCGCCACACATCCGGGCGCACTGTCGACCAGCAGGCGGAAGCTGCCCCTGATCTGCGGTTGGTCGTCGGCCACCAGCACTCGTGTCACTGAGGCAACCTCGCCATCACCCGGAATCCGCCCGGCGCGTGGGCGCCCGCCGCGAACTCGCCGCCGAAGACGCGCACCCGCTCGCGCAACCCCGTCAGCCCGTGCCCGTAAGGCCGCACCGGCCCGTGGCGGCCGTCGTCGACGACCTCCACGACCAGCCCGCCCTCCTGCCGCTGGATCCGGACGTCGACGTGCTGGGCGTCGGCATGCCTGACCACGTTGGTCAGCGCCTCCTGCACGATCCGATAGACCGTCAGCTCCATTTCTCCGTTCACCTTGCCGTCGATCGCCAAGTCCACTTCCAGCCCGGTCGCCTCGGCCCGCCTCACCAGCACGCCGAGATCGGCCAGGCCGGGAACGGGGGCGAGCTCCGCCCCGTCGTCGTCGCGCAGCACGCCGAGCAGCCTTCCGGTCTCGCGCAGCGCGGACCGGCTGGTCTCCTCGATCGAATGCAGCGCCCGGCTCATCTCGCCCTCGATGCCCACGTGGCCCGCCACGCCCGCCTGGACGGCGATCGTGCTGAGGCTGTGGCCGACGACGTCGTGTAACTCCCTGGCGATGCGCAGCCGCTCCTCCGCGGCTTGGGCCCGGGCGCGCTGCTCGGCGTGCTGGGTCAGCCGCTCGGTGTAGACCCGGCGTTGGCGCACGGTCGTGCCGACGGCCCAGGAGGCGACCAGGATCGCCGCCACCAGGGCTAGCTGCTCCAGCACCGTGTCGGTCACCGGCAGCTCGGCCACGCCCTGCCACCCCACGGCGACGGCCGCCACGAGGGGGACCGCGGCCCGGTGGCGTGCCGCCACCGTGTAAAGGGCGAGGGGCAGGCACAGCAGGTCGGCGTGCGGGAGCAGGAACTCGCGCATGCCGAGCCCCGCCGCCAGCACCACCAGGAACACCGCCCGCGGCCAGAGCCGCCGGACCGCGATCGGCAAGGTCGTCGCCAGAGCCGCCGCATAGTCGAACGCGTCGGGCGCCACGCTGCCGCGTGACGAGGCGAGCCCCACGAAGGCGGCCGCGAAGAACACGGCGACGCCTGCGTCGAGGCACAGCCAGGCCCGCTCGGGGACCCGGCTCAACAGCGGGGGACGGAGGTCTTCGCGCACGGAACGAAGGTAACCGGGGGCGGCGGGGCCGAACATCGGTCTCAGGACCGATGTGGAAAACCCTCGTTCCGGCCGATCGTGGAGCACGTGATCGAAGTGAACGGGCTCACCCGGCGTTTCAAACAGACCCTGGCCGTGGACGACCTCACCTTCGAGGTGCCGTCCGGCAGGATCACCGGCTTCCTCGGCTCCAACGGCGCCGGGAAGACCACGACCATGCGGCTGATCCTCGGCCTCGACCGGCCCACCGCCGGTCAAGCCACCGTCGGCGGCAGACCGTACCGAAGCTTGGAACGGCCGCTCACCCACGTCGGCGCGCTGCTGGACGCGACCGCGGTGCAGGGCGGGCGGCGCGCCGAGCAGCACCTGCGCTGGCTGGCGGCCTCCAACGGGCTCTCCACGCGGCGCGTGGGCGGGCTGCTCGACCTCGTCGGCCTCGGCGACGCGGCCGGCAAACGGATCGGCGGCTTCTCCCTCGGCATGAAACAGCGGCTGGGCATCGCCGCGGCGCTGCTCGGCGATCCCGGCACGCTCCTGCTCGACGAGCCGGTCAACGGGCTCGACCCCGAGGGCATCCGCTGGACGCGGCAGTTGCTCAGGTCGCTGGCCGCCGAAGGCCGCACGGTCCTCGTGTCGAGCCACCTGATGAGCGAGATGGCGCTGACGGCAGACCATCTGATCGTCATCGGGCGCGGCAGGCTGCTCGCCGACGCGCCGATCGCCGAGCTGGTCCGGCCGGGGACGTCGTTGGAGGACGTGTTCATGGACCTTGTCTCGGAGGGCCGGGAGGAGGCTCCGGAGCGGGACGAGGGAGCTCGGGAGCGACGTGGGGCAGTTCAGGACATGAGGCATTCGGGGGTGCGCGATGGACACGGTCAACGCTGAGTGGATCAAGTTGCGGACCCTGCGTTCGACCTGGTGGACGATGGGGATCGCGGTGTTCGTCGCGCTCGTGCTCACCGCGCTGGGCGCCGGCGCCGTCATCTCGCGCTGGGACCCCGGTCACGCCCCTGACCAGGCCGCCATGGGCATCGTGGTGGCCGTGTACGTGGGCGTCATCCTGGCCCAGCTCCCGCTCGGGATGCTCGGTGTGATGACGATCAGCGGCGAGCACGCGTCCGGCATGATCGACGCCACGCATGTCGCCACGCCCGCAAGGTCGCGGGTCCTGCTGGCCAAGGCGGTGGTGCTGGCCGGCGCAGCGGTCGTCGCCTCGCTGCTCATCGCGGTTCCCGGTTATCTGTACGGGCGCGTGGTGGCCGCCGAGTTCAACCCGTCGGCACTGCCGGGGGAGGCGTGGCCGGTGATCGCCGGTGGCACCCTCATGATCGTGGCGACCACCCTGCTCGGGCTGGCGCTGGGCGCCCTCCTGCGTAACGGGGCGGCGGCGATGGCGGCGCTGATGGCGATCATCCTGTTGGTGCCGTTCGTGGCCCGCATGCTGCCCGGGGGCGAGTGGGGCAACTACTTATTGCCGACCTACCCGGCGCTGCAGCTCATCGGGCAGGTGCCGGCCATCATGCCGGGATGGGTGGCTTTCACCGTGCTCGGCTGCTGGGCGGTCATCCCGCTGGGCATCGCGGCCCTCACCGGACGGCGCTGAACGGGCTGCGCGCCGGGCCCCGTCCCGGGTCAGGGGAAGGGCGTGCGCGTGCGGACCTTGTGGAGGGGCCGTGTGGACCTGCTGTGGGCCCGGGGGCCTGCTGTGGGCCTGGGGAGGGCCGGTTGCGCCGTGGGGAGGGCCGGTTGTGCTGTGGGGAGGGCCGGTTGTGCTGTGGGAGGGGACGGTTGTGCTGCGGGAAGGGGCTGCATGGGCCGTCCCGGCCTTCCCATGCGTTGCGCACGGGAGGCCGGGACTGGGTGGGCGTCAGTGGGGGCAGGTGTCGCGGTATTCCTCGATGGCCGTGCCGCTCGGTGGCGGGCAGAGGAAGCGTTCGTAGCGGGTGTCGTCGTCGACGAACCTCTTCAGCCAGGCGACCATCGACTTGGCCATCGTGGTGTTCGTGGTCTGCGGGAAGAAGTGGCTGGCGTTGTTGAGCTCCAGATACGCCTTCTCCGACGAGGAGGGGATGCTCTCGTAGAACGGCTGGGAGTGGGTGGTGACCGAGGCGACGGAGTCGCTCTCGCCGCCGATGATCAGCGTCGGGACGCGTACGCCTGACCAGTTCTTGGTCAGGTTCCACGGCGCGAGCGGGACCGCGGCCTGCAGTGACGGGCGGTCGTCGGCGGCTTCGAGGGTGCCGCCGCCGCCCATGGAGTGGCCGGCCACGGCCAGGCGGGAGCCGTCGATGCGGCTGCGGATGGCGAGCGGGCTGTCCTCGACCAGCCAGTCCAGGGCGGCCAGGAGCTGGCGGCCGCGGCTGGCGGGCTGGTCGTAGCGGGAGTTGGTCTCGATGCCGATGACCACGAAGCCGTGCGAGGCGATGCGCGGGCCGAGCCAGTCGAGGCTGGACCAGGAGGCGGTGTAGCCGGGGGAGATGGCGATCGCGCCGAACGTGCCCTGGCTGGTGTCGTTCGGGTAGTAGACCTCTCCGCCGCCGAACCCGCTCACGCTGAGGGAGGAGACCGACTGGTCGGAGGTGGAGAAGGGGCCGCGGAGCGCTTCGAGGATGGCGTCGGTGGGGTCGGGGCCGCGCTCGTACGGGCCGGCGGCATGCGCGGGCAGCGCGATGGTTCCGCATGCCAGGGTCGCGGCCATGGCGATCTTCGCGATGGTCCTCGCTGGGGATGACGACATGTCGGGAACTCCAGGTTCTCGGGGGGTGCGACGTCGTCATTTTCAAACGGGGGTGAAGGGGACGCATCGGGTGAATCGCCGGTGTCAGGAGAGGAGGCGCGACAGTTCGACGCGTGAGCGTACGCCGAGCTTGGCGAAGACGTTGCGGAGGTGGTGGTCGATCGTGCGCGGGCTGAGGAAGAGTTGCGCGGCGACCTCCCGGTTCGTGGCGCCTTCGGCCACCAGGCGGGCGATGCGCAACTGCTGTGCGGTGAGCAGCCGCTCGGGGCCGTCGGCCGGCGCGATGGGCACGACGGTCTCGCCCGACGCGCGCAGCTCGGTCCTGGCGCGCTCGCTCCACAGGCCCGCGCCGAGGCGCTGGAACGTCTCCAGGGCGCCGTGCAGGTGTTCTCTGGCGGCTCCCGGCCGGCGTTCCCTGCGTAGCGCGACCCCGTACAGCAACTGCGTGCGCGCCGTCTCGAACGGGCACGCGTGCAGCTCCAGCGCCTCCCTGAACAGCTCGGCGGCCTCGCTGCCGGTGGCGAGCAGCGCCCGGCAGCGCGCCACGAGCGCGCGCCGGTCGGGGCTGCGCGTGCTGCCTGCCCAGCGGTCGAGCACCCGCAGCGCGGCCGAGGCACGCCTGCGGTCGCCGGTACGGGCCGCCGCCTCGATGAAGTGCGGGCTGGCCATGACCCGGATGACGACATGATCGTTGCCGCGATGGCCGCGCAGCTTGGCCGCCGCCTCCGCCGGACGTCCGGTGGCCAGGTCGAGGTGGGCCAGCGCCCAGTTGCCGAGGCTGGTGGCGATGCCGAGACCGTGGGATTCGGCCAGGTCCAGCGCGGCGTGGGCGCGTTCGCGGCAGCCTTGCGCGTCACCCTGTACGGCGGCGGCGTGGGCCAGCCAGCCGAGGTGACGGGCGGCGGAGTTGAGCTGCCCCGACGCCTGGGCCAGCCGCAGCCCGTCGGCGGCGTGCGTGGCCACCGACGAGTAACGGCCCAGCCAGAACTCCGCCTGGATCAGCGACTCCAGCAACTGGGGCACCACGCTGACCGCGCCGCGCCGGCGTGCGGTGTCGATCGCGCGGGCCGACAGCTCGATGGCCGTGGCGTCCTCGCCGAGCAGCAGGCTCGCCACGCAGGCCCAGACGAGGGTGGTGGGGTTGCGTACGGCCGGGGCCAGCGCGACGACCCGCCGCAGTGGCCCGGCCGCCGCCCGGTGCCTGCCGCTGAACGTCGCCGCGATCCCCTCCAGGTACTCGAACATGAGCTGCGTGTCCTGGCAGTCGTCGCTGCGCCGCAGGAGTGCGGCTTGGTGGGCGATTGCGTGAAATGTACGGATATCGCCGGACATGTAGCTGGCTTCGGCGGCATGCAGGAGCGCCTTGACCGCGACCAACCGGTCACGGTCCACCAGCCGGGCGGCGGCGGCCAGCAGCTTGGCGCTGGCGCTGTCGGCATGTCCGCTGAGCAGTTCCAGGCGCCCGTACATGAGCTCGGCCTCGTCGGTGACCACCGGGCGGTGCAGCCCGGCCAGCAGCGACCTGGCCCGGGGGAAGTCCCCGGACATCCATGCGTGCCGGGCCGCCGCGGCCAGCCATGCCGCCTTGCTCGCCTCGTCGCCGCCGAGCTGCGCGGCCCTCTCGTACGCGAGGGAGGGGCTGGGGTGACAGTGACCACCACCCGAGCCGCCTGGTCCGTTCGGCCCGCCTGGTCCCTGCGCCGCGTTGTCCGTGGTGGGCTCGTGGATTGTGCCCGGTGTGTGGCTTTGGCTTGGGGCGTAGATGGGTGGTGGGGCGGGGGCGTACGGGGTGGTGCGGGCGGCGGTGGAGGCGGCGGCGGCCAGGTCGGCGGCGAGTTCGTCCGGCGGGCCGTCGAGTGCGGCGGCGCGGTGCCAGGCTCCGGGCAGGCCGGTGAGCCGCCTCCCGAGCAGCCGGTGCACCTCCCGGCGGCGGGCCAGCGGGGCTTCGGCGTACGCGACGGCCCTCAGCGTCTCGTCGGCGAACACGTACCGGTCCCCGTCCGGCCGGATCACCCCCGCCCGCTCGGCCACCGCCAGCACGGCCAGCGGGTCCGTGGACCGAACGGGTGCCGCCTCGACGGGAGGATCGTCGGCGCGCCAGGAGGGAGGCGCCGGGATGGCCACGGGATCGCCCGTCCGGACGGTGGGCGGGTCGGCAAGTTCGCGCGGTCCCAGGGGCGCGGCCGTGGGCCGAGCGCAAGGAGGGCCCTCTGCGGCCTGGAGGAGATCGCTGGTGGGGAGGCCGGGGGCGGCGGCCAGGAGGAGGAGCAGGGCGCGGGTCTCGTCCGGTAAGCCCGTGAGTCGTTCGGCGTGTGCACGGTGGAGGCGTCCGCCGGGCGGCAGGGTGTCGGGCGGCGGGGCGAGCCCGGCGAGTTGCGCGGCGGTCAACGACTCGGCGAGTTCGCGCAGCCCCAGTGGGTTGCCGTGGGCGACCCGTACCAGACAGGCGCACAAGCCCTCCGAGGCCCGGCCGGACAGCAGGTCCCTGGCCAGCGCGTGGCTCGCGGTGTCGTCCAGCGGTCCGACGGCGAGGACCGGGACGTCGTCGGGCACCGGCGGGTCGCCCGGCGTACGGGCCGAGAGGAGGAGCGCGATACGTTCGCCGGCCAGCCGCCTGGCCGCGAAGCAGACCGCCTCGCGGCTGGCCCGGTCGAGCAGGTGCACGTCGTCCACGCACACCAGCACCGGCTGCTCGGCGGCGAGCTCGCGCAGGAACTCCAGCACCGCCACCGGCAGGGCCACCCCGCTTCCGGCCACCCCGGTGCGCAGCGCCCGACCGAGCACTCCGGACCGCACCCGATCGGCGACCGGCCGCAGCAGCGCGTCCAGCCCGGACAGCGGCAGGTGGGCCTCCTGCCGCACCCCGCGCGCCCGCAGCATCGTGAACTCGTTCGCCAGCGAGGCCGCCAGCTCCAGGACGGCGGTCTTGCCGATCCCCGGCGCCCCCAGCACCGCCAGCGCGCCCCCGTCACCGCCCCGTGCCCCGTCGAGCAGCCGCCGCACCGCTTCCTGCTCGGCGGCACGGCCATACAGCGTGGTGGACATGACCAGAGTGTTACTCGGGTGTGTCAAGCGATAAAGGGCCCCCTGTAAGGCAGGCCGTTTCACCGATAGCCAACCGCTCCAAAATAGTAAGCTCTAGGCATTACTATTTAGGCATGCACAAGCCTGAACGCGTGTTGGCGCGAGACGCGGAGTGGTCCGCTCTGGCGCAGTTCGTCGAGCATCCGGACAACCGCATGCGGCTGGGCGTCGTCTCCGGCCGGCGGCGCGTGGGCAAGAGCTTCCTGCTGCGCGCGCTGGCGGAGGTCTACGGGGGGCTGTACGTGACCGCCGTGGCGGAGGAGGGGGTCGTGCCGGCCCGGCGGAGGTTCGCCGGCGACATAGCCCGATATGCGGGCATCGGCCCCGAGCTGGTGGCCGACGCCGGCTGGGAGTCCCTGCTCACCACGGCCATCGACCTCACCGCTCGCCGCAACGGCCTGCTCGTCATCGACGAACTGCCGTACTGGATGGCGCATTCTCCTGAGCTGCCCGGTCTGCTCCAGTTGCTGTACGACCAGTCGCAGGCCGGGCTGGGCCAGGAGCGCGGCAGGGTGATCGTGTGCGGCTCGGCGATCTCGGTGATGAACGAGCTGCTGTCGGGGACGAAGGCGTTGCGCGGCCGGGCGTCGATCGATCTTCGCCTGCAGCCGTTCGACCTGCCGACGATGGCGCGGCACTGGGGCGTCGATGATCCTGCCGTCGCGGTGCGCCTGCACAGCGTGCTCGGAGGCGCGCCCGGCTACCGCAACCTCGCCAACGTTCCCGCGCCGCGGACCCTGGCGGAGCTGGACGGCTGGGTGGCGGCGACCGTGCTGGACCCGAGCCAGGCGTTGTTCTCGGGGAGCGAGGCGGAGTACCTGCTGCGGGAGGACCCCCGCTTCACCGGAAGCTCCCTGCACTACGCGATCATCAATGCGGTGGCCCAAGGCGCCACGAGCCCGGCCAAGATCGGCGGACTGCTGGAGCAGCCGCGTGGATCGCTGACGCGTCCTATCGAGGCGCTGGCCGGCGCGGGTTTCCTCCGCTACGACCACGACCCGCTCTGGGAACGGCGGCCGGTGATCACCGTCGCCGACCCGATCGTCCGGTTCCACAATCTGATCGCGGTTCCCCAGCGCGACCTCGTGGACACCAGCAGGTCTGCCGAGGCGTGGCGCCGGGCGCAGCCCACGTTCACGGCCCGAATCCTGGGCCCGCACTTCGAGGACTGCGCCCGCGCCTGGCTCCGCGCCCAGGACGCCGGCGCCGGCCAGGTCACCGCGACAGTGGTCAACGACGCCAGCGGGCGGGCCAAGCACGAGATCGACGTCATCGCCCTGGACAAGCGGTCCGGCCGGGCCGTCGTGACGCTGATCGGCGAGGCCAAGGCGACGATCACCAAGCGAGGCGTGGCGGACCTGGACCGGCTCGACCGGCTCCGGGCGCTGCTGGCGGAGCAGGGGCATGACACGTCGTCCGCGACCCTGGCCGTCTTCTCCCTGGAGGGTTTCCACGCCGATCTGAAGGCCACCGCGGATCGACGGGACGACGTGATCCTCGTCGACCTGCCGACGCTGCTGAAATGACCGCCCGTCAGGCGAATGTCCAGGCGCTGGTGGTCTCGATGCGGTGGCGCCAGAGTTTCTCGCCCTCGCCGCCCGGTTCCCAGCGGGCGGTGAAGTCGAGCAGTGACCGGCAGCGGGCCAGCATGTACGCATGCCGGTCGGGCCACGGCGGCACCGGTCCGCCGTAGGCGTCGAAGAAGTGACGCAGGTGCGGCACGTGCTCCGGGTGATGCGATCGGACAATCCACTCACACCACGCCAGATCCTCCACCGGGCGGCCGGGATGCGCCCACTCCCAGTCGAGGATCGCCGCCGTCTCGAACGTCGCCGGGTCGAACAGCATGTTCTGCGGCCCGTAGTCGCCGTGCACCAGGCCGAGCCGGTGCAGCCGCGCCAGCGTGCGCCCGCACTCCGCCAGCACCTCCGCCGCCCGGCCCTCGTCGAGCAGGTCCTGGCCGTGCGCACCCGGCACGAACTGCATGCTCAGGCTCGTCTCGGTGACGGAATGCAGGCGCGGCACCGGCAGCCGCCCGCGCAGCCGCCGCAGGAACCGGCTCTCCGTCCCGAGCCTGATCCGCGCGTCGGGACCCTGGTAACACTTGACGACCAGGGCGCCGTCTCCGACCGTGCTGTTGGTGTAGCCGTGCTCCACAGCCAACGATTCTGGCGCACTCCCGGGCCCGCGTCAGCCCTGGAAAAATGGATTGCTGGAGCGGCAACGACTTTGTCAACCTTGACAGGCTATGCGCTCCCTTCCCGAAGCCGATCCCGGCGTGCCCGACATCCGAAGCCCGCTGCGCTACCTCTGGTGGAACGCCCGTCGCCAAGGCCGTCAGCTGCTGGCAGGCATCGGGTTCGCCACGCTGTGGTGGCTCGTGCAGTCGCTCGTGCCCGCAGTGCTCGGCAAGGGCATCGACGCCGTCACGGCCAAGGACACCCGCGCGCTGCTGACCTGGTCGGGAGTGCTGCTGGCGCTCGGGCTGGTGCAGGCGTTCAGTGGGATCATGCGGCACCGGTTCGCCGTCTACAACTGGCTGGCCGCCGCCTACCGCACCGTCCAGCTCACCACCCGGCAGGCGGCCAGGCTCGGCGCCACCCTGCCCAAGCGGCTGTCGACCGGCGAGGTGGTCAGTGTCGGCAACTCCGACATCGCGCACATCGGCAGCTCCATGGACATCCTGCTGCGCGGCACCGGCGCCGTCGTGGCGATCGTCACCGTGACGGTGATCCTCATCTCCACCTCGCTGCCGCTCGGCCTGCTCGTGCTGGTCGGCGTGCCCGTCATGGCGGGCGCCGTCGCGCCGCTGCTCAAGCCCCTGCACAGGCGGCAGCACCGGCAGCGCGACCTGACCGGCGACCTGTCCACCCGGGCGGCCGACATCGTGGCCGGGCTGCGGGTGCTGCGCGGCATCGGCGGCGAGCGGGTGTTCGCCGAGCGCTACCGCGAGGAGTCACAGCGGGCGCGCCACGCCGGCGTCTCCGTCGCACGCGTCGAGTCGCTGCTCGAAGGCGCCCAGATCCTGCTGCCGGGCCTGCTCATCGCGCTCGTCACCGGCGTCGGCGCGTCCTTCGCGCTGTCCGGCCAGATCTCCGTCGGCCAGCTCGTCGCCTTCTACACCTACGCGGTCTTCCTCATCGGGCCCATGCGCACGCTCACCGAGGCGGCCGACAAGCTGACCAAGGGCCACGTCGCCGCCCGCCGCGTGGTGCGCATCCTGTCGATCGAACCCGAGGTGACCGGCGGCTCCGGCGCCAGCGCGGGCGGCGTGCTGCGCGACTCCTACAGCGGCGTCACCGTACAACCCGGCAGGCTGACCGCGCTGGCCGCGAGCAGCCCCGAGGACGCCGCCGCCATCGCCGACCGCCTCGGCCGCTACTCCGACGGCGACGTCACCTTCGGCCCCGCCGAGCTCGCCACGCTGCCCCTCGACGAGGTACGTGAGCGCATTTTGGTCGCCGACAACGGCGCCCGCCTGTTCACCGGCCCGCTGCGCGATGAGCTCGACGTACGCGGCGGCGCCTCCGCCGAACGCGTCCGCCAGGCCCTCCACGACGCCTGTGCCGAGGACATCGTCGAGGCGCTGCCCGACGGGCTCGACGCCGAGGTGGCCGAGGCCGGGCGCGAGTTCTCCGGCGGTCAGCAGCAGCGGCTCCGGCTCGCCCGCGCGCTGATCGCCGACCCGGAGGTGCTCATCCTCGTCGAGCCGACCAGCGCCGTCGACGCCCACAGCGAGGCCCGCATCGCCCAGCGTCTCGCCGACGCCCGCGCCGGCAAGACCACGCTCATCTGCACCACCAGCCCGCTCGTGCTCGACCGTACCGACCACGTCTTCTACGTCGAGGACGGTCGCGTACGAGCCGAAGGCGCCCACCGCGACCTGCTGGCCACCGCGCCCGCCTACGCCGCGACCGTCACCCGAGGGGAGGACTGACGAGATGGCCCGCGAGATCCTGCCCGTCGCCGATCAGAAACAGGTGCGCGCCTACGCGCGGCGGCTCACCCTGAAGTACCCGCGTCAGCTCGCCGGCGCGCTCGGCCTGCACGGGCTCGCCGCCGTCGCGGGCCTGGCCGTGCCGTGGCTGCTCGGCAATCTCGTACGTGACGTCGAGACGGGCGCCGAGGTCAACGCGTTCGTGGTCGCCGCCGGCATCGCCGGATTCCTGCTGCTGCAGGGGACGCTGGTGCGCTACGCCGTGCTCGCCTCGTCCAAGCTCGGCGAGAAGGTCCTCGCCGAGCTGCGCGAGGAGTTCGTCGACCAGGTGCTCGCGCTGCCGCTCTCCACGGTCGAACGGGCCGGCGCCGGCGACCTGCTCACCCGTACGTCCCGCGACGTCGACTCCCTGTCCAGGACCGTACGGCACGCCGTGCCCGAGACGCTGATCGCGGTCGTCACGTTCACGATCACCATCGGCGCGATGCTGCTCGTCGGGCCGCTGCTCATGCTGCCCATGCTGGTCGCGGCGCCGCTGCTCTACTTCAGCACCCGCTGGTACCTGAAGCGGGCCCGTGACGGCTACCTGCGGGAGAACGCCGCATATGCCGACATGACCGAAGGGCTGGCCGAAACCGTCGAGGGCGCCCGCGCCATCGAGGCCCTCGGCCTCCAGCAGCGCCGCCGCGAACGCACCGACCGCGACATCAGCCGATCCTTCGCCGCCGAACGCTACACGCTGCGCCTGCGCGTCATCTGGTTCCCCTCCGTCGAGCTCGGCTACGTCGTCCCCGTCGTGGCCGCGCTGCTGTGCGGCGGCCTCTTCTACAGCTCGGGCTGGGTCACGCTCGCCCAGGTCACCGCCGCCACCCTCTACGCCCAGCAGCTCATCGACCCGCTCGACCGGTTCCTCATGTGGATCGACGAGCTCCAGGTCGGCGGGGCCGCCATGGCGCGGCTGCTCGGCGTCGCCAACGTGCCCGACGACCGGCAGCCCAGCGACGCCCGCCCCACCGGCGAACTGCTGGAAGCCGACGACGTCCGCTACGCCTACCGGCCCGGCCGCGACGTGCTCCACGGCGTGTCGCTGACCGTGCGGCCCGGCGAACGACTGGCGATGGTCGGCCCGTCCGGCGCCGGCAAGTCCACCCTCGGCCGGCTGCTCGCCGGCATCCACGGCCCCCGCACCGGCGCCGTCACCGTCGGCGGCGTGCCGCTCGTCGACCTGCCCCTGGACGACCTGCGTGGCCACGTCGCGCTCGTCACCCAGGAGCACCACGTCTTCAAGGGCACGCTGCGCGACAACCTGCTGATCGCCCGGCCCGAGGCCGACGACGACGCCGTACGCGACGCGCTCGCGGCCGTCGACGCCCTCGACTGGGTGCTCGCCCTGCCCGACGGCCTCGACACCGTCGTCGGCTCCGGCGGCCTCGACGTCTCCCCGGCCCACGCCCAGCAGCTCGCGCTGGCCCGCCTCGTGCTCGCCGACCCGCACACGCTCGTCCTGGACGAGGCCACCTCGCTCATCGACCCGCGCGCCGCCCGGCACCTCGAACGCTCCCTCGCGGCCGTCCTCGACGGCCGCACCGTCATCGCCATCGCCCACCGCCTCTACACCGCCCACGACGCCGACCGGGTCGCCGTCGTCGAGGACGGCCGCATCAGCGAGCTCGGCTCCCACGACGAGCTCGTCGCCGAAGGCGGCTCCTACGCGGCGCTGTGGCAGAGCTGGCACGGCACCCCGACCACCACCACCCGCTCCTGACCAGCGATAAAGCGAAACCAAAGCGGCCCTCGCTACCGTCGGCGCCGTCGATCCGACGAATGACGGGGGCAGACATGCGCAAGTGGCTAGTCATCCTGGGGATAGCGGCAACGGCCTTCACCGGGGTCACCGGACCCGCCGGCATCACCGCCGACGGACCGGTCCCGGACCCGCCTCGCCTGTGCGAGACGAACCCGAAGATCGACTGCGACATCCCGTGGACCATCTGACGGAAGGACGCGGCAGCCGCTGACCGGCGTGCGGCTCTGGAGCAGTCGCCACAGCGCGACACGGGGACCAGAGCCGGTGCCACGCCGTACCAGCGGCTGCCACACCCGGCGCGCGGGGGACGCGCCCGGGGTGGCGGTGACGCGGGGCCGGACCTCCGGCCCGGCCGCCACGCAACAGGGGGTGAGCTTGCTGGCGACAGCGGGCACGGTGGGGCACGTAAAGCTCCGCTTTCCACCGCGCCGGCCAGCGGGCACGCCGGGGCACGTAGAGCTCCGCCCCCACTCCACCGGCCAGCGGCCACGCCGGCCGGTGGAGTGGGGCGCTCGGAAGAAGCGCCCGCAGGAGACTCCGGGGGCAGCGGGGCAGGCGGGCGGCGAGTGCCCAGGGGGAGTCACAGGGGGGCGGCGGCCACCGGGGCGCGGGGCGAGTGCCGTGCCGAGGAGGCGTCGCAGGGGTGCGGCGGGCACCAGGGCGGGGTGAGTGCCGAGGGCGCGTCGTAGGGGTGCGGCGGGCACCGGAGGCGAGCGCCCGCGCGTGCGCCGTAGGGGGCGTGGAGGGTCGCTGGGCAGCGGTGGGTGCCGAGGGGGCGTCGCAGGGGGGCGGCGGCACCGGGGGTGAGTGCCCGAGGGGGCGTCGCGAGGGTGGGCGCGGTGGGGCACACGTGGGCGGGGCCGCACGCCGCCTGGGGATGGGGAGCCGGGTCGGGGACAGCGGGGCTCCGGTGGGCAAGTGAGGTCCGGGGGTGCGTGAGTCTGGGCGTGTGGACCGGGTGTATGGGGGTGGGGGTGCGCAGGCCAGGGCGTGGGGCCAGGGCGTGTGGGCCGGGTGTGTGGGGATGCGCGGGCCGGGGCGTGTGGGCCGGGGCGTGTGGGGTCTGATGTGCGTGGTCAGTGGCTGCGGGACAAGGCTGCGGCGGCTTTGGCGCGTAAGGGCTCGGCGTGGATCTCGGCGAACAGCGCCTGTGCCCGTTCCAGCTCCAGCGTCGCGCCGGGGCGGCCGCTCTCCAGCAGGAGCGTGCCCAGGGCCAGGCGGGCGCGGCCCTGGATGAGCCGGTCGCCGACCTCGGCGGCGACGTCGAGGGCCTCGCGCAACGTGCGCTCGGCGTCCGCCGCCCGCCCCAGCTTCAGGTGCGCCTCTCCGAGCCCCTGCAGCACGTACGCCTCCCCGATGCGGTCATGCGCCTCACGGACGATCCTCCTGGCCTTCTCGTACGCCTCCAGCGCCGGCTCGGAACGGCCACGGCGCAGCGACAACTCCGCCAGCCGCATCAGCGCCTGAGCCTCGCCCCGCCGCACGCCCTCCTGGGTGTAGAAGGTCAGCGCCTCCCTGAGCAGCGGATCGGCCTCGTCCAGCCGCCCGCATTCGCCGTGGATGAGGGCCATGTTCGACAGCACGTACGCCTCCGCCGCCCGGTCGCCGACGGCGCGCAGCAGGCGCCGGGCCTCGGTGTAGCGGTGCAGGGCGCCGTCGAGGTCACCGGCGGCCCGGTCCAGCAGCGCGGCGTTGCGCAGGGCCAGCGCCCGGCCGTGGTCTTCGCCGATCTTCTCGAAGATGGCCAGCGCCGAGCCGACCAGGGGAGCGGCGTCGTCGTAACGCTGCTGGAAGATGGCCAGCGAGCTGAGCGAGAACAGCATCGCGCCCTCCCCACGGGCGTTGCCCGCGGCGCGGCAGGCGGCGAGCGCGGTCTCGGAGACGGCCCGCCAGTCGTCGAAGTAGCCGTAGGTCTCGAACAGCGTCACCGCCGTCATGGCCAGGCTCCAGGCCAGCTCGGCCAGCCCGTGGTCGGCCGTCTGCCGCACGGCGCGGATCAGCACCGGCAGCTCGGAGTCGAGCCAGGCGAGCGGCTCGTCCCCGAACAGTCGTGACCCGTCGATCGGCGGCAGGTCCACCAGGCCGCGCAGCACGGTGAAGTGGCCGCTGTAGTGGCGCCGGTGCGCCTGCTCCACCAGGGCGAGCAGGGTCGCGCCCGCATGTTCGAGCACCGCGGTGCGGATCTCCCGGGGGTCCTCCGCGAACGCGTGTTCGGCGGCGAACATCCTGACCAGGTCGTGCCACACGTAGTGGTCGCCCCGCCGCCGCAGCAGCGCCGCGTCCACCAGCTCCTGGAACGCCCGTTCCAGCACTGCCGCGGCACCGGACGGTGAGGGCGACGGCGGGGTGAGGGTGCCCGAGATCACGGGATCGTCGCCCACGTCCCGCCTCGGGCTGTCCGTCCGTGCCGGTTCGGCCAGGGTGGTGGATGGGGAGTGGATGGGGCGGGGGAAGGCCGAGTGGGGTGCTGTGGTCAGCTCACGGTGGAGGGATCGGGTGGCCGGGGTGGAGATGAGGGCGTGGGCCAGCCAGGTGCTGATCTGCTGGCCGCTGATGAGGCCGAGGCGGCGGAACAGGGCCTGGGCCTGGGGCGAGAGGGCGCGGTAGCCGACGTCGAGGACGGCCTTGACGTCCAGGTCGCCGATCGTCATGACGAGGTCCTGGACGGCGGAGTGCGGCCAGGTGCCCAGGCTCGTGCCGGCGATCCGGAGGGCGAGAGGGTGGCCGCCGCACTGCTCGACCAGCAGGCGGATCGCCTCCGGGTCGGCTGCCGAGCCGCCGCCGATGTCCTGGGTGAGGAGCTCGGCCGCGTCCGGGCCGTCGAGCAGGCCCAGCCGGATCACCTGGCGCTCGGGCAGGCCGACGAGGGTGCGGCGGCTGGTCACCAGGACGGCGCAGGACGCGCCGCCGGGCAGGAGCGGCTCGGTCTGCTGCATCGACTCGGCGTCGTCGAGCAGGACGAGCACCCGGCGTTCGGCCACCGTCGAGCGGAACAGGGCTGAGCGCTCCTCCAGGGTGCGGGGGACGGCGGGCAGGCCCAGGGCGCGCAGGAAGCGGGCCAGCGCGTCCTGTGGCCGCAACGCGCCGGACTGGAGGTCCACGTAGAGCTGGCCGTCGGGGTAGGCGTCGGCGAGCCGGTGGGCCGCGTGCAGGGCGAGCTCCGACTTGCCGACCCCGGCCTTGCCCAGCACCGCTACCACGGGCAGCGTCGTCCCGTGCCGCTCGGTCAGCAGCTCCTCGATCCGGGCCAGCTCCGCTTCCCGGCCCGACAACCGCGACAGCACCGGAGGAAGCTGGCGCGGCACCGGCCTCGGCACCGATGCCGGTCGTGAGGCCTGCCCGGGCGCCGGGGTCGGCCGGGACGCCGGCCTGGGCGATGGGGCGGCCGCCGTTGCCGCCCCGGCTGCGTCTGAGGCCGGTCCCGCCGATGGTCCCGCCGCCGCTCCCCGGCCGGGCGCTGCCGGGAAGGAGGCGCTGGGAGCGCCCCGCTCTTGAGAGGCGGGGCCGCCCCGCTCGCTCTGGGAGGCGGGAGCGCCCCGCTCCCATTGGGCGGCGGGGCTTCGGCCGCCCTGCTCCTGGGAGGAGGACACGCGGCCGCCTCGCTCCTGGGAGGAGACGGGGCCGCTCCGGGTGGATGCGGGGCCGCCTCGCCCCCTGTGGGAGGACACGGGGCCGCCCCCAGGGCTCCGGGTGGAGGATGCGGGACCGCCATGCTCCCCCGAGGAGGAGGAGCCGCCGCCGGGGCTCTGGGTGGAGGAGGCGGGGCCGTCTTCGGATGTCTGGGAGGAGAACGGGCCGCCGTGCGGTCTTGCGGAGGAGGGGGCGAGGGACGGATCGTCCGGGGCGGTGGGCCGGCCACGGGGATGGTGGCCGTTCAGGGGGCGGCCGGCCGGCTCCTGGGGTGGGGTGTCGGTGCGGGGGGTCGGAGGGGTGGGGGAGGCGTGGTTGAGGATGGCGTGCTCGATGCGGCGTAGCTCCTCGCCCGGTTCGAGGCCGAGGGTGTCGAGCAGGTAGGTGCGGTAGGAGCGGAACACCTCCAGGGCCTCGGCCTGGCGGCCCGCGCCGTAGAGGGCGAGCATGAGGTGGCCGTGGGGGCGTTCGCGCAGCGGCTGGGCCTGGGTGACGGCGCGGAGCTCCTCGATCAGCCGCAGGTGGTGGCCGAGCTCCAGCTCCAGCTCGACGCAGCGCTCGAAGGCGAGCAGGCGGCGCTCCTCCAGGCCGTGGGCGATGCTGCGCACCAGGTCGCTGTCGACGTCGGCCAGGGCGGGGGCGCGCCAGAGGGTGAGCGCCTCCCGCAGGGTGCGGGCGGCCTGGTCGCGGGGTTGCGACTGGGCCTGGGTGATGAGGTGTTCGAAGACGGTCAGGTCCAGGTCGGCGGGGGCGACGCGGATGAGGTAGCCCGACGGCTTGGTGATCACGGTCTGGTAGGGCTGAGCGGTGTCGCCGAGGGTGCGGCGGAGCTGGGAGATCCGGATCTGCACCTGGTTGCGCGGGGTGCCGGGTGGGCACTCGCCCCAGATGGCCTCCACGAGCCGGCTGATCGGCACCACCTGGTTGGCCTCAAGGAGCAGCATCGCGAGCACGATGCGCTGCCTGCCCCCGCCGAGCTCAAGCTCTCCCGCGTCGCCCAGGACTTGCAGCGGTCCGAGAATCCTGAATCTCACGGGTCGGATCATGCCCTGGTGCTTTTGCACCAGGATTGTGGACGGGTTGCATTGGCGCAATTTCGTAATATTGCGCCGTTTGCGAGGCTTGCCCAGGAGGGTCGTCAGCACGTCGTGCCCTGGGAGGGGAGCCGCCCGTCGGTGAGGTAGCGGTCGATGTGGTCGCGGGCACAGGCGTTGGCGCCGTAGAGGGTGTGGCCGGGACCGTCGTGGGCGATCGTGACGCTGCCCGGCACCTGGGCGAGGATGCGCGAGACGGCGTCGGACTCGCCCCACGCGCCGGCGCCCAGCAGCGGCGGAAGGCCCTTGGGGAGCGGGGCGGGCGGGTTGGTGACCGGGGCGGGCCAGCCGATGCAGGCCAGCGACCCGGCGGCGAGGGTGTTGGCGGCGCCTGCGGTGGGGGCGGCGCGGCGCACGCGGGTGACGGTGGCGTCGAGCTCCGCGCGGGAGGCGGGGCGCGGCCAGTCGGTGCACTCGGTCACGCCGGTGCTCTGGTCGGGATAGCGGGCGCCGCGCTCGGGGAGGAAGCCGGAGGCGTCACCGGCGTGGGCCCGGCGGACGGCCTTGGCCAGGGCGGGCCAGCCCGGCTCGCCCTGCCGGGCCCGGCCGATCGCGAAGGAGCGCAGGTCACGGCCGGTGTAGGCGACGCCGGCCGCGGCCCGGACCGGGGTGCGGTCGGCCCGCCTGACGAGGGAACGGAACTTGCCGGGGACGTCGCGGCAGTCGCCGGAGGCGGCGCACCAGGTGAAGAAGCGCCGCAGGTGCCGCTCGTTGTCGGCGGCCATGGCCGCCACCTCGGCGCCCCAGTCGGCAGTGCTGTGGTTGAGGGTGCCGTCGAGGACCATCGTGCGGACCTGGCCGGGGAACAGGCGGGCGTAGGCCTGGCCGTAGATGCCGGAATAGGAGGCGCCGTAGTAGTTGAGCCGGTCGCCGCCGAGCGCCTTGCGGATCGCCTCCATGTCGCGGGCGTGGTCGGCGGAGCTCATGTGGGCGAACAGCTCGGGGTCGTTGTGGCGGCACACCTCGGCCGCCCCGCGGTTGGTGTCGGACAGGCGGCCGAAGCCGGCGTCGTCACGCGGGAACTCGGGGATCGGCAGGCGGGTCCAGGTGCAGTCGAGGCCGGTGGCGAGGCCGCCGAACTGGCGGCCGTAGCCGCGGGTGTCCCAGGTGACGAGGTCCATGCGGGCGCGGAGCTTCGTCCACCACGAGGACAGGCTCTGCGTCAGGCCGATGCCGGGACCGCCGGGGCCGCCGTAGGAGATCAGGACCGAGCCCTCGGACCTGCCGGTGGCCTTGAGGCGGCCCAGTTTGAGCGTGATGCGGCGGCCGTCGGGCTTGCTCCAGTCGACGGGCACCTGGAGGTCGGCGCACTCCATGCCGATCTTGTCGCCGGGGCACGGGCTCCAAGCGAGCGAGGGGGCGGGGGACTGTTGCGGGGTGGGCAGGATTAGGGCCAGCGCCAGCAGGAGGGGCTTGAACATGACGTTCACGATCGCGGACGCGACGCCCCCCGCACATCGGACCACGGTCTGGTTCTGGCGGGTGCCGAATCAGACCGTGGTCTGTCAGACCTGGGTCACAGGTGCAGCGCCTTCTTCAGGAAGTCGACCTGGAGCAGCATCATGTTCTTGGCCACGACCTCCTGCGGCGTCATGTGCGTGACGCCCGACAGCGGCAGCACGCTGTGCTGGCGCCCGGCCGCGAGCAGCGCCGACGACAGGCGCAGCGTGTGGGCCGCGACCACGTTGTCGTCGGCCAGGCCGTGGATGAGCAGCAACGGCCGTTCGAGCTTCGCCGCGTCACCGAAGAGCGAGGACTTGTCGTACACGTCCGGCTGCTCCGCCGGGTCCCCCAGGTAACGCTCGGTGTAGCAGGTGTCGTACAGCCGCCAGTCGGTCACCGGCGCGCCCGCCACGGCGGCGTGGAACACGTCGGGCCTGCGCAGCACCGCCAGCGCCGCCAGGAACCCGCCGAACGACCAGCCCCGGATCGCCACCTTCGTCAGGTCGAGGTCGTCGGGATACTGCTCGGCCACGCCCTGGAGGGCGTCGATCTGGTCGTCGAGCGCGGGCGTGGCCAGGTCGTTCAGCACCGCCCGCTCGAACGCCGGACCGCGGCCCGGCGTGCCCCGCCCGTCGGCCACCACCACGGCGAACCCCTGCTCGGCGAACCACTGGCTCTCCAGGTAGCCGCCGCGCCGGTTGAGGACGCGCTGCGCGTGCGGACCCCCGTACGGATCCATGAGGACGGGCAGCGCCCGCGAGCCGGGCTCGTGCCACGAGGGCAGCACCACGGCGGTGGACAGCTCGCGGCGGCCGGAACGGCCGAGCGAGACGCGCAGGTCGAGGCCGGGACGCTCGGCGTGGGAGGGGATCGGGATCGCCACGCCGTCGCGCCGGACGACGGTGGTGGCCACGCCCTCGGTGTCGAGGCTCTGCTCCGACAGCACGCCGACGCCGCCCGCCATCCGGCCGGAGAACACGCCGGAGCGGGTGGAGACGGGCAGCAGCGAGTGGCCGTCCCAGGTCCAGAGCTGGATCTCGGTGGGGTCGCCGCTCGCGCTGAACAGCACGCTGTCGTGGTCGACGTCGAGCACGGCGCGCACCTGGAGCGTGGGCGGGGTGACGGCGCGGTCGCCGACGAACAGCCGGTGACCCCCGTCGGCGGACGCGACCCAGACCAGCGTGCCGTCGTCGAGGTGGGCGGGCACGCCGGTGACGATGTCGACCCAGGCCGGGTCGGTGTCCTCGCGCACCAGCGTGGACGCGCCGGTCGCGGGGTCGACGGAGAGCAGGCGCATGGTCTTCTGGTCGCGCGACAGCGTCACGATCGACAGCGCGTGGGAGTCCCAGGAGGCGGTGGTCAGGTATTCGTGCTCGAACGGCACAGCGACCCGGGAGCCGTCGAGGCCCAGGACGAACAGCTCGGTGACGGCGTTGGGCGTGCCCGCGGCGGGGTAACGCTGGACGGTCGCGGGCCGGTCGGGGTTGGCCGGGTCGGCGATGTACCAGGTCCGGACCGGCGCGTCGTCGGCCCGCTCGACCAGGAGGGCGTCGCTCGACGGCGACCACCAGTGGCCGCGCATCCGGTCCATCTCCTCGGCGGCGACGAACTCGGCCAGGCCGTAGGTGACGGTCGGCGACTCGGGCGTCGCCAGGACGCGGTCGGCGCCGGACGTCAGGTCGTGCACGTGGAAGGCGCCGCCGGTGACGTACGCGACATGCCGCCCGTCGGGCGAGATGCGGGGATCGATCACCAGACCGGGCGTGTCGAGCCTGCGCGTGCTCCCGTCGGCCAGCTCGGTCACGTACAGCCCGCCGGCCAGCGCGAACGCCGCCCTGGTCACCGCGGAGTCGGTCGAGTAGGCGACGACGCCGCCGGCCTGCTCGCGGCTGCGCTCGCGCCGGGCGCGCTCCTCGGCAGGCAGGTCGCCCTCGTCGGCGTCGAGCGTGCGCGGATCGACCACCAGCCGCTCGACGTGCGTCTCGGTGTCGAGCTCCCACAGGCAGGTCACCGGGTCGGTGCCGGACCTGGTCCGCAGGAACACGACCCTGCCGCCGTCAGGGGAGATCGTGAAGCCCCTGGGCACTCCGAGGGTGAAGCGGCGGGTCCTGGCGGCCAGGCGCGGGAAGCTCTCACTCATGGGCCCAATCCTGCCAGCAACCAGGCGCCCGTTACGCTTCGGACCATGATGGACCGACGTCTGCTGCTGGTGCACGCACACCCCGACGACGAGTCGATCGGCACCGGCGCGACCATGGCGCGCTACGCCGCCGAAGGCGCCCACGTCACGCTCGTGACCTGCACGCTGGGGGAGGAGGGCGAGGTCATCCCGGAGGAGCTCGCGCACCTGGCCGCCGACCGCGACGACGCGCTCGGGCCGCACCGCATCGGCGAGCTGGCGGCCGCCTGCGCCGCGCTCGGCGTCGAGGACCACCGCTTCCTCGGCGGGGCGGGCCGCTGGCGCGACTCCGGCATGATGGGCGTGGCCTCCAACGACCGCCCCACCGCGTTCTGGCAGGCCGACCTGGACGAGGCCGCCGGCGCGCTGGTCGAGGTGATCCGCGAGGTCAGGCCGCAGGTGCTGGTCACGTACGACGAGAACGGCCATTACGGGCATCCCGACCACATCCAGGCGCACCGGGTGTCGCGGCGGGCGTGGGAGCTGGCCGCCGACCCGGCGTTCGGCGCGGGCGAGCCGTGGCGGATCGCCAAGCTCTACTACACGGCCAGCGCCAGGTCCGTGATGCGCCGGAGCAACGAGGCGCTGCGGGAGGCCGGGTCCGGGTTCATCGTCGAGGACGTGGACGAGATGCCGTTCGGCAGCCCCGACGACGTGATCACCACCGAGATCGACGCGCGCCCCTGGATCGGCCACAAGGCCGCCGCCATGCGCGCCCACGCCACGCAGATCACGGTCAGGGAGCCGTGGTACGCGCTGTCCAACGACATCGGCCAGGAAGTGCTCGGCGTGGAGCACTTCGTGCTGGCCGAGGGCGTACGCGGACCCGCCGTGGCAGGCCCGCCGATCGAGGCCGGAGGGCTCGGCGAGCCGCATGTCCGCGAGAACGATCTGTTCGCCGGCATCCACTAACCTCTCGATATGGAGCAACGCAGCCAGGCCGAGTCGGCGCTGGGCGGAGCCGCCTACGGGATGCTCTTCGTCCTGGGCGTCGTCATGGGCGTGGTGGGCGGCTTCACCCATGCCCACGACGGCGTGCGCCAGCCTGTCACGGCGATCGCCTGGCTGGTCATCCTGTTCGGCCTCAGCCTGGGGGCGGGCAGGCTGATGGGGACCCGCCTGGGCTCCGCGGTGACCTCGGCGGGGTGGCTGCTGGTATCGATGGCGTTCTCGTTCAAGCTGGGCGCGGGCGATCTGGTCATCTCGGGAAACACGCCCGGGTACGTGTACCTCTACGGGGGGATCGCGGCCGTGGTCGCGGCGTTCCTGCTGTCGCCCTCATCAGGGGGTTCGTGGTTGATGCACGGCCACCCGGAGAGCAGCCGGTCGTAGCGGCATAAAGTAACCTTCGTGCACCATGCGTCCATAGAGCGGCACGGAGATCGGCAAACGTACCGGAAAGTCGTCGGGCGTTTCGCCACCGGTGTGACGGTCGTCACGACCCGGCTCGGAGACGTCGACTACGCGATGACCGTCAACTCCTTCACGTCCGTGTCGCTGGAGCCGCTGCTGGTGCTCTTCTGCGCCGAGAAGGTCGCGCGCTTCCACGACGCGGTGCTGGAGGCGGGGGTGTGGGCGGTCTCGGTGCTGCCGGCCTCCATGGAGGACGCCTCGCGCTTCTTCGCCCATCGCGGACGGCCGTTGAACGGGCAGCTCGCCCGGTGGGGGCACCACCGGGGGGAGACGGGGGTCGCGCTGTTCGACGCGGCGCTGGCGACGGTGGAGTGCCGGACCGACGCGGTGCACCCGGGCGGCGACCATTCGATCATCGTGGGGGCGGTGACAGCGCTGGGGATGCCGGGTGAGGGCGAGGCGCTCACGTACCACGAGGGGCGCTACAAGAAGCTCTGACGGCCCCACCGGCCCCCTGGATCGGGAGCCGGTGGGACGCCGCGTCACTGGACCGGGGGCTCAGGGACGGTCGGCTCGCCCGTGGGGGACACGGTCGGGGAGACGGTCGGTGGCGGCGGCTCGGTCGGGGTGTGACAGTCCGGCCCCGGGTCCGTCGGAAGGGTGGGCGGGGGTCCGGTCGGGGTCGGGGTCGGCAGAGGGCCGGTCGGGACGTCGGTCGGGACGTCCGTCGGATCAGGCGGAGGCGGCACGTCGGTGGGCTGGTCCGTCGGCGGGATCAGCGTGGATGTGGGCGTGGGAGTGATCGTCGGGGGCGGGGTGGAGGTCACCGTGGGCGGCATCGGGCCCGTCACCGTCGCCGTCGGAGTGACGGGCGGCACCGGGACCGGCTGACAGGTGATCGTCACCGTGGGGCCTGGCTCCGTGACGGTGACGGTCGGCCCCGGCTCGGTGACCGTGACGGTGACGGTGGCCGTCTCCGTGACCGTCTCCGTGGGGGCCTCCGGGGGCGGCGCCGACGCGGTGACGGTGGCCGTGGGCGTGGCCGTGACGGTCCTGGTGGGCCACGGCAGCGGCTTGACCTTGATCTTCGGCTTGCCGCGCAGCTTGTACGCGCCCTTGCCCACCTTCTTCTGGACCTGGCCCGCGCCGGTGGTCACGGCGAGCTCGGCCGTGGTGGTCCGGCACGACTTGCCCTTGCAGGCGCGCTGCTTGACGCTGAACCTGGCGGCGCCGCCGTACTTGATGGAGACGTCCAGGTACGAGACGCCCTTCTTCTTGACGATCTTCGTCTTGGCGGTGTAGCGCCCGACCTCGGGTTTCGGGGTGGCGGTGCTGGGGAGCAACGCCAGTCGCGCGCCGGGAGGGGTTTCGATGAGGCGTAGGGGATCGGTGGTCGACGTCTGGGTGATCGCGATTCCGCCCGCACCGGCCAGTGCCGCGGTGCCCAGCAGAGCGCCCAGGATGGCTAATCTCATAATCCTGCTCTTGTGGGAGATTTCAGGACGCAGGCCATTATCCCGACCTGTCAAGATTGGTCAAGACTGAGACGTATGGACAGGCGCTATCGGTTCCGGCGCGTGGTGAACTATGTCAATCTCACCACGCCGCTCGGCCTGCTGATCGCCGCCGCGGGCGGGGCGCGCCGGCAGGCCGGCCCCGACGGGCTCGTGTTCGCGTACGGCTACCGCTACCGGTTCCCCGTCGCGGGCGCGTTCACGGTCGGGAACGTGGTGCTGACCAGGCGCGACGCGCTCAGCGACCGGCTGGTGCGACACGAGGGCAGGCACGCCACCCAGTGGGCGTGGTGCGCGGGGCTGCCCATGCTGCCGCTCTACCTGCTGGCCATGCTGGTCTCGCTGGCCGTCTGCGGCGACCAGGCGTCCTACAACCCGTTCGAACGCCTGGCCGACCTCGACGACGGCGGCTACCCGCGCAACGCCGCGCGCTGGCGCAGGCGGGCGTAGCCGCGTCAGGGAGTCAGCTTGAGCGTGTGCGCCGCCGCCTTCTTGACCGACTCCGGCTTCGAGCGCATCGGCAGCAGCTCGCCCCTGGCCCAGACGGCGGCCTGGTCCCAGTAGTTGTCGTGGAAGGCGTGCCCCGAGGCCCCGGTGAGGTTGATCCACTGCGACTTGTCCAGGTCGGACAGGTCGAGGACCATCCGCATCGACGGTACCGAGGTGATCGCGTAGTCCTCCAGGACGTTCCAGCCGGTGGCGTTGACCGCGTCCTTGTTGCCCGCGACCGCCAGCGGCCCCCGGTTGAACAGGGACTCGATCGGGCCGATCCCGGACGTGCCGAGCGTCTGGTGGGTGAGCGTGAGCCGGTGCAGGTCGCCCCAGCGCCACGCCTTGACGTCGTCGCCGAGCAGCTCGGTGAGCTCCCGGTAGGCGGAGGCGAGCGCCTGACGCAGGATGTCGTCGCGCTCCTCGACGCGCTCCTCGGTGGTGACGTCGTCCCAGAACGGGTCGCCGGGGGAGTTCAGCAGTTGCCCGACCACCTCGTACCAGCGGTCGCCGCCGCTCGGCCTGGCCGCCTCCGGCAGCTCGTCGTGGAAGGTCAGCCTGAGCAGGTGCCGCCAGACCGCGTTGAAGTACGCCGCCGGGGCCGAGTCGAGCCCCTGGGAGCCGTCCCAGCCGTCGAGGAGCTGCCTGGCCTGGGCGCTCGGCCCCGCCAGGCTCACCTCCATCAGCGCCGGGACGAGCGTCGCGGCCAGCCCGTTGTGGTCGTCCTGCTGGATGCGCGACATGGCGGCGGCGTCCAGCTTGCCCTTGCCGATCTCCTCCTTGAGCCGGTCGAGGATGCGCTGGGAGCGGAACCCGTACGACCAGTCCTTGGTCAGCAGCGGCGCGTAGCGGGAGGGGTCGATGACGGCGTTGTTGGCGGTGACGATGTAGCCCTCGGCGGGGTTGCGCACCGACGGGAGCTGGTCGTACGGGATCGGCGCGGTCTTCCAGTCGTACTCGCCGGTCCAGCCGGGCACGGGCACGGTGCCGTCGCCGTTCTCGCGCACGGGGATGCGGCCGGGGGCCTGGTAGCCGATGGTGCCGCTGGTGTCGGCGTAGACCAGGTTCTGCGCCGGGACGTCGAACAGCGCGGCCGCCGCCCGGAACTCGTTCCAGTCGCCCGCCTCGTTCAGCGCGAAGATCGCGTCGGCGGTCCTGCCGGGGGTCAGCGCCGTCCACGACAGGGCGACGGCGTTGGCCTCGCCGCTCGGCTTGACGGCGCCCATCACCTCGTTGACCAGCGGCCCGTGCCGGGTGGCGCGCACGGTGATGGTCACCGGCCGCCCGCCCGCGACCTCGATCTTCTCCTGCCGCACCTCCAGCGGGACCCGCTCGCCCCGGTAGAGGTAGGTGTCGCCGTCGACCTTCTCCAGGAACAGGTCGGCCACGTCCGGCCCCAGGTTGGTGAACCCCCAGGCGATCTTGTCCGTGTGCCCGATGACCACGCCGGGGACGCCGGAGAAGGAGAACCCGGTCACGTCGTAGGAGCACGCGTCGCTGAGCTCGCGGCAGTGCAGCCCGGTCTGGTACCAGACGGAGGGCATCTGGGCCGACAGGTGCGGGTCGTTGGCCAGCAGCGGCTTGCCGCTGACGGTGTGGTCGCCGGAGACGACCCACGAGTTCGAGCCGATCCCGTCGCGCTCGGCGGTGCTCATCGTGCTCGGCACCGCCTTCAGCGCCTGCGCGGCCTGGGCGAGCACTCGCGCGCCGGTGCGCTCCTCGCGCGGCGGCCGGGGGTCGGCCCGCTGGTCGTAGACCTCCTTGACGACCGCGCCCACGGTGACGATCGGGTCGTGCCTGTCGTACGGGTAGCCGGGGTAGAGTTGCTCGACCCGCTCGGGCGGCAGCTTGGTGAGGGCGAGCGCGCGGTCGATCTCGTCCTCGAGGTTGGAGCGCAGGTCCCACGCCATGGCCTTGAGCCAGGAGACGGAGTCGAGCGGCGTCCACGGCTCGGGGGTGTAGCCGCCGTTCTGGACCTTCAGGACGGAGTATTCGAGGCTGCGGTCGGAGGCGTTGGGGTTGGCCGCGAGCCAGGCGTTCACGCCCTTGGCGTAGGCGTCGAGGTAGCGCTTGGTGCGCTCGGTGAGCTCGGCCAGCTCCTGCTCGGCGACCCGGCGCCAGCCCATGGTCCTGATGGCCTTGTCGTTGTCGAGCGTCGCCGTGCCGAACAGCTCGGACAGCCGCCCGGCGGTCACGTGCCGCCGGAAGTCCATCTCCCAGAACCGGTCCTGCGCGTGCACGAAGCCCTGGGCCATGAACAGGTCCTCGGAGGTGCCGGCGTAGATGTGCGGGATTCCGTTTTTATCGCGATAAATCTCTACATTTCCGGTTAACCCCGGCAACCGGAGCGTGCCTTCCAACTGCGGGAACGACTGGCGTACCGTGTGGACGAGCACCCCCGCCAGCACCAGCGCCAGTGCCAGCAGAACGGTCAAGATCCGCGCGGACCAGCGCAGTGGCCACGGCATCCACGCGTACGGCCTGAACCTCACGAATACCTCCATCCATCCCGCGCTGGACTAAGTCTGGCAGCCCCCGCTCACTCCTTCCGCCGCCCGTCACGGGGGGTTTCCGAGCCTGTACCGCGTGACATGACGCAACCCCGATGCAACCCACGATCTGCGTATCGTGCGCATGGCGCGTACCGTCCACCACCGCATCAGGACGGCGCCACGCGGGCGGACGGTCCCTGCCATGCCGTCCGCCCGACCTCTCGATAGGTGCTGTTTCCGCGCAGCGATCAGCCGCCCCGCCGCACTGCGTACGGCGGGGCGGCTGGGCAGGGGACCGGGCGGGTCAGGCGGCCGGGCTCAGCCCCAGCTCTGGCCGTCCGGGGTGTCCGACACCCTGACCCCCAGCTCGGCCAGCTCGTCGCGCAGCCGGTCGGCCGCCGCCCAGTCGCGCGCCTCGCGCGCCCGCGAGCGCTGCTCCAGCAGCTCGGCCGCGCCTCCGGGCAGCGCCGCCGGGCCCCTGCCGATCTGCGTCGACAGGTCCAGCGCCAGCACCTGGTCCAGGTGCAGGAACGACTCGAACTTGGCCCCGGGAGCCACCTCGGGGTCGCGCTCCAGCTCGCGCATCAGCCGCAGCGCCGACGGCGTGTCGAGGTCGTCGTCGAAGGCCGCCTCGACCCGCTGCACGTGGTGCGCGGCCATGGGCGAGCTGGGCGACTCCGACCATTCGGCCACCCGGGTCCGCCAGCGGCGCAGCGTGCGGTCGGCGGCCCGCAGGGTGTCCCAGGTGAGGTTCATCTGCTGGCGGTAGCGGTGCTCCAGGAACGCCAGCCGCACCGCCAGCGGGTCGAGCCCCGCCTCGGTCACGTCGGACAGCAGCACCACGTTGCCGCTCGACTTGGCCATCTTGCGCCCGTCGAACAGCAGGTGCTCGCCGTGCACCCAGTGCTTGACCACCTCGTGCCCGGTCGCCGCGCCGGACTGGGCGCGCTCGTCCTCGTGATGCGGGAAGCGCAGGTCGATGCCGCCGGTGTGGAGGTCGACGCGCTCGCCGAGGAACCGCAGCGACATGGCCGAGCACTCCAGGTGCCAGCCCGGGAACCCGGCCCCCCAGGGCGCCTCCCACGACAGGTCGCCCTCGGCGGGCTTCCACAGCGCCCAGTCGGCGTGGAAGCGCTTGCGCGGGTCGACGGCCTCGATGCGGTGGGCGGGCTGCAGATCCTCCAGCCGGTTGCCCGAGATTTCCCCGTAGGAGGGGAAGGTCCGTACGTCGAAGAACACCGATCCGTCCGGGACCGTGTACGCGTGTCCCCGCTCGATCAGCTTGGCCACCAGCTCGACCATCAGCTCGATCGTCTCGGAGGCGCGCGGCGTGTGCTCCGGCGGGCGCAGGTTGAGCGCCAGCGTGTCGCGGCGGAACTCCTCCTCGTACGCGCGCGCCAGCTCGGCGGGGGAGCGCCCCTCGGCCCGCGCCTGCATGCGGACCTTGTCCTCACCGGTGTCGGCGGCGCTGTCGTCCGTCACGTGGCCGACGTCGGTGATGTTCTGGCAGACGACCATGCGCACCCGCTGCCGCTCCAGCACCCGCCTGATCAGGTCGGACAGCAGGTAGGAGCGCAGGTTGCCGACGTGGGCCGACCGGTAGACGGTCGGCCCGCAGGTGTACATGCGCAGGGCGCGGGATCGCTCGATCTCCTCGACCTGTCTGGCACGCGTGTCGTAGATCCGCAGCATTCCCCGATGCTAGCCGCCCAGGTAGCCGAGGATGTCGCGGTCGCCGCGCTCCCGCAGCCTGGCGAGCACCTCCTCGCGTGTCGCCGTCTCCGGCAGGCCGATGCGCGCGCCGATCAGGCGCAGCCCCTCGGCCTCGGAGCTGACGGGCGCGGTGTAGCCGATCAGGTAGAGGGCCCGGTTCAGCGGCGGCATCGCGGTGGCCGCCGCCGGCAGGTGACGGGTCAGCAGCTCGCCGCCGTCGGAGACGGTCAGGAAGACGTGGTCGCCCTCGCTCGCCTTGAAGTCGGCTAGCACGTTGCGGATCGACCCCATCGTCGGCTGGTTGTGCCAGCTGATCACCACGTCGCCGGTCGCCGTGGACGCGGTGAGCTGCCCGCCGGGCGCCATCCCCAGGTAGGCGGCGAACCCGGTCGGCAGCGGCGACCCCGAGCCGCGCAGGTGCTCGGCGTTCACGTCCACCCGGTGCCACCAGCGGCCGTCGCGGCTGCGGAAGCTGCGCCGCGTCTCGGAGACGTCCTTGCGCGGCTGGTACGGCTCCGACTCCCCGGTGGGCGAGGTGCCGGCGACGCGGATCCAGCCGCGCTGGGTCCGCTCGAACCCCGGCCCGCCCGAGTAGGCGCGCACCGAGCTCTCGCTGACGTCGTAGCGGGAGGTGAGGTTGGTGACGATCGTGCTGACCGACGCCTCGCCGCCGGCCCGCTCGATCTCCCGGGCGATCATCTCCCGGATGCCCAGGTACTCGTCGCCGCCCCAGCGGGTCAGGCCGTACTTGTTCCTGTCGACGCGGCGGAAGCGCTCGTCGGCGGTGAGCTGGTTGCGGATGCCGACCAGGCTGTAGTCCTCGCCGATGCGCTCCTGGATCTCCTCCGGCGTCAGCGGGCGCCCGGCCACGGCCAGCACCGCCTCGGCCTTCTCGTTGATGCTGCGCGGCCACGGCACCACGTGCTGGTCGAGCACGCGCAGTTGCGGCACGGCGAGGATCCAGCGCTCGGCCACGTCCTCGCGGACGCCGAGCTGGGTGACCATGGCCACGGCCTCGCCCAGCGGGTGCGGGCCGTCGGCGAACAGCTGCCTGGTCTTCTCGCGCAGCTCGTCGGCGCCGCCCGCGACCAGCCATCCGTCGGCCTGCTCGTAGCCGGTCAGCAGCGTGCGCACGAACCGCCAGGCGGGGATGCCCAGCGTGCGCAGGTCGCCGCGGTGCCACGGCACGGCGGCGGCCAGGTCGTCGGCGGGCACGGCCGAGCCGAGCCTGCCGCGCAGCCAGGCGACGTGGGCGACCAGCGCGGCGGCGTCCGGCCCGGCCAGCCAGGCTTCGACGTGGTCGCGCAGGTCGCGTTCGATCTGCCGGATCCGCTCCCTGGTGACTGAGAAGCGCTGTGCCAGCTCGTCCAGCGTGGCCCGGTCGGCCGCGTACAGCCGGTCGCGCGCGATCGCCCGCTGGCGGTCGTCCAGCGCGCCGAACAGGGCGTCGATCAGCTCGGGCAGCGGCTTGTCCTGGCGGACCGGCACGGGCGCGACGGCGGCGGGTTCGAGCAGCCGGTCGAAGACGCCCCCGTACAGCTTCTGCACCACGTCCTTGCCGAGCATCTCCGGGGTCCGCTCGGCCTCGGCCGGGTCGGAGAAGCGCAGCAGGGGAAGGATGTCGCCCAGGAGCAGGTGTCCCCAGAAGGCCACGGACAGGTCGGCGAGCCGGGACGCGACGGCCTGCGTGCCGACGATGGCGCACACGCGGTCGAGCGGGATCGCCTGCCACCACGCCTCGGGCAGCTGGGGCTCTTCCGCGATCGGCGCGATCTGGCCAGGGGAGGTCCAGCGCAGGGGTGGCGCGAGGTCACTCAGGCTGAGGTTCATTGGGGTCCAACCGGCAAAGGGAAGATATCCGCAGTTCAGACTATGTGATCAGAAGGACAGAAAGGGGCTACCTCTTCCGGAATGGGATATGTAGAGCAATGATCGGGCACGCGTGCACGCGACGAACAGCATGCTCCGCTCCCGCTGCAACGCCCTGGCCCGGGCCCCCGGATCGTCGGGCGGCCGCTCGGGGACGACGCCCTCGGCCACCCCGATCAGCGCCACCCGGTCGAACTCCAGGCCCTTCAGATGCGCGAACGCCGACACCCGCACCGGCACGTCCCGCAACGCCCGCCGGGCCGCGCGCACCTGCTCCGGGCCGCGCGCGCCCACGGCGATCCGGTCCGCCGGCACGCCGTCATCCAGCCAGGCAGCGATCACGCTCTCCAATCCGGACAGCTCCGCCTCGGGCGACTCGAAGGCCCGCACCACCGGCCGCGCACCGAAGTGCGAGCCGCGGAAACCGTACATCGCCGACATGCCCTTGACCAGCCCATCGGCCGGACCGCCGCCACGCACCCGCACCGCGAACGCCAGCGTCTCGCGCGAGAGCCGGTGCGACAGCCGAAGCTCGTGCGACTCGGCCGGGATGCCCACCGCGCCCAGCGCCACCCGCGTGTCGGTCACCCGCTGGTGCGGGTCCCCGACGACGAACAGGTCGTCGTGCGCGCGCGGCGCCGCCGCGCGCAGCAGCCGCCACTGCGCCGGGCTCACGTCCTGCCCCTCGTCCACCACGATGTGACGGTACGGTTTGCGCCCCGGCTCCAGCTCGTCGAGCACGTCGCCCGTCGTCCTGGCCAGCAGCCGCAGCGCCTCCTCGGTCAGCTCGGCCATGCTCCGCGCCTCCGGCCCGACCAGCGCCGGACGCCGCCCCTCCGCCAGGCCCACGATGCGCATCGCCAGCCGTTCCGGATTGTCCACGTCGATCCGCTTGCGCAACGCCACGTCCCGCACGAGCAGGTCCAGCCGCGTCGCCAGGTCCTCCGCCAGCCCCTGCGAGAACGTCACCAGCAGCACCGGCCCGCGCCCGTGCGCCGCCAGATGCGCCGCCCGGTGCAGCGCCACCACCGTCTTGCCGGTGCCCGCCCCGCCCACCACCAGCACCGGACGCTCGTAACGCGCCGCCCTGGCCAGCCGGTGCTGCGGCGGATGCACGTACGTGCACCACTCCGGCGCCGTCAGCACCTGGTCCAGCTCCGACTTGTCCGACGCGAACGCCGCCCGGTCCGGGCTGCGCAGCAGCGCCGCGTGCAGATCCTCCGGATCGACCGGCTCCTCCGGCTCCGCCAGCGCGCGGCAGCCGTCCAGCTCCCGCCACGCCTCCGTCAGCGTGCCGCCCCTGGCCAGCACCGCCAGCGGCAGATACTGCGTCGGCGGAAGCAGCGGCTCCAGCGCCTCCAGGTCCGCCTCGGTCGTCACGAGCCGCACCAGAGGCAGCGCCCGCGCGTCGATGCCCAGCGCCAGCAGATCACCGTCACAGATCCGCTCGAACAGCCGCGAAGCCCCCGCCGACCGGCGTAACGCCGGCTCCACCCGCTCCAGCGCCTGCGCGTCCCACTCCTCGACCACGCCGATCACCGGGTTGACGCCGTAACGATGCCGCTGCGCGAACGACCAGGCATCCGCGTCCGGCAGCACCGTGCGCAGCCAGTAGACGTCCCGCTGCCGCACCACCACCCCGCGCAGCCCCTCGGCCAGCCGCAGCGTCGCCACCCGCGCGTCCCGGCCGCCCCGCACCCGCTCGGGATGCGGCGCGCCCGCCACGTTCAGCAGGAACCGCCGCAACGCGACCACGGCGTCCCTGCGCACCGGCTGGGCCAGTGCGCTGAGCTCCCTGGGGGACTCAGGGCCGATCGCGAGCCGCGGCACGGCTCAGTCCAGAAGGCCGAGCAGGTCGCGGTCCCCGCGCTCACGGAGCCTGGTGAGCAGCTCGGGCAGCCCCACCGGGCCGGTCATCCCGATCCGCGTCGCGATCACCCGGGCCGCCTGCTCCCGCGTGCCGCCCGGAGCCGTGTAACCGACCAGGCGCAACGCCTTGGTGATCTTCTCGGCGCCCTGCGCGGCCACCGGCAGGTGCCGGGCACGCAGCACGCCCTCGTCCGACAGCGTCAGGAACAGGTGGCCGCCCTCCTTGGCGCCCACGTCCACCAGCAGCCGCTCGATCGACTCCAGCACCGGCCTGCCGTGCCAGGTCATCGTCAGCTCACCCGCCGCGCTCCTGACCGTCCTGCTCTCACCCGGCGACAGCCCCAGATAGGAGGCGAACCCGGTCGGCAACGCGCACTCGCCTCCGGCGAGCTGCTCGGCCGTCACGTCGATCCGCAGCCACCAGCGTCCGTCCGGCTGGCGGAAACAGCGGCGGGTCTGCGACACGTCCTTCAACGGCTGGTACGGCTTGCCGTGCTCGCCCGAGTTCCCGTTGCCGTCCGCCGGCACCGGGACGGCCGGGGCGAACGCCTGGAACTGCGACGGCACCGGATCCGGCGGCACGAACCCCGGCGGCAGCGCCCCCAACGGCCCGAGAGACCCGAGCGGCGTCGGCGGCTGCAACGGCGCCGGGGCCGGCTTCGGCGTGAACGCCGACGGGGCCGGGGGCGCCGGAGGCGCCTGAGGGACGGGCGGCGCCGGCGGTCCGGGTGGCGGAGCCGGCGGGCGCGGCGGCAGCGTCGCCAGCACGAACTGCCACGCGGGCACCTCCAGCGCGCGGATCTCCACCCCGTGCCAGTCGGCCGCGTCGATCAGCCGCTCCTTCGGCGCCGCCGGGCCGATCGTCCTGCGCAGCTCGTCCAGATGCGCCCGGTACGGGGCAGCCTCCTCGCTGGCCAGCCAACTGTCCAGCTTCGCCCAGAGCCGCTCCTCCGTGGCGGAGATCTCCGCCGGCGGCACCGCGAACAGCTTCGCCAGCTGGTCCACGGCCGACGGCTGGTCGGTGAACACCCGGTTCTGCGCGACGGCCCAGCTCTTGTCGTCCAGCCCGGCGAACGCCGCCTCGATCAGCTCAGGCAGCTCACCCGCCTGCGCCGACCCTTCCCCGGCGTAGTCCTGGCGGCCCTCCTCCTCGGCCCGCTCACCCCAGCCGGCCTGCGCAGCGAGGGCTCCAGCGGGCTCCTCGGCCGCGTCCTCGCGCTCCTCGGCGGCGGCGTGCTCGCGCTCGTCGTCGTCGGCGGCGTCCTCACGCTCCCCAGCGGCGGCGTCGTCCTCACGGTCCTCGGCGTGGGCCGCGTCCTCGTGCTCCTCCGAGAGGGCCGCGTCTCCGGCCTCTACGGCGGGGGCGGCGTCCTGGCGTTCGTCCTCTTCGGAACGGTCACCCTCGGCGGCGGGTTGCGGGGCGTCCTGGGGCGCGCCGTCCGCGGCGAAAAGCGCGGCCGCGCGCTCCTCGACGGGAGCCGCGTCCTCCTGCTCCTCGGCGTCGGCGGCGGCGTCCTCACGCTCCTCGGGGGAGGCGGCGTCTGCGCGCTCCTCCTCCCCATCGGGACGCCCGCCCTCGGGGGCGGGTTGCGGGGCGTCCTGGGGCGCGCTGTCTGCCGCGAGAGGCGCGGCTACGGCCTCCACAGCGGGCGCCTCGGCGGCGGCGCCCTCGGGCTCGTCGTCCTCGGGACGTTCGCTCGCAACGGCGGGGAGGGGCGTGGCGGGGAGTTCGCGCTCGTCGTCGAGGGTGACCGCGCCGGACCCGGAGCCGGCCCAGGAACCGGCGCCCGGGGCGAGCCGGTGGAGTGCAGCCGAGAAGAGGGTGCCGAGCACGGGCCGGGCCTGGATGAACGGCTGGTCGGCCAGTTCGCGCCCGGTGAGCGCCAGCAGCCCCGGCCACGACCCCGCGCGGTCGAGCGCGATCGCGACGTGTGGTTCGTCCGCCTCGTCGGGGTCGAGCACGTGCAGCGCGGGCAGGATGTCGCCCACGGCGGCGGCGGGCCAGTGCTCCAGGGCGATCTCGGTGAGGAGTTCGCCGAGCGATTCCGGTCCGATGGCGGCGAGCACCCGGGGCATGGGCAGGCTGCGCCACCAGGCGTCCGGCAGGTCCGGCTGCCCGGTGAGCAGCGTGATCGTGGACGAGTCGCTCCACCTCAACGGTGGTACGAGGTCGCTCAGGCAGAAGTTCATCCCGTTCCGTTCACCAGCCCCTCACGCCGCCGTCTTGTAGCGGTGCCATCGTCGTCGCCCACGGAACAGACCATAGTCCGGCAAAACAGCCCTACGCATCATGCACTACGCATCAGCGTCGAACGGCGGCAAACCGTAGGCGCACGTAGTCGGCCATCCAGCCGCTCTCCCTGCGAAGGGCGGGCGCGGCGAGCTCGTTCACCCGCTGGAGCAGGGGTTCCACGAGGTCCTGGGGCAGCCCGTCGAGCGCCGAGGCGGCGAACATGCGCACCCAGTCGGCGGCCCCGCGCGGGCACTCGTCGAGCGGGGTGGGCCGGTCGAAGTACTCCAGCAGCCGCACGACGAAGCCTTCCTGCTCCAGGCGGCGGGCGTACTCGGCGGGGGTGGGGAAGTACCACGGCAGTTCGGGCTCGCGCAGGCCGTGCTCGCGCCAGGCGGTGAGCATCGCGGCGGTGAGCTCGGCGCAGTTGCCGGAGCCGCCCATCTCGGCGACGAAGCGCCCGCCGGGGGTGAGGGCTTCGCGCACGCTGGCGATGACGGCGGAGGGCTCGCGGCTCATCCAGTGGAGCGCGGCGTTGGAGAAGACGGCGTCGTACGGCCTGGCCACGGTGAAGTCGTGGCCGTCGCCGACGATGAAGTTCATGCCGGGATACTGCGCGATGGCCTTCTCGATCATGGCGGCGGAGCCGTCGATGCCGAGCACCTCGGCGCCGCGGAAGGCGATCTGCGCGGTCAGCACCCCGGTGCCGCAGCCGAGGTCGAGAACCCGTTCGCCCGGTCGGGGGTCGAGCAGGTCCACGAGCGGCGCGCCCTGCGTGGACACGTAGCCGAAGCTGCTGTCGTAGGCGCGACTGTTCCACCGCTCCACGCTCGGTGTGTCGTATCGCAAGCCGATCAGCTCTCATTCGTCAGACATCGGGCCCCCGTGGCCGTGCTGTCCGTTCACTTTAGAGCCAATTGTCGCTACGACATATCAGGTCACTTCAGGCTCATCCCACGCTGCGCGCCCACTCCTTCCTCAGGTACGCCTTGGCGGCGTCCGTCTGCGGGATCGTCAGCAGCACGGGCGGCCCGGGGGCGACCGGCAGCTTGGCCGCCTGCTCGGTGTCGAGCGTGCCCTTCATCAGCATGGCCTCGCCGCGCGCCGGCCTGGCGTACCCCTTCTGGAACAGGTTCTGGCCCTCGTCGGAGAAGAGGAACTCCTGCCACAGCCGGGCGGTGGCCGGGTGCGGGGCGTCCTTGTTGATCGCCTGTACGTGGTAGGCGCCCAGTTCGGCGCCGCGCGGGATCGTCACCTTCCAGGAGGTGGCGTCCTGGGCGGCGCGGGCGGCGTTGAGGTGGTCCCAGTCGACGATCACGTTCGCGTGGGCCGGGTCGGTGAGCTGCCCGGCCTGCTTGAGCCTGCCGAACAGGTCGACGGCGCGCTTGGGCTGCGGCATGCCGCCCTGCAGCGACGCGGCCATCACGCCCTTGAAGGCCGCGGCCGAGCGCAGCGGGTCGCCGTCGAGCGCCACCTTGTAGCCGGGCTTGAGCAGGTCGCTGAAGGACGCGGGGGCGGGCACGGCACGCGGGTCGTACCCGAGCGACATGTAGCCCCCGTAGGCGGCGTACCAGGCGCCGCGCGGGTCCTTCACGTGGTCGGGCAGGTCGAGCCAGCCCTGCACCTTGTACGGCGCGAACCGGTGCGCGTTGGCCACGGCCACGTCCATCGTCAGGTCGAACACGTCGGGCTTGAGCTGTGCGGCGGCGTCCAGCGAGCGCTTGCTGTTGGCCCCGGGCTCCAGTTCCTTGACCTCGATGCCGTACTTGTCGGCGAACGTGTCGATGATCTCGCCGTAGTTGACCCAGTCGCGGGGCAGCGCGATCACGTGCAGCGTGCCCTCCTGCTTGGCGGCCTGGGCCAGGCGCTCCATGCTGGTGAAGCCCTCCTTCATGGAGGCGGCCCTGGCGTTGACCGGCGGCCCCGTCGGGGCGGCTTCGTGGGTGGACGACGCGCCGCATCCGGCGCTGGCGAGGATGGCTGCTGCGGCGGCGCAGGTACGTACGGTCACAAGCTGAATACTTACGGTTACTTCCGCCCGGGTCGAGGAGGCGCGGCGGGAACGACGCGCCCGGCCACCAGCGTTTCCTCGGAAATCTCCACCAGGGTGCCGTCGCGCTTGCGGACGCGCAGCACGCCGCCCTCCCACGATTCGAGGATTCCCACGGCGTCGCGGAACCCTCCGGGCACCTTCCGGCGTGTGGTGATCCGTGCGCCGATGTCCGCGGCTGAGATAGTGATGACGAGGCGAGCGGCCACGAGTTTGCCACCCTCCGTTTCAGCCGGGGTCCGGGCACGGCAATACTAGGGCCTAGCAAACCGCGGTCAGAGTCATGCCATGGTGCGGAATGGTGCGGAGAAGAAGGAGCTCGAGGTGACCTACGTCATCGCGCAGCCTTGCGTGGACGTCCTGGACAAGGCGTGCATCGAGGAGTGCCCCGTCGATTGCATCTACGAGGGCGAGCGCATGCTTTACATCCACCCCGACGAGTGCGTGGACTGCGGCGCGTGTGAGCCTGTGTGCCCGGTCGAGGCGATTTTCTACGAGGACGACCTTCCCGAGCAGTGGAAGGACTTCTACAAGGCCAACGTCGACTTCTTCGAGGACCTGGGCTCGCCCGGCGGCGCCTCCAAGGTCGGCAAGATCGAGAAGGACCACCCGGTGGTGGCGGCCCTGCCGCCGCAGGCCGAGGGATAGCGGGCGCAGGCACGCCCGCGGGTGCTCTGCCCGCGGGTCGTTCCCGCATGTACGGCGCCCGACCAAGGAGAAACGTGAACAACCTGCCCGACTTTCCCTGGGACCGGCTGGAGCCGTACAAGGAACGCGCCCGTGCCCATCCCGACGGCATCGTCGACCTGTCGGTCGGCACGCCTGTCGATCCGGTGCCCGCACTCGTCCGTGACGCGCTCGCCGGGGCGGCGAACAGCCCCGGCTATCCCTTCACGCACGGCACGAAGGCGCTGCGCGAGGCGGCGGCCGGCTGGCTGCGCCGCAGGCACGGCGTCAGCGTGGGCGAGCAGGACGTGCTGCCCCTGATCGGCTCCAAGGAGTTCGTGGCCTGGCTGCCGACCTACCTGGGCGCCAGGCGGGTGGTCTTCCCCGAGCTGGCCTACCCCACCTACGACGTGGGCGCGCGGCTGGCCGGGGCCGAGGCGACGGCCGCCGACGGGCTGCTGAAGCTCGGGCCGGAGCGCGCCGACCTGGTCTGGGTCAACTCGCCCGGCAACCCCACCGGCAAGGTGCTGCCTGTCGAGCACCTGCGCAAGGTGGTGGCGTGGGCGCGCGAGCGCGGCGCGGTCGTGGCGTCCGACGAGTGCTACATCGAGCTGGGCTGGGAGGACCGGCCGGTCTCGATCCTGCACCCCGACGTCTGCGGCGGCTCGCACGAGGGGCTGCTGGCGGTGCACTCGCTGTCCAAGCGCTCCAACCTGGCCGGCTATCGCGCCGGGTTCGTGACGGGCGATCCCGTCCTGGTCAAGAGGCTGCTGGAGATCCGCAAGCACGCCGGCATGCTGATGCCCCAGCCGGTGCAGGCGGCGATGACGGTGGCGCTCGGCGACGACGCGCACGCCGACGCGCAGCGCGAGCTCTACGCGGCCCGGCGGGCGGCGCTGCGGCCCGCGCTGGAGGCGGCCGGATGGCGGATCGACCATTCGACGGCAGGGCTGTACTTCTGGGCCACTAACGGGCAGAACTCCTGGGACCAGGTAAGCAAGCTTTCCGAAATCGGCATATTGGTCGCGCCGGGCGAATTCTATGGATCAGCAGGTGAGCGGCACGTGCGCATCGCGCTCACGGCCACTGACGAACGGATCGGTGCGGCGGTGCGCCGCCTCCAGTAGGATCGCCCCGCAAGCGCCCCTTCCCGGGGGGTGACATCCGCGAGCACAAATAGATATCGGTCGTTTGCCTAGGCGAACCGCGAGTGGAGCGAGCCGAACGATGAGCATGACCTCCGTGGTCGTCCTCGGGCTGAGCATCGCCACCGTCCTCCTCCTTCTGGGGGCCTTCCTGGCCACCCTCCGCCAGGACAGGAAAGGCCGCACGACAGCGCCACCGGTCGAGGCCGCTCCCGTCGAGCCCCCGCTGCCGGCGCCGGTCAGCGAGCCCGCGCATGCCGGTGCCGACTACACCGACCCGCGCACCATCAAGGTCGGCGACAAGATCGAGGTGTACGGGGCTCCCGCCCGCGTGCTCGGCGCGATGCACCTGTCCTGGCAGGGCCAGCAGTGGATCGAATACCGGCTGCGCGACGCCGCCCGGCGCGTCCAGTGGCTGTCCGTCGAGATGCGCCAGGGCCCGGCCGCCGGCGACCCGCCCTTCCTGGAAGTGCTGCTCTGGACCGGAGTGCCGACCCAGGGCATGGTCCCCGCCCGCAGCTCGCTGGTCATGGACGACGTCGAGTTCCACCCGCTGGAGCGCGGCACCGCCGCCTTCCGCTCCGAAGGCAACACCGGCGCCCCCGACCGGGGCCTGCTCGACTTCGCCGACTACCGCGCCACCGACGGCCGCCTGCTCTCCTTCGAGCGCATCCAGGGCCAGGCGTGGACCGCCTCCTACGCCCAGCCGCTCCCGCCCGGCTCCATCTCGATCGTCAGCCGCGCCACCTAGGCGAGCTCGACCTGCCTGGCCCCCGCCTTGCCGCCTTCCTTCCAGCCGGTCGTCTCGACGTCGTTGACCCATGTGGCCCCGCTGTAGGCGACCTGGCTCAGGCCGTACTCCTGCGCGTGGGCCACCGACCAGGCGGCGATCAGCCACCCGCGCTTCTCGCTGGTGACGGCGGCGCTGCCGAGCGCCCGGGTGAGCTGGCGGCGCGCCTCCCGGGTCTGCGCCTTGCGGGCCGCCTGCGTGACGCCGGGGTCCGACGGATAGACGCAGTGCACGGCCCTGGGGAGCCTGCCGGTGAACGCCGCGGCGAGGATGCGGGCGTCGTGCTCGTGCTGGGCGTAGGCGTAGCCGGCGGCCGAGCGCTGCACCGCCTGGGCCGCGTCGGCGATCGGCATCTTGCGGTAGCCCTTGACCTTGGCCAGCGCGGCGAAGAACTTGTTGGCCGAGTAAACAGGGTCCATGATCTGCTTCTTGGTGCCCCAGCCCTGCGACTCGCGCTGCTGGAAGACGCCCACCGAGTCGCGGTCGCCGTAGTTGACGTTGAAGAGCTTCGACTCCTGCAGCGCGGTCGCGTAGGCGATCACCACCGCCCGCTCGGGCAGCTTGCGCCGCGCCGCGACGGCCGCGATCGTGGCCGCGATCTGCGCCTGCTCGACGTCCAGGCTGAGGGCGACCTTGTCCTTGGTGAGCGCGACGCAGCCCGGCTCCGTGACGGCCAGCGGCTTGGCCCGCTTGAGGAGCTGGTAGAGGCCGAACGAGATGGCCACGGCCAGGACGACGACGATCACCGCGATGGTGACGACGCCGCGGGAGAAGCGCAGGTGCACGCAGAAGAACCTACCCGGCCAGATAGGCTCCGTGGCCATGACAGACGTGAGCACCATGTCACCGTTGCCGGCGGTGATCGACGAGCTGTGGGAGCGTCGTGCGGAGTTGTCGGCTGCTGACGCGGAGGCGCGCCACGCGGTGGTCGCCGCCGTGGACCTGCTCGACACCGGCAAGGCCCGCGTCGCCCAGGTGACCGGCGACGGCCTGGTGGCGGTCGACGAGCGGGCCAAACGGGCGATCCTGCTGAGCTTCAAGGTGCTCGGCATGGCCAGGTCCCAGGTGGGCGACTTCCAGCACCACGACCGGGTGCCGCTCAAGAGCACCTTCGACGGCGTGCGGGTGGTGCCGGGCGCGATCGCGCGCTGGGGCTCCTACCTGGCTCCGGGCGTGGTGCTCATGCCGTCGTTCACCAACATCGGCGCGTACGTGGACTCCGGCACCATGGTCGACACCTGGGCCACGGTCGGCTCGTGCGCGCAGATCGGCCGCGACGTCCACTTGTCGGGCGGCGTCGGGATCGGCGGCGTGCTGGAGCCCCCGAACGCCGTCCCGGTCGTGGTCGAGGACGAGGCGCTGATCGGCAGCCGCGCGATGATCGTCGAAGGGGCCCGGGTGGGCCGCGGCGCGGTCGTCGGAGCCGGCACGATCCTGTCGGCCTCCATGCCCGTCATCGACGTCCACACCGGCGAGGAGCTCGGCCGCGGCCGCGTCCCCGACTGGTGCGTGGCCGTGGGCGGCACCCGTCAGAAGGAGTTCCCCGGTGGCACGTTCGGCCTGCCGTGCGTGCTCGTGCTCAAGCGTCTGGAGCCGGGGCAGCGGCACGACAAGGCAGCGCTCAACGACGTGCTGCGCGAACACGGAGTGAACACCTGATGCTCGACCTCACCCAGGACGTACGCACACTGACCGCCCGCATCGTCGACGTCGAGTCGGTGAGCGGCGCCGAACAGGCCCTCGCGGCCCAGGTCGAGCAGGCGCTGACCGCGCTGCCCCACCTGAAGGTCGACCGGTCCGGGCAGACCGTCGTCGCCCGCACCGAGCTCGGGCACGCCGAGCGGGTCCTGATCGCCGGACACCTCGACACCGTCCCCGTCGCCGCCAACCTGCCCAGCCGCGTCGACGGCGACCTCCTGTACGGGTGCGGCACGTCCGACATGAAGGCCGGGGTGGCCGTCGCGCTCAAGCTGGCCGCCACGGTGCCCGCCCCCGTGCGCGACGTCACGTACGTCTTCTACGACTGCGAGGAGATCGAGGCCGACCGCAACGGCCTCACCCGCGTCGCCCGCGACCACCCCGACTGGCTCGCCGCCGACTTCGCGGTGCTGATGGAGCCCACCGACGGCGTCATCGAGGGCGGCTGCCAGGGCACGCTGCGCGCCGACGTCGTCGTGCCCGGCAAGCGCTCCCACAGCGCCAGGTCGTGGTACGGCATCAACGCCATCCACCGCGCCGAGCCGATCCTGGCCAGGCTCAACGCGTACGAGGCGCGGCTGCCGGTGGTCGACGGGCTGGAGTACCACGAGGGGCTCAACGCCGTCGGCGTCCGCGGCGGCGTCGCCGGCAACGTGATCCCCGACGAGTGCGTGGTCACCGTCAACTACCGTTTCGCCCCCGACCTCACGATCGAGCAGGCGCAGGAGCACGTGCGCGACGTCTTCGACGGGTACGAGGTCCGCTTCGTCGACGCGGCGCCCGGGGCGCGGCCGGGCCTGACGCATCCGGTGGCCGCCGCGTTCACCGCCGCCGTGGGCGGCACCCCGCGGGCCAAGCTCGGCTGGACGGACGTGGCGCGCTTCTCCGCGCTCGGCGTGCCGGCCGTCAACTACGGCCCCGGCGACCCCAACCTGGCGCACCAGCAGGGCGAATACGTGTCGCTGACGCGGATCGTGGAGAGCGAGCAGGCGATGCGCACCTGGCTGACGACCTGACACCCGGCAGACAACATGAAAGTGGCTCTCCTCGCCGGCCATTTGGCGGGGAGAGCCACTTTCAGTCCCGAGCAGCACCCTCGCCGGTTAGACGCAGGGTCCGCGAAATTCGGTTCCAGGTTTCCCGGGAAGTTTTTCAAGATTCTTCCGAGCCGGGTAGACGTGGAGTTCGGGCACGATCCGCACCACACGAAGGGCTAGCGTGAACTCATGAAATCAACCCGCCGGGAAAGGCGTCAGGGGCAGGCGGTCGTACGCGGCGACATGGTCCCCTCCTCCACCCACGACCAGCGGCTGCTCGCCCGACAGGGCCCGGCCGACTGGGTGCACATGGACCCGTGGCGGGTGCTGCGCATCCAGTCGGAGTTCGTCGAGGGCTTCGGCCAGCTCGCCGAGCTGCCCAGGGCCGTCACCGTGTTCGGCTCCGCCAGGACCCCCGGCGACTCGCCCGAGTACGAGGCCGGCCGCGCCCTCGGCAGCGCGCTGGCCAAGGCCGGCTACGCCGTCATCACCGGCGGCGGCCCCGGCGTCATGGAGGCGGCCAACCGCGGCGCCTCCGAGGTCGACGGCGGCGTGTCGGTCGGGCTCGGCATCGAGCTGCCCTTCGAACAGCGCATGAACGACTACGTGGACCTCGGCATCGAGTTCCGCTACTTCTTCGTGCGCAAGACCATGTTCGTCAAGTACTCCTGCGGCTTCATCGCCCTGCCCGGCGGCTTCGGCACGCTCGACGAGCTGTTCGAGGCGCTGACGCTGGTCCAGACGCACAAGGTCACCTCCTTCCCCGTCGTGCTCATGGGCAGCGAATACTGGGGCGGCCTGATCGAATGGATCAAGGGCACGCTGCTCGGCACCGGCAAGATCGCGCCGCAGGACCTCGACCTGATCACCGTCACCGACGACGTGGACGAGGCCGTCAGCATCATCGTCGAAGCCGACCGGGCCCGCTCCCAGCAACGCGAGGAGGAGATCCGGGCCACCGAGTCGCAGGTCGCCGAGCCGCAATAGGCTGGCTCCTCGTGAACATCTGCGTCTACTGCTCCTCCAGCCAGAACATCGACGGCAAGTACCTCCGCCTCGCCTCCGACGTGGGCGCCGAGCTCGCCAAGCGCGGCCACACGCTGGTGAGCGGAGGCGCCACCGTGTCCTGCATGGGCGCCGTCACCACCGCCGCCCGCGCCGCCGGCGGCCACACCGTCGGCGTCATCCCCCAGGTGCTCGTCGACATCGAGGTCGCCGACCGCGACTCCGACGAGCTGATCATCACCGCCGACATGCGCGAGCGCAAAGGCGTCATGGACGCCAGGTCCGACGCCTTCCTCGTCCTCCCCGGCGGCATCGGCACGCTGGAGGAGCTGTTCGAGATCTGGACCGCGCGGGTGCTCGGCATCCACGACCGGCCGCTGGTCATCCTCGACCCGTGGGGCCTGTACGAGCCGCTCAAGGAGCTGATCGTCGGCATGCACGACGCGGGGTTCACCCGCGCCGGGGTTTTCGACGCCATCGCCTGGACCACCACCCTGGAAGAGGCGTTCGACCAGCTCGAAGGCCGTGCCACCCCCGTCAGGCCGAGCGTCGCCGAGCTCGGAGAGGCCGTCGGCTGAGCGGGATGCGGCAAGTGCGGGACTCATGCCTCCGTGGTATGAGTACGATGCCAATGTGCTGGTCATACTCGCCATTGCCGCGCTCGCCATCCTGGCCTGCGTGGTGCTGGTCTCCCTCGGCAGGGGCGGTGAGCTGACCGAGTTCCCGCCGGACGTGCCGCCGCTCAACCTTCCCGAAGCCGGCAAGCTCACCGCCGTCGACTTCATGGCGCTGCGGCTGCCCGTCAACCTCGTCGGCTACCACACGCAGTCCGTCGACGAGACCCTGCGCCGGGCCGCCAACGCGATCAGCGCCCGCGACACGCGGATCGCCGTGCTGGAGCAGCGGGTGTCGGAGCTGCTGTCGAGCCGGTTGCACGCGCGCCAGGAGGTCTACGCGGCCCCCGGCGCCGGTCTCCGCACCGACCACGAGCCCCCGGCCGCCCCCCACACCCTGCCCGACCCGGACCCCACACCCCCGCCCGCCACCGCGACGGCCTCCAAGGAGCCCGCCCCCGGTGAGGGCGCCGCCGCAGGGGAGGCCGTGAGCGCCTCCCCGGCGGAGCCCCCCGTTCCCGGTGAGGCGGCTGTCCCGGAAGAGACCGCTTCCACAGGGGAGGACGCCCCGCACGACGCGGAGCCGCCCGCGCCCGCCGAGCCGTCGGCGTCCGGCGAAGCCGCGAGCGCCCCCGTGGAGCCCGCCGCCTCCGACGAGGCCGCCGGTGAGACCTCCGACGAGGTCGCCACCCCTGGTGAGGGGGCCACCGCGTCCGGCGAGGTCACGTACGTTGACGGGGTGGACGGCGCGGAGCGGGCCGGAGGCGGTCCGGGGCAGAACGGCGAGGGCGAGACGGTGCGGGTGGCGCGGGACGGGGACGAGCGGGCGTGAGCGAGGTGATCCGCTGCTCGTGGACGGGGATGACGGACCCGGTCTACATCGCCTACCACGACGAGGAGTGGGGCCGCCCGGTGCGCGGCGACGACGGGGTGTTCGAGCGCGTGACGCTGGAGGCGTTCCAGTCGGGTTTGTCGTGGCTGACGATCCTGCGCAAGCGGGAGAACTTCCGCCGGGCCTTCGACGGGTTCTCGATCCCGAAGGTGGCGGGCTACACGGACAAGGACGTGGAGCGGCTGCTGGGCGATCCGGGGATCGTGCGCAACCGGGCCAAGGTGGAGGCGGCGATCGGCAACGCGCGGGCGGCGCTGGAGCTGCCGGAAGGCATTTCCGAGCTGGTCTGGAAGTATGCCGATCCGGACTCGCCGGTGCCCGCGTCGATGGCCGACGTGCCCGCCGTCACCCCGGCGTCCAAGGCGCTGGCCAAGGAGCTGAAGGGGCGCGGCTTCAGGTTCGTCGGGCCGACCACCGCCTATGCGTTGATGCAGGCGATCGGCCTGGTCAACGATCACATCGAGGGCTGCGTGGCGAGGAGTCAGGCGGGCCGGTGAAAGACGGGGCGTTCCTTGTTGAGGAACGCCTTGGTGGCGGCCAGGTGGTCGTCGGTGGCGACGCATTCGTCCTGGAGGTCGGCTTCCAGGGCGAGCGATTCGGGCAGTGAGTGCGTTGCGGCGTGGGCGAGTGCGCGCTTGGTGGCGGCGTACGCCTGGGTGGGGCCTTGCGCGAGGCGGGCGGCCAGGTCGGCGGCGGCCTCGGCCAGCGTGTCGGCGGGGACGACGCGGTTGACCAGGCCGAGCTCCAGGGCGCGGGCGGCGTCGATGGGCTCGCCGAGCAGCATGATCTCGGTGGCGCGGCCGAGGCCGACCAGGCGTTGCAGCGTCCAGGAGGCGCCGGAGTCGGGCGCGAGCGCGATGCCGGCGAAGGCGAGCGCGAACTTGGCCTTGTCGGAGGCGACGCGCAGGTCGCAGGCGAAGGCGAGGGAGGCTCCCGCCCCGGCGGCGACGCCGTTGACGGCGGCGACGACGGGCTTGGGCATGGTGGTGATGAGCTCGACGATCGGGTTGTAGTGCCGGCGCACGGTGTCGGCGAGGCCGCGGCCGGCGTCGAGGTTGGCGGCGTGCTCGCGCAGGTCCTGGCCGGCGCAGAAGGCGCGGCCGGAGCCGGTGAGCAGGACGGCGCGGACGCCGGGGTCGGCGGCTGCCTTCCGGAGCGCGTCGAGGAGCGCGTCCTTGAGGCCGGCGGTCAGCGAGTTCATGGCGTCGGGGCGGTCGAGCGTGATGGCGGCGACGGCGTCGCGCACGTCATAGCGGATCAAGGCGTCTCCCTCAGCGGCGGTCAATGCATCTCCCTGTCGACGAACGCGGCGGCCGTGGGCAGCAGCCGGGCGGCCTCCTGTTCGAAGTAGGCGCGGGCCTTCTCGCCCGGCCAGCCGGCCGGCAGCAGTTCGGGCGGCAGGCCGGGGTCGCGGAACAGGAAGTTGCGCCATCCGTGCACGAGCCTGCTCCTGGTCGCGAACACCCGGTCGGGCGGGGCCCCGTCGGGCAGGGCGCTGATCAGCGTGACAGCCTCGGCGTGCCATTGCTCGTACGCCTCGCCGATGGCGGTCAGATCCCAGGCGCGGGAGACCAGCTCGCACGGGTCGCCTTCGAGCGCGGCGTCGAACCGGTCGGCGCGCACGCCCTCGGCGTCCAGCAGGTTGTCCAGTTCGGCGGAGGAGTGCGGGCCGATCCAGGTCGTCTCGGACAGCGCGGCGTAGCCGAGGAACGTCAGCTCGGCCCTGATCCGCTCGCGGCGCGCCCGGTCTCTCACCGAGCCGAAAACGATCATGTGCCAGCGGCCGTGCCAGGTCACCGTCCCGGCTCGGTAAATTCTCAGCGCCGCCTCGTCCAGCCGTCTGACGCACTTCGGAGTGAGCCCGTACCCGGGTCCCTGGGGCAGTTTGACGGGCCGCAGCCAGCCCTGCCTGACCATGCGCGAAACGGCGGTACGCACGGCGGGAGCGGCGATTTCCAGCGGTCGCATGAGGCGGACGAGAGCGGCCACGGACGCCTGCCCACCGCGTGAGCGCAGGTGGTCTCCATACAGGTCGAACAGGGCGGCGCGTGCATGCACGAAGTCCAGTTTGGCCGCCTTCGCCCCCCTGGACAACGCATTCTGGGAGGAGATCGTTACCCATGAGGGCTCTCGATGCGGGAGAATAGGACATCACAGAAGACGTGAATGCGCCGACCACCCCCCACGGGCGGTCGGAAATCGCGGGCCGCGGGAGCCCAAGGCAGGAAGGGATGCACGCATGGCGGCGATGAAGCCGCGGACCGGCGATGGTCCGCTCGAGGTCACCAAGGAAGGGCGCGGCATTGTCATGCGGGTCCCCCTGGAGGGCGGCGGCCGGCTCGTCGTGGAGATCTCCGCCGACGAGGCGAAGGCCCTCGGCGAGGCGTTGAAGAACGTCGTCGGCTGAGAGATCCCGGGACAGGTTTGACCCACGACCCTGGCGTACGCCCGTCGCCAGGGTCGCTGACGTTGGAGGAGAGCGAACGTGCCCATTGAGACCGCTGCGTCGGTGGTCGCCGAGGTTCCCGCGGACGCCGCGCTGCTGGCCGTCCCGTACTCGGCGGACCTGGACCCGCCGGCCGTGGTCGACCTGCGCGTGCCGGTCGCGGGGCTGTTCGCCCACTACGAGGCCAAGGGCGAGGCCGGCGAGATCGTCGAGGTTCCCGTAGCGCGCGGCGACGGCGTCGGCCGCGTGCTCCTCTACGGCGTGGGCGACGGTTCGCCGCGCGCCCTGCGCAAGGCCGCGGCCACGCTGACCCGCCGCGTGCGCGGCCAGGACGAGCTCGTGGTGCTGACGCCCGAGGGCGACGTGACGGCGTTCGCCGAGGCCGCGCTGCTGGCGGCCTACTCCTTCAAGATCGGCGCGCCGGGCAAGCGGCCGGTGGCGGCGCTGACGTTCGCGGGCGCCGACGAGGGCCAGGTGCGGCGCGGCGAGAGCGTGGCGCGGGCCGTGGCGCTCGCGCGTGACCTGGCCAACACGCCGTCGTCGGTGAAGAACCCGGCCTGGCTCGCCGACCGCGCCGCCGAGCAGGGCCTGCCGGTGCGCGTGTGGGACGAGGAGGCGCTGCGGGCCGAGGGGTTCGGCGGCATCCTGGGGGTCGGCCAGGGCTCGGCCAGCCCGCCGCGGCTCATCCAGCTCTCCTACACCCCCGCCGAGCCGGCCGCGCGGCACGTCGTGCTGGTGGGCAAGGGCATCACGTTCGACTCGGGCGGCCTGTCGCTGAAGCCGACCGACAACATGAAGACGCAGAAGACGGACATGGCGGGCGGCGCCGTGGTGATCGCCGTCCTCGGCGCGCTGGCCCGGCTGGGCGCGCCCGTGCGTGTCACCGGCCTGATCGCCGCCGCCGAGAACATGCCGTCCGGCACCGCCCAGCGGCCCAGCGACGTCATCAGGCAGTACGGCGGCCGCACGGTCGAGGTGCTCAACACCGACGCCGAGGGCAGGCTGGTGCTGGCCGACGCGCTCGCCTACGCCGACGCCGAGCTCGACCCCGACGTGGTCGTCGACATCGCCACGCTGACCGGCGCGATGAGCGTGGCGCTCGGGCGCAACGTCGGCGGCCTCTACGCCACCGACGACGAGCTGGCCGGCCAGCTCGTGGCGGCCGGGCGGGAGAGCGACGACAGGCTGTGGCGGATGCCGCTGATCGACGACTACGCCGACGGGCTGCGCTCGTCGGTGGCGGACCTGGCCAACATCGAGGTCGGCTCCACCTACGGGGCCGGGTCGATCACGGCGGCGCTGTTCCTGCGGGAGTTCGCCGGGAAGCGGCCCTGGGCCCACCTGGACATCGCGGGCGTGGGGCGCAGCACGGTCGACGAGGGCGTGCTGACCAAGGGCGCCACGGGCTTCGGCGTGCGGGTGCTCCTGGAGTGGCTGACCCGCTCCTAACGGCCCGTACGGAGCGCGTACGGGCTAGTCGGCGATCTTGATGGCGGCGAGCAGGCCGTCGCCGAGCGGTATGAGCACCGAGCGCAGCCGGTCGTCGGTCTGCACCAGCTTGCCCAGCTCGCGCAGTGAGACCGTGTCGGGGTCGCGCTGGGCGGGGTCGGCGACCCGGTTGTGCCACAGCACGTTGTCGAAGGCGACGATGCCGCCCACGCGCAGCAGGCGCACCGACTCGGCCAGGTAGTCGGCGTACTCCTGCTTGGCGGCGTCGGCGAAGACCAGGTCGTAGCCGCCGTCGGACAGGCGGGGCAGCACGTCGAGCGCGCGGCCGGCGATCAGCCGCACCCGGCCGCCGGAGAACCCGGCCTCGGCGAACGCCTGCCGGGCCAGCCGCTGGTGCTCGGGCTCGACGTCGACGCTGGTCAGCGTGCCGTCGGAGCGCATGCCGCGCAGCAGCCAGAGCCCCGAGACGCCGCAGCCGGTGCCGACCTCGACGACCGACTTGGCGTTGACCGCCGTGGCGAGGAAGCACAACGCCGCGCCGCCGCCAGGAAGGATGGGCGTGGCGCCCATCTCCAGCCCGCGCTGCCGCGCCGCGTGCAAGATCTCATCTTCCTGATGGAACTGCTCCGCATAGGCCAGAGTGGCCTCTACCGGACTGGTCATCGGCCTCCTCCCCCCACTTTCGTGCGATTGGTCACCGATCGCAGCCTAGGGGAGACACGCCGGGACGGGAACTCAGGAGGCCCCCGAGGCGTTGCAGGTTTAAACGGGCTTTGCCGGTCCTGAAGGCAGCCAGTGCGCATGAAGGGACAAAACCAGGCACTATGGCGGTAGCGGTGGTCCCAAAGAGAGGAGTTCTGGTGGACGAAAGTGACCACCAGGCCGAGACTCCGACGAGCATGTCCGAATCCGACTGGACTCCCCCCACATGGGAGGAAGTAGTGCGGACGCATTCCGCACGCGTCTATCGCCTGGCTTACCGCCTGACCGGCAACGTCCACGACGCCGAGGACCTCACTCAGGAGGTCTTCGTCCGCGTCTTCAGGTCGCTGTCTAGTTACACCCCGGGCACGTTCGAAGGCTGGCTGCACCGGATCACGACCAACCTGTTCCTCGACATGGCGCGGCGCAAGCAGCGCATCAGGTTCGAGGGGCTGGCCGACGACGCGGCGGAGCGACTCCGTGGCCGCGAGCCGTCGCCGGCGCAGGCATTCGACGACGCGCACCTCGAGCCGGACATCCAGGCCGCGCTCGACGCGCTCGCCCCGGAGTTCCGGGCCGCGATCGTGCTGTGTGACATCGAAGGCCTGTCGTATGAGGAGATCGCGGCCACGCTCAGCGTCAAGCTGGGCACGGTCCGGAGCCGCATTCATCGTGGCCGGGCGCAGTTGCGGGAGGCGCTCGACCATCGGGCTCCCCGTAATTCCCAACTCCCCCCGACCGTTACCCGTGGGGAGGAAGTCTGATATGGCTCATCTTGGAGAACGCGTATCCGCGCTGGTCGACGGAGAACTCGGCCACGCCGATCGTGAGCGCGCGCTCGCGCATCTGACATTCTGCGCTGACTGCAGGCGGGAGGTCGAGTCGGTGCGGGCGCTGAAGTCGCGCCTGCGCTCGCTCGACGGCCCGTCGATGCCGGCCGACCTCACCATGTCGCTGCTGCGCATGGCCGAGCCGGGCGGCCCGTTGCCGCCCCGCGAGCGGCCGTTCCCGGCCCGGACGTTCGGAGGTGTGCCGATCCCGGGCCCGCACAGCATCGCCCCTTTGGACAACAGGCCCCGCAGGGGCGCCAGTGGTGGCGCTTCTTCGGGGCCGGGCCGAGGCGGTAGGCGGCGCACCGCGTACGTGGCCGTCAGCGTGGTCTCGGCGGCCGTGGCGCTCGGCACGTTCTTCGCCGTGTCGGGCGGCGGCCAGACCACCGCGCCTCCGGTCGAGCTCGTCAAGCGGGTGCAGAACTCGCCCTCGACCGCGCAGACGAGCGCGCCCACGCCTTGACCGGTTCGCTCCTGGGATACTCGGGATGGCGTAGTCCATGGCGTGGTGGGCATACGATCTGAGATCGGGATTTGTCGGGCGATTTTGCTGACAATTGCTTTACGACTCTCGTATGCCGATCACGCCATGATTGCGGTGTCCGAGCAAGGAGTGGTGAGTAGTAGATGACCGACGAGACGCGCCCCGACGATGGACGCACGCCGTCGGACAACCCTGATCCACAGGGGCGGCCGGAGTTCCTGCCCGCCGGCGACCAGCCGGAGCGGCGGCCCGAGCCGGGCTGGGGCGCACCGTCGGGCGAGCCCGGCGACACCACGATCTACGGCTCCCCGCCGCACACGTTCGGCTCTCCGGAGTTCGGCTCTCCCGAGTTCGGTTCACCGGAGTTCGGCTCGCCTGAGGGGGTCAGGGGCGACACACGCGCCTACGAGACCCCCTCCTTCGGTTTCGGCAACCCGGGCGGCGAAGGCCCCTCCTACGCCCCTCCGGGCCCCGAGAGGCCGCCCTACGGGTTCAGCAGCCCCAGCGGCGAAAACCCCTCCTACGGCTTCGCCAGCCCCGGCGGCGAGGGTCCCTCGTTCGGCTTCGGCAGCCCTGGCGGCGAAGGCCCGGCGTTCGGCCGGCACGGCACGCCGCCCCCGCCCCAGCGCGCGCTCGGCATGGGCGCCGGATGGGCGCCGCCTCCCGGCGGGTTCGGCGGCGGCGCGATGGCGTTGCCCCGGCGCGGGCCCAGCACCTCGTTCCTGGTCGTGCTCGCCGTCGTCATCGCGCTCGTGGCCTCCCTGCTCGGCAGTGTCGGCACGTACCTGCTGACCAGGCCCGGCAGCGGCACCGACCCGAGCTTCAACCTCGGCGCCGCGCCCACCGGCAACACCAACAGGCCGCCCGAGTCGGTGGCCGGGGTGGCCTCGCGGGTGCTGCCCAGCGTGGTGTCGCTGGAGGTCGGCAACGTCGGCAACACCGAGGGCGCCTCGGGCTCCGGCTTCCTGATCAAGGACGGCTACGTGGTGACCAACAACCACGTGGTAGCTCTCGCGGCCAAGGGCGGCGAGATCAAGATCCAGTTCAACAACCGCAAGACCACCACGGCCCGCATCGTCGGCCGTGACCCCGGCTCCGACCTGGCCGTGGTCAAGCCGGAGGAGACGTTCGGCACCCCGGAGATCCGGCTCGGCAACTCCGAGGAGGTCGTCGTGGGCGACCCGGTCATCGCGATCGGCTCGCCGCTGGGCCTGACCGGCACGGTCACCACCGGCATCGTCAGCTCGCTCAACCGGCCCGTGATCGCGGGCGACGAGAGCGGCGCCACGGGCGAGGAGCCCGCCTACATCAGCGCCATCCAGACCGACGCCGCCATCAACCCGGGCAACTCCGGCGGCCCGCTGGTCAACGCCAGGGGCGAGGTCGTCGGCGTCAACTCGGCGATCGCCACGCTGAGCCGGTCGGTCACCAGCCAGAGCGGCAGCATCGGCCTCGGCTTCGCCATCCCGGTCAACCAGGCCCGCCGCGTCGCTCAGGAGCTCGTCACCACCGGCAAGGCCAAGCGGCCCAAGATCGGCATCGTGCTCGACCCCGAGTGGCGGGGCGAGGGCGTCCGCATCGCCTCCGGCAACCGCAGCGGCCGCCCGCCGGTCGACGCCGGCGGCCCCGCCGAGAAGGCCGGACTCAAGGCGGGCGACGTGATCCTGGAGGTCGACGGCCTGCGCCTGCAGGACGGCAACGAGCTCATCGCGCTGATCCGCAGCAAGGCGCCCGGCTCCAAGATCGAGATCAAGTACGAGCGCGACGACCAGGAGCACATCGCGACCCTCGTGGTCAGCGCCGACGAGGAACCCGTGCCCACCCCGTCCTGACGCGGGTGCCGACCGCTTCGCAGGAGCCCGTACTCTGTGGATAGGCCGGGGGTTTTGTCCTCGGAGCGGATGGACCGGTAGGAGCTCAGGTGTTCGGACTTGGCTGGTTGGAGATCGGCGCGCTGATCGTCATCGCGCTGCTGGTCTTCGGTCCGGAGAAGCTGCCCCAGGCGGCCGCACAGGCCGGCAAGACGCTGCGCAACCTGCGGCAGATGGCCAACAACGCGCGTGACGACCTGCGGGCCGGGCTGGGGCCGGAGTTCAAGGACTTCGACCCGGCCGACCTCAACCCGCGCAACTTCGTGCGCAAGCACCTGCTCGACGACCTCGAGGACGACTGGAACGCCAAGCCCGCGCTGGACCCCGCCCCCGCCTACGCCGCGCCGATGGCGGAGGAGCTGGGCGTGGGGGAGATCCCCCCGTACGACACCGAGGCGACCTGACGGGCCCACCCGCGTGGTGGGCCCGCCGTGATCGTGATCGGGTCAGCCCCGGTTGGGTGACAGGCCGAGCTGCATGCCCTTGAGGCTGGAGCCGCGCTTGCTCAGGCCCGCGGCGATCGAGCGGAGCTCGGCGGCGGCGGGCGAGTCGGGGTCGGTGAGGACGAGCGGCTTGCCCTCGTCGCCGCCCTCGCGCAGTCGCAGGTCGATCGGCACCTGGCCGAGCAGCGGCACCCGGGCGCCGAGCGTGCGGGTCAGCGCGTCGGCGACCGTCTGGCCGCCGCCCTCGCCGAAGACCGCGATGCGCTCGTCGCAGTGGGGGCAGGGCAGCCAGGCCATGTTCTCGATGACGCCGGCGATCTGCTGGTGGGTCTGGGCCGCGATGGACCCGGCCCGCTCGGCCACCTCGGCGGCGGCCATCTGCGGCGTGGTGACGACCAGGATCTCGGCCCCGGGCAGGCGCTGGGCCACCGAGATGGCGATGTCGCCGGTGCCGGGCGGCAGGTCGAGGAGCAGGACGTCGAGGTCGCCCCAGTAGACGTCGGCGAGGAACTGGTGCAGCGCCCGGTCGAGCATCGGCCCGCGCCACACGACCGGCGTGTTGCCCTCTGGCTTGAACATGCCGACCGAGATGACCTTGATGTCGTGCGCCACCGGCGGCATGATCATGTCTTCGACCTTGGTGGGCCTCTCGGCGGCGCCCAGCATGCGCGGGATGCTGTGGCCGTAGATGTCGGCGTCGACGATGCCGACCTTGAGGCCGCTGGAGGCCATGGCGGCGGCCAGGTTGACGGTCACGGACGACTTGCCGACGCCGCCCTTGCCGCTGGCCACCGCGAACACGCGGGTCAGCGAGCCGGGCTGGTTGAAGGGGATCTCCTTCTCCGGCCCCCGGTCGCCGCGCAGCGTGGTCTGCAACGTCTTGCGCTGCTCGGCGCTCATCACGTCGAGCTCGATCTCGACGCCGGTGACGCCGTCGAGCTTGGCGACGGACGTGGTGACGTCGCGCCGGATGGTGTCCTTCATCGGACACCCGGCCACCGTGAGGTAGACGCCGACCCGCACCTTGCCGTCTGCGGCGATGTCGATGCCCTTGACCATGCCGAGGTCGGTGATCGGGCGGCGGATCTCGGGGTCGATGACGGTGGCGAGGGCGGCCGTCACCTGTTCCTGGGTTGGTGCCATCGAAGTCTCGGCACGCCCGCGAACGAGGGTGCCGTCCCTCCTTTGCCGGTATATGTGTGACAGGCGCCTGCACGCCAGTGAGGATGCCCCTCCATGGTATGAACCAGGCGGGCCGTCCCGTTAATCCAGCGCGGTTTTAGGTGTTTGTGCAACGTTCTAAGGTTACTCCGTGACTGTTCTGCCCGACGAGGGGCTCACCGCCGGGGAGCTGGCGGTCTGGCGCGGTCTGCAGCGAGCCCAGCTGGGCATCACCCGCCACCTGGAGGCCGAGCTGCTCGACGGCCACGACCTGCCGCTGGCCTCGTTCGACGTGCTGACGCACCTGGCCGAGGCGCCGGGGCGGCGGCTGCGGATGAACGACCTGGCGGGCCGGGTGCTGCTGTCGCGCAGCGGGCTGACCCGGCTGATCGACCGGTTGCAGCGTGACGGGCTGGTGACGCGCGAGGCGTGCGCCGACGACGCCCGCGGGCTGTTCGCGGTGCTGACGCAGGCCGGCGTGGAGCGGCTGGCGGAGGCCACGCCCACCTACCGGCGGGGCGTGCGGGCGATGTTCCTGGACCGGCTCACGCCCGGCGACCTGGCCCAGGTGCGCGGCCTGCTCGACCGGCTCACGGGCGCTCCCTGAGGTCCTCGGCCAGCCGCTGGAGCTCCGAGCGCAGGTAGTCGCGGGTGGTCACCTCGCCCAGCGCCATCCGCAGCCCGGCGATCTCCCGGGTCAGATACTCGATCTCCGCCTGGTTGCGGTCGGCGGTCTCGCGGTCCTGCTCGTACTGGACGCGGTCGCGGTCGTCCTGGCGGTTCTGCGCCAGCAGGATCAGCGGCGCCGCGTACGAGGCCTGCAGCGACAGCATGAGCGTCAGGAAGATGAACGGGTACGGGTCGAACTGCAGGCGGTCCGGGGCGGCGACGTTCCAGAGGATCCACACCGTCACGAACACGGTCATGTAGACCAGGAACCGCGCGGTGCCGAGGAAGCGCGCGATCCGCTCCGACAGCCGCCCGAACGCCTCGGGGTCGTAGTGCGGGCGCAGCGAGCGGCGCAGCTCCCTGGGCTGGTCGAGGCGCTCGCTCGTCACGGCTCCGGCCTCTCGCGCCAGTCCTCCGGCAGCAGGTGGTCCAGCACGTCGTCCACGGTGACGGCGCCGACGAGCCGGTTCAGCTCGTCGACCACCGGGGCCGCGACCAGGTTGTAGTTGGCCAGGTAGAAGGCCACCTCCGGCAGCGTGAACTCGGGCCTGATCGGGTCGATCGACGGGTCGATGACGGCGCCGAGCAGCGTGGACGGCGGGTCGCGCAGCAGCCGCTGGAAGTGCGTCACCCCCAGGTACGGGCCCGTCGGCGTCTCGTTCGGCGGCCGGGTGATGTAGACCTGGGCGGCCACGGCGGGCGTCAGGTCGTGCTGCCGGATGTGCGCCAGCGCCTCGGCCACGGTGCCGCTCGGCGGCAGGATCACCGGCTCGCTGGTCATCATGCCGCCCGCGGTGTCCTGCGGGTAGGTGAGCAGCCGCCGCACCGGGGCGGCCTCCTTGGGCTCCATCAGCGCCAGCAGCTCGGCCGCCTGCTGGTCGGGCAGGTCGCCGAGCAGGTCGGCGGCGTCGTCCGGGTTCATCTCCTCCAGCACGTCGGCGGCCCGCTCGGGCTCCAGCATGCCGAGGATGCCGATCTGGTCGCCGGGCGGCAGCTCCTCCAGCACGTCGGCCAGCCGGTCGTCGTCGAGCGCGCGGGCGATCTCGATGCGCCGCTTGCCCGGCAGGTCGTGCAGCGCGCTGGCCATGTCGGCGGCCCGCATCTCCTCGAACGAGGCGATCAGCCCGGCCGCCCCCTGGTCCTTCTGCAGGATGTCGAACCCGGACACCTCGTCCCAGCCGACGACCTTCGGCTCGCGCCTGCGCCTGCCCTTGTAGACGGCGACCTTGGTGATCTCCCAGGTGGACGGCTTGATCTCGGCCATGGCCACGTCGTAGACGGTCATCTGCTCGTCGCGCACCCGGACGGTCAGGTCCAGCATCTCGCCGATCACCAGGGTCTCCGTGACGCGCTGCTCGAACCGGCGCATGTTGATCCGCCCGGTGAAGATCACCGCGCCTGCCTCGATGCCGCGCACGCGGGTGATGGGCAGGAAGACGCGGCGGCGCGGCTGGACCTCCACGACCATGCCGTGCGCGCTCGGCGGCCGGCTGCCCCGCAGGGTGGTCACCACGTCGCGGATGCGGCCGATCTGGTCGCCGGCGGGGTCGAAGACCGGGGTGCCGGCCAGTCGTGCCACGAAGATCTGCACGTCAGCCACGTTAACAGGGGCCCGGCGTTGCGCCGGGGACCCCGGGCGTGTCAGTATCAAACGTTTCGAACGGTGATTACTCCTCCCTGGTGGTGCGCCCATGCGGTATGCGGGACTCGCGATCGCTTTCGTGTCCTCGGTGTGCTTCGCGTTCTCCGGGCCGATGGCGAAATATCTCATCGCGGCCGGGCTCGCCCCCATCGAGGCCGTATGGGCGCGCATGGCCGGCGCCGGGCTGCTCCTGCTCGCCGTGCTCGCGCTGGTCAAACCGGCCGCGCTGCGCATCCCGCGCTCGCGCCTGCCGTTCTTCGGGGCGTACGCGATCGTCGCGGTCGCGGGCGTGCAGGCGCTCTACTTCGTGGCGATCACCCGGCTGCCGGTCGGCATCGCGCTGCTGCTGGAGTTCATGGCGCCGGTGATGGTCGTGCTCTGGGTGCGGTTCGTGCGGAAGGTACGGCTCGCCAGGGCCGCGTTCGTGGGCGCGGTGACGGCGGTGCTGGGGCTGGGCATCGTGGTCGAGTTCTGGGACGGGCTGCGGCTCGACGCGCTGGGGCTGTTGCTGGGGCTGGCCGCGGGGGCGTGCTGCGCCGGATATTTCCTGATGAGCGATAGTTTCGGCGACGACGTGGACCCGCTCGGCCTGATCGCCTGGGGCATGACCGGGGCCGCCGTCGTGCTGCTGCCGTTCGCCCGGCCCTGGGACCTCCCGTGGAGCGCCTTCGCCACCGCCGCCACCCCGGCCGCCGGGGCGTCGGAGCTGCCGGTGCTCGGCGCGTATCTGTGGATGGTGCTCGTCGCCACCGTGACGGCCTACATCCTGGGCGTCAACGCGGTGCGCCGGCTGTCGGCCGCCGTGGGCGCCACCGTGGCCTCGCTGGAGGTCATCGGCGGCGCCGTCGTGGCCTGGGTGCTGCTCGGAGAGGCGCTGGGCGTCTTCCAGATCATCGGCGGCCTCATCGTGCTGTCGGGCGCGCTGCTCGCCCAGACCGCCACCGCGGGCGCTCAGCCCTCGCCCGCCACCGGCCTCGCCGAGCCGGTGCGCACCTGACGCCTCAGCAGGTGCACACCGGCTTGGGCGTCAGCCGCAGCACCGAGGAGCCGGCCGCCCACCGCTCGGCCAGATGCTCGCTGTCGGTCGTGTTGAGCCGCTCCTTGACCAGCGCCGCGACGGCCTCGGGCTCGGCGGCCTGGTCGACCAGCTCGATCCTGGCCTCGAACTCGGCGAGCCTGGCGCCGTTGTCCTTGCTGCGCAGCGTCACCCAGACGCTGCCCAGCCCCTCCAGGCCGGGCAGATACTGCTCCTCGCCGCCCGTCACCACGTAGATGGCGCCGTCGTGCCAGGTGTGCCAGGCCAGCCGGGCACGGTCGAGAGAGAGCCAGAGGACGCCGGACTTCTTGGCGCCCTCGATGATGGCCCCGTTGATGTCGGTCACGGCTCGACCTTAGCCGGGGGGCCGATTCCGGGAGGGCCGAACGGGCCACTAGCGTGGGCGCATGCGTTCACGTCGCTCGGTTCTCGCGGTGCCCGGCAGCAATCCCCGGTTCCTGGAGAAGGCGCAGGGCCTGCCCGCCGACGAGGTGTTCCTCGACCTGGAGGACGCCGTCGCGCCCCTGGCCAAGGAGGAGGCGCGCCGCAACATCGTGGCCGCGCTGCGCGAGGGCGACTGGACCGGCAAGACCCGGGTCGTGCGGGTCAACGACCTGACGACGCAGTGGACGTACCGGGACGTCATCGAGATCGTCGAAGGCGCCGGCGACAAGCTCGACTGCCTGATGCTGCCCAAGGTCCAGGACCCCACCGAGATCGTCTGGCTCGACACGCTGCTCACCCAGATCGAGAAGACGATGGGCTTCGAGGTGGGCCGCATCGGCATCGAGGCGCAGATCGAGAACGCCCGCGGGCTGGTCAACGCCGACTCCATCGCCGGGTCGTCCAAGCGGCTGGAGACGCTGGTGTTCGGGCCGGCCGATTTCATGGCCTCGATCAACATGCGCACCCTCGTCGTGGGCGAGCAGCCGCCCGGCTACGAGGAGGGCGACGCCTACCACTACATCCTGATGCGGCTGCTGATGGCCGCCCGGATGCACGACCTCCAGGTGATCGACGGGCCCTACCTGCAGATCAGGGACGTCGACGGCTACCGGCGGGTCGCCCGGCGGGCCGCGGCGCTCGGCTTCGACGGCAAGTGGGTGCTGCACCCGTCGCAGATCGAGGCGGCCAACGAGGTGTTCTCGCCGTCGCAGGAGGACTACGACCACGCCGAGCTCATCCTGGAGGCGTACGAGCACTACACCACCGTGGAGCGGCGCGGCGCGGTCATGCTCGGCGACGAGATGATCGACGAGGCGTCGCGCAAGATGGCGCTGGTCGTGGCCGCCAAGGGCCGGGCCGCCGGGCTGACCAGGACGACCCGGTTCGAGCCCTAGACCTTCAGCCCGATCGTCGTGAAGAACCAGAACGACGAGGTCAGCCAGAGCCCCACCAGCGCGGTGAACGCCAGCCCGCCCAGCACCGGCAGCGTCCAGCCCGGCGCGTCGTCCCTGCGCAGCGACAGCATCTTGGCCACGAACACGCCGTAGAAGAAGCAGCCGAGCAGCGAGTGGACGGCGACCCTGGCCACGTCGTACTGCAGCCCGAGCGCGTACAGGCAGTGGAACGCGACCGGGATCGTCAGCAGGAACGCCAGCCTGCCCGACCAGCGGTGCACGCCCGCCGGGATGTCGACGCCGATCCGGCCCCACAGCGACAGGGCGGAGACGACCTGCACCAGCGCCAGCACGGTGGCGCCCGTCGTCAGCCACACCTTCATCGGCAGTGCGGCCGAGAAGCCCGCGACGCCCACGGCGAAGCCCGTCGGGGTGTGCGCGCGGCCGTACACGCCGAGCGCGACCATGATCAGGCCGCCGGCGAGCAGCGGCAGGAGCAGCGCGGCGGCACGGGCCGGGCGGTGCCGGATGGCGGTCATCGCATCTCCTCGATGAAGCCGTCGACGTCCTCCGGGTAGACGGTGGTCCCGCCGACGGTGACGGGGCCGGTCGGCTCGTCGCCGTCCAGCCGGGGGACCGGCACCTGCTCGTCGCCCGCGAACGCGGTCCCGACCTGGGTGAACCCGCCCTGCGGATCGCGCAGCACGATCCAGCCGGCGCGGATCCTGGCCCCTCTGACGATGGCGCTCGCCCGGTACAGGCCGGACGGCTTCTTCGCCACCGGGGCCACGAAGGTCCAGCTCCTGCCGCCTATCGACACCCGGCCGGTGGCCCTGCCGTCGCCGAGCTCGGCCTCGACCTTGGCCCCGCCGGAGCCCTTCAGCACGAGCTCGTCGCCGGTCGCGTCGCCCTTGAACCAGACCTCGGTCCTGCCGTCGCAGAAGTAGCCGATGGCCTTGCCGTCGCGGACGGAGATCGCGATCAGGCCGCCGTTGCCCTTGACGCGGCCCGCGTAGTCGGCCCTCCTCGGCGCGGCGGGCACGGACTCCTCGAACGTGGGGGTGGCGCTCGGCTCGGGCGTGCTCTCCGCCACCGGCGCGTTGGTCCCGGCGGTGTTCCCGGTGGTGTTCCCGGCGTTGCCGGCGGCGTTGTTGCCTGTTACGGCGGGGGTGTCCGCCGCGGGTGTCGCCGTGATGCTGGCGACACCCAGCCCCACGGCGAGCACGGCGCCCGCCGTCAGGGTGATGACTGGTCCCAGCCTTGACATGGATGCGCTCCCAGGGTCGACATGACCTACGTCCCTGAGCATCCGCCGAAATCGCCGCGCCGTCTGTGAACTATTGCGTACAGGCTGGGAAGATTCTGTAGATGCAGGAGAATCCTGGGCCACCGCATTCCTACGGCACGTACCCGTACCCGCCGCCGCAGCCGTCCTGGTACGTGCCGACCCCGCGCGGCGCCCGCTACGACCATCTGGCGCGCACGCCCGCCGCGCAGCTCTGGCGGCAGGTCGTCGGCACGCTCGTGGTCGCCGCCGGGTTCTTCGCGGTCGGGTTCGTCGTGCTGCTCGCCGGGATGATGCTCGGCACGATCCTCGGCATCCCGCCGCCCGCCAACCCCGAGCAGATCTCCAGCGACCCGGTGTTCGGCATGGCCCAGCTCCTGCTGTCGCTGGCGGTGGTGCTGCCGGTGGTGTTCGGCACGGTGGCGCTCGTGCAGCGGCGGCGGCCGGGCACGATCTCCTCCGTCGCCGGGCGGCTGCGGTGGGGCTGGATGCTGCGCTGCGCCGCGCTGGCCGTGCTGGCGCTGGTGCTCGGGCAGGCCGCCCAGCTCGTCACCCTCGCGATCACGGGGGAGCCGGTCGACGACTTCTTCGGCTGGGTCGGGTGGGCGTACTTCCTGCCGGCGCTCGTCGTCATCGTGCTGCTGGTGCCGTTCCAGGCGGCCGCCGAGGAGTACGTGTTCCGCGGCTGGTTCCTCCAGGCGTTCGGGGCGCACGTGCGCAATCCGGTGTGGAGCATCCTGATCAGCTCGGCGGTGTTCGCGGGGATGCACGGCTACTCGTCGGCGGGGCTGGTGGACGTGTTCCTGTTCGGGGCGGTCATGGGGTTCCTGGCGGTGCGTACCGGCGGGCTGGAGGCGCCGATCGGGCTGCACGTGGTGAACAACATGGTGGCGTTCGGGCTGAGCGCGGCGTCGGGGCAGCTCGACGACGCGCTGTTGCAGGACCAGGTGCCGTGGCAGTCGCTCGCGGGGTCGCTGGTGCAGCTCGCGGTGTACGCCATCGGCGTGCTCTATCTCGCGAAAAAGCGGTCAATCAGCGCCTATTCCGGATAAATCGCCGCGCGGTGCCGGGAATCTCGCTAGAGAGGTCTCGCCATTCCGGCTTCGGCATGCTGGTCTGGATGTCGTGGGTTGTGAGCGTCATTCGGAAGTGATCATCGGCGCCCCCCGGGGTAGAAGCAGTTGGAACGGTCCGCCTCCCCGCGGCCCGATCCACCCGCCGACCAGGCCAGACCTGACACGTGGAGGAGGTACGGCACGTGGCCTCCGGCGCCAGTGACGAGCCTCGGCTACCGCCGGGCGACGACGACCCGGGTTCCGGGAGCGGATCCGGCGAACCCAGGATCCGGCACACCCCGCCGGGTCCCAGCGACGACCGTGCCCGCGGCTTACCGGTGACATCCCCCTGGGGCATGCCGCCGTTCGCCGCCCCCACCCCCGAGGACGACGACGAGGCCGGTGACGACCCGCCCAAGGGCCGACGCCCCTACAGCTCCCCGACGGCCGACCCCGAGACCGAGCCGCGCCGCCGTCCCCGCCGCACGGTCAACCGGCCCGACAAGCTCGTCGCCTCCGGACCGCCCCGCCCCACGCCGGAGGCCGCCAAGCCCAAGGAGCCCCCCTACCACCTGCCCCTCCCGCAGACCGACGACGACGACGAGCCGCGCCCCGTCCGCATCCCCCCGTACCTCCTCACCCACCATCCCCCGGCCCCCGCCCAACCCGACGCTCCCGCACGGCCTCCCGCCCCGGAAGAAACGCACCCCGTACGGCCCTCCGATCCGGACGAAGCGGACCCCGTACGGCCCCTCGCTCCCGAGGAGGCGCGGGCCGAGGGCGGCGAGGCGGACGAGGAGACCGTGCGGCGGGTGGGGAGGCCGCCGGCGGGGCGGCCGACGCGGCCGGACCTGCTCGTGGCGGCCGGCCCGGAACGCCCCGGCAACGGGGGCAGGCACGAGCGGACCCTGGCCCCCTCGGCGGTGCGCCGGGCGAGCCCGATGCGGCGGCGCCGGCGCGGCACGGTGCCGATGGCCGTCGCGCTCGTCGTCGCCCTGCTCGTGGCGGGCGGCGTGCTGCTGTGGCAGTGGGTCACCCCCGACGACCCCGGCCTGAGGCTGGCGGCGGGCGTCGGCAGGCCGGGCGACAGCCTGTTCACCGTGCCCGCCTCCACCGGCCTGGGCTCCAACCAGAAGCTCAACGACATGGCCTCCGTCGGCGGCGCGGTCGTGGCGGTGGGCAGCGACATGACGAGCCCGACGCCGCGCCCGCTGTTCCTGTTCTCGCCCGACGGCGAGCGGTGGCGGCTGGGCCGGGTGACCGGCGCGGCGGCGCCCACGGTGCAGCGGGTCGTCGGCGGCGGCGGGCGCTGGCTGGCGAGCGGCGGCGACGAGCTGACCGGGCGCGCCATGTGGACGAGCGCCGACGGCCTGGCCTGGGAGGCGGTGGAGCCGGCCGGGCTGGCCGCGTTCCGCGACGGCGACGTGGTGCACGACATCGCCAGGACCGGGTCCGGGTTCGTGGCCGTGGGCCGCTCGACGCTGCAGAACGGCGGCGCGGGCCCGGCGGCCTGGCACTCCGCCGACGGCCGCTCCTGGGACCGCGTCGACACGCGCGGCCTGGACGTGGGCGAGCTGCGCGCGGTGGTGGCGAAGGGCGACACGGCGGTGGCGCTGGCCCAGCCGGGGCAGGGCGACGGCTCGCGGGTGCTGCGCTCGGCCGACGGCGGCCGGAGCTGGGCGGCGACCGGGTTCCAGCTTCCTGAGGCGATGCCGAGGGCGGGCTCGCTGGCGGTGGCGCCGAAGCGGTTCGTGCTGGTGCCGGTCCGCCACCGCACGGCCTCGGGCGACGTGCGCGTCTACTGCTCGCCGACGGGCGCGGAGTGGTCGCAGTGCGGCACGATCGACGAGCTCGGCGGGCAGAGCCCGGGCGTGGAGTCGCTGATCTCGCACGCGTCGGGCGTCGCGGCCGTCAGCCAGGCGAACCTGGGCGGCTACTCGGTGCTGACCAGCGCCGACGGCGGGTCGTGGAAGGAACGGGCTGAGCTGGGCGACCTGGCGGGGGCGACCCTGCGCGGGTTCACGATCTCCGGTGACGGCACCCTGTTCGCGGGCGGCGACCAGGCGGCGGCCGACGTGGACAACCAGCTCGTGCTGATGGCGGCGCCCGAGCGCGGCAAGCCTGCCCGGGTGCGGCTGGCGGGCGTGGACGGCCTGTCGCGGGCCGCCCGCGAGACCTCACGGGTGGCCGGGCACGACGGCCGTTACGTCGCGGTGGGCTCGGCGTCCGGCGACGCCGGCATCTGGACCAGCCTCAACTGGCAGGACTGGACGTCCATCAGCCTGGGCGGCCCGCGCCAGCAGCGGCTCAGCGACGTGGCCCACGGCCGCAAGGGCTGGCTGGCGGTCGGCGCCACCCAGACGGACGTGCAGGTCACCGAGCCGCTGCTGGTGGCCTCGGAGGACGGCCGGGCCTGGCGCAAGGTGGCCGCCGGCGGCGATCTGGCCCGGCCGGGCGACCACCCGTACCTGGACGCGCGCGTCCTGGCCGCCGGGCCCGACGGCTACGTGCTCGCGGGCGAGGACCGGGGGCCGACGGGCACGGTGTCGGCCGCGCTGTGGTTCACGCCGGACCTGCGCCGGTTCACCCGTTCGGACAAGCTGCCGCAGGGCGGCTCCGACGTGCGGATCCACGACCTGGCGGCCACCTCCGACGGCTATGTCGCGGTCGGCGGCGCGGGCGTGGGCGCCGGCGAGAGCGGCGTCGTGTGGGTCTCCGGCGACGGCGTCAACTGGAAGGCGCGCAAGCGCGTGGCCCCGCCGGGCACGTCCTCGGCCGGGCTGCGCCAGGTGGCCGCCTACCAGGACCGGCTCGTCGCCATCGGCGCCGCCGTGACGGACGAGGGCGCCCGCCGCGCCTTCTCCGCCGTCTCCGAGGACGACGGCGCGACCTGGCGTACGGCCTGGCTGCCCGCCGAACGGGCGGCGGCGGTGTACGACCTCGCGGCGGCCGGCCCGGGGCTCGTCGCGGTCGGCTGGCACGGCACGCCCGGCGACGGCGACAGCGCCGCCTGGACCTCCGAGGACGGGATCGGCTGGAGCCGCCTGGACCTGACCGAGGACAGCCTGGCGGGGCCGGGGGCGCAGTGGCTGACGGCGGTGACGGTGGCGGGCGAGGAGGTCGTGGCGCTGGGCCGCTCCACCACCTACAGTGACGACCACCTCATCCTGTGGACCTCCACCCTCACGTCCAGCCGCTGATCAGGGCGGGAGCGCGTCCCACTCCCGCAGCGCCTCCAGCAGGCCGGGCGAGAGGGCCAGGCGGGTCAGCTCGGCGCGGGCGCACCAGCGGGCGTCGGCGGCGTCGTCCGACGCGCTGAGCACGCCGCCGGTGACCGTGGCGAAGTAGTCGCGGATCTCGTACGTAACGCCGGCCGGGCCGGGACGGTCGACGGCGCCGGCGAGCGGGCCGACGGCGACGCGCAGGCCGGTCTCCTCCATGACCTCGCGGCGGACCGCGGCCTCGTCGCTCTCGCCGGGCTCCACACGACCGCCGGGAAGCGACCACAGCCCGGCCGACGGAGCATGGCCGCGCCGTACGAGAAGCAGCCGCCCGGCGTCGAAGATGATCGCTCCCACACAATTTACGCGCACATGACCAAGATTACGACGGGATAACGATGAGCGGCCTTGACGGGGCCGGGCCCGAGGAAGCACCGTGGGTAGCTGTGAGAGCGGCTCCAACGTGCCCACGGTGTTTTGGCCCGCTTCACGGGCCCGGTGCGTGGTCCAGCGCATGGCGTTGTGACGCGCACGGAGACGTCCTGCCGTATCAGCCGCCCCGGCCGCCGTCCGCGACGGCCCTGGAGGCGATGCGGAAGAACTCCATGGTGCCCGTGTGGCTGCCATGGCCGTTGCCGTCCAAATGGATGGTGACCGGCTTCGCGGAGGTGGGCGACGAGCACAGAGGCGTCCGGGCCAGCGTGGTGGCGCTGAGCGGGCCGTCGTTCATGCACGGGCCGGCCGACCTGCTGATCGTCGCCGAGGAGCCCGGGGTGGGGCTGGGCGCGGCGTTCGCCGGGCTCGACGGGCCCGACCCGGGCGAGGGGTTCGACCACGGGCCGCCGAACGCGAAGATCGAGGTGCTCGGGCACCCGACGCCTCTGTGGTGCGTGGGCGCGGCGGCCGACCGGGCCGTCTACGCGGGCGAGGCGCTGGGCAACTGGCTGTGGACGATCGCCTGGCCGTCGGAGGCCGGCTGCCTCATCCCGCTGGCCGAGCTCAGCCTGCTCGATCTGCGTGACCTCGACCTCGACGTGCCTTACGGGGCGTTCTCCCCGAGACTGGAAGACTGACAGGCGTTCCCCTCGTACGGCGTGCTGGGGGAGCGGTGCTGAGGTTCTTCGTCGAGGCGTTCGTGACGATGTTCGTCATCATGGACCCGCCGGGAGTCATCCCGCTCTTCCTCGCCTACACCTTCGGGCGCACCGCCCAGGAGCGCAAACGGGTCGCCTGGCAGGCGTCGGTGACCGCGTTCTGCCTGATCGTGGTGTTCGCGGTGTTCGGCCAGGCGATCCTCGGCTACCTGCACGTCGAGGTGGCCGCCATGCAGATCGCGGGCGGGCTGCTGCTCCTGCTGGTCGCGCTGGAGCTGCTGCGCGGGGCGGCCGAGCCGCGCGCCGACACCGTCCGCTCCAACGTGAACGTCGCCCTGGTGCCGCTCGGCACGCCCCTGCTCGCCGGGCCCGGCGCGATCGTGGCGACCATCGTCTTCGCCCAGCAGGCCGCCGGGGTGCCCGGCGGCATCCTGGCGCTCGGGCTGGCGATCGCGGCCGTGCACATCCTGCTGTGGCTGTTCATGCGCTTCTCCGTGAGCATCATCCGCCTCATCAAGGAGAACGGCGTCGAACTCGTCACCAGGATCGCCGGTCTGCTCCTGTCGGCGCTGGCCGTGCAACTCATCATCAACGCGATTCGCTCACTCACGCAGACGGGCTAGAGTTCGGAGGCGTGACAGCGCGTATCGAGCGAGTGGTGACCGAGGGCGTCGTCGAGATCGACGACGTCGAGCACAAGGTCGAGAACAACACGTGGATCATCGGCGATGACGACGAAGTGATCGTCATCGACCCGGCGCGTGACGCCGACAAGATCCTTGAGCAGGTCGGCGAGCGCGAGGTGCTCGCCGTCATCTGCACCCACGGCCTGCCCGACCACGTCGGCGCGGCCATCGAGGTGGCCAGCCGCGACGAGGCGGTCATCGCCCTGCACCCCAAGGACAAGCCGCACTGGCGGGAGACCTGGACCGAGACCTGGCCCGACATCGACATGGAGGACGACGGCATCTTCGGCGTCGCCGACGTGCAGCTCGACGTCATGGAGACGCCCGGGGTGACGCCGGGCGGCGTCTCGCTCTACTGCGAGGCGCTGGAGGCGGTCTTCACCGGCAAGACCCTCCAGGCCGACGGCCCGGGCAAGCTCGGCGGCGAGTACCCCCGCCTGGCCGACCAGCTCACCGCGATCGGCGGGCGGCTGTTCACGCTGCCGGCCGCGACGCGGGTGCTGCCGTCGCACGGCGAGGAGGTCACGGTCGGCGACCTGGAGCCGCACTTCGACGACTGGATCTCCGGCTCGCTGACCCGTGAGCCCGCCCCCGAGGGCCCGCTCTCCGACGGCACCCGGGTGTCGGGCATCAAGCTCAACCCGGGCGACGAATAGGGTGCAGGGCCAGCTTCCGCTGGAAGGGATGCCGCGGCGGCTCTATTCGTGCACGCCGTCGCGGTTGAACGCCTGGCTCGACTGCCGGCGCCGCTACCGGTTCACCTACCTGGACCGGCCGCAGCCGTCCAAGGGCCCGGCCTGGGCGCACAACAGCGTCGGGGCGAGCGTGCACAACGCGCTGGCGGCCTGGTGGCGGGAGCCGTACGAGCGGCGCACCCCGCTCACGGCGGCCACCCTGCTCACGAGCGGGTGGATCACCGAGGGGTTCAGGGACGGGGAGCAGTCGGCGCGGTGGCTCGCGCGTGCCCGCGACCTCGTGTCCGGATATGTCGCGACTTTAGACCCCAGTGATGATCCGGTCGGCGTCGAACGCACCGTCGCCACCCGCACCAAGGTCATCGCGCTGTCCGGCCGCATCGACCGGCTCGACCGGCGCGGCGACGAGCTGGTGGTCGTCGACTACAAGACCGGGCGGCGGCCCCTCACCCAGGACGACGCGCGCTCCTCGCTCGCGCTGGCGGTCTACGCGATCGCGGCGTCCCGGATGATGCGCACCCCCGCCCGCGCCGTCGAGCTGCACCACCTGCCGACCGGCGAGATCGTCGAGTGGCGGCACACCGACGAGTCCCTCGGCCGCCACCTGAGCCGCGCCGAGGAGATCGCCCTGGAGGCGGCCGACGCCGACGACCGCTATCGCGCGGCGGTGTCCTCCGACGCCTCCAGCGCCCCGAGCCGCCGCTCCCGGCCCGCCCCGGCCCGGGACACCGGACCCGGCGGCCCGGCTCTCCACGCGCCGCCTCAGCCGCGTCCAGCGGAGCCTGAACCACGGCCCTCGGCGGATCCGGGCAACCCGGGAGCCGCCTGGCCGTCCAAGGACGACCTGCGGCGCGAGCGGGCGTCCGTGGGACCGGCCGCCGTGCCCGCCGAGATCGACGCGTTGTTCGCGCCCAGCCCGGGGCCGATCTGCGGGTGGTGCGACTTCCGCCGCCACTGCCCAGAGGGGCTGGCCGCCGCCCCCGAACGCCGCCCGTGGGACGGCCTGGCCGAATAGCGCACCCCTGACCGGCCCGGTCAGGGGCTGGATCGGTGGCGAGGGGCGATGGCGCCGGTCAGGGGCTGGGCCAGTGGCGAGGGTCGACGGCGCCGCGCAGACCCTTGCGGACGTCGTAGCCGGCCGCCGCCAGCCGCTGCCGGGAGTCGCGCAGCATCCGCCGCGTCGCGGGCAGGAACGCCCGGTCGTGCAGCGGCTCCGGCAGCGCGTTCATGGCCAGCCTGAACGCCGCCAGCCCGGCCGTCACCGCGCCCTGCGGCACCTCCGGCAGGATCCCGTACATCCGCCTGGCCCAGTCCGGCAGCGTGTAGTAGCACAGCGCCCCGAACGGGAAGTAGACCGGCTTCCCGGCCGACAGCAGCCGCAGCCGCGGCGGCATCTTCGGCCACAGCAGGAAGCGCACGGCCGCCCTGGCCTCCTCCGTGACCCGCAGCGCGGGCCTGGCCGCCTTGAAGTAGGCCGCCATCTCGGCGCGCGAGCCGGGCACGTCCTCGGGGTGCAGCCCCACGTAGGCGGCGCTGCGCCGCTGCTCGGCGAGGTAGCGGTCGGCCTGCGGCCCGGTGAGCGCGAGCCCGCCGCGCCGGGCGACCTCCAGGTAGGACGAGACCTCCGCGCAGTGCACCCACAGCAGCAGCTCCGGGTTGTCGACCCGGTGCACCCGGCCGCCGGGCTCGACGACGCGCAGGCTCCGGTGGATGCCGCGCACCCGCCTGCCGATCGCGCGGGCCTCCTCCGGGGTGCCGAACGTGACCCGCCCCACGAAGTCGGCGGTACGGCGCAGCCGTCCGAACGGGTCGGTGCGGAAGTCGGAGTTCTGCCAGACGCCGAGCATCGCCAGCGGGTGCAGAGCCTGGAGCATCAGCCCCCGGACGCCGCCGACCCACATCGTGCGGTCGAGGTGCACCCGCCAGGTCGCGCTGCGCGGTGACTGGACGGCGAGGGGCGACGGGACGGCGAGGTCTTCGGACATGGTGGACGCATGGTTACACAGCGCCCGATCGAGTGTCCAAAAAGTGGCTTTCGGCGTCGTTCCAGAAGCGGACCAGCGCGGCGGCCGTCGTCTCGGGCGCCTCCACGGCGGGTGAGTGCACGGCGCCCGGCACCACCACGCACTCCGCCTCCAGCGTGGCCGCCATCTCCGCCTGCGTCTCGGCCGGCCAGCCGTCGTCGTGCTCGCCGTACAGGACCAGCGTGGGCACCTCGATCTGGCGCAGCTCGGGCGTGCGGTCGTGCATGGTGAGCACCTGCTCGGCCATGCACGCCAGCCCGGTCGGGGAGTTGGCCAGCAGCCGCTTGCGCAGGAACGCCATGATGTCGTCGGGCACCCCGGCGGCCACGGCCTCCGGCTCGAACCTGGCGTGCCACACGTGCTCCAGGCCCAGCTCGGGGATCTCGCGCAGCATCTTGCGGCCGTGGTGGGCGCGCTTGCCGGCGATCGCCGACGGGCCGGAGCTCATCAGCGTGAACGAGGCGAACTTGGTGCGCCCGTCGATGACGGCCTCCCGCGAGACCAGGCCGCCGAAGGAGTGGCCCACCAGGTGCACCGGCTCGCCGCCGCCGAGGGTCTGCGCGAGCTGGTCGACGTCGGCGCCGAGCGCCGCGCAGGTGTAGGCGCCGGGGTCGTCGGGGCCCGGCGACTCGTACTGGCCGCGCAGGTCGATGGCCAGCACCCGGCGGCCCGACTGGGCCAGGGTCTGCAGGACCGCGATGAAGTCTTCCTTGCTCCCCGTCAGGCCGGGCACCAGGAGTGCGGGCCAGCGCTCCACCACGCCGCTCACCGGCGACGCCTCCAGGGCCGCGAACGTGCCCTCGGGGGTGTCGATCTTGCGTGGTGCAACGCCGGGAGGCAGCTGCAGGAATCGCGGCGTACTCACGTGGGGCAACAATACCCAGAGGCCAGCGCGTCAACACCGGCTAACCTTCTACGCTGGTGCCGGATTTCGGGGGAGTTGCCAGCTTATGGGGGTGCCGGACGCCGGGTCCGGGACGCGCGGCGCGTACCTGGAAGCCCGGTGCGCGGGGTTCCGGCCGGAGCGCTCGCCCGCCCATCACGGGGGCCGCTGACACGCGGAAGGGCGCGCACCCGGGTGGGTGCGCGCCCTTCACACTGCGCTCTTCACACTGCGGTCGTCAGCCCGCGCGGCGGCGGTTGCCGCCGCCACCACCGCCACGAGCCTGGCGGCGCTGCTGCTTGCGCTCGGTGGCGGCGGACGGGGCGATGTCGTCGTCGTCCGTCGCCAGGTCGGGCGACTGGAAGATCACCGTGAACGGGCTCGGCGGGATGATCCGCTCCGGCTCCCTGGACGCCGCGGGCGGCGGCGGGGTGGTCAGGAAGCTGGGCACCGGCTCGGCCGGCGACGGCTCGACGGCAGGCGCCACCCGGACCGGCTCCGCGGCCCGCGCCGGCTCCGGCGCCCGCGTGGGCTCCGGCGCCCTGGCGGGCTCAGGAGCGCGTACGGGCTCGGCGGCCTTGACGGGCTCGGGCGCCTTGACGGGCTCGGCGGCCTTGACCGGCTCGGCGCTCACCACGGGCTCAGCGGCCTTGACAGGCTCTGTGACCTTGGCGGGCTCTGTGGCCTTGGCCGATTCGGCGGACGCCCGCTCCGCCGACGAACGGCGGGTGCGGCGGCGCGGCTCGGCGGCCACGGCCTCCACCTCGTCAGCAGAGATGATCGCGGGCGTCTCCTCCGGCTTGCGGGAGCGACCGTTCACGAGCTCGACCTCCGGCGTCTCGACGGGAGTGCCCTCTTCGGCGGACTTGCCACCACGGGTGCGGCGGCGCTGGCGAGGCGTGCGGGCCGGACGGCGTTCGTCACGTTCCTCACGCTCGTCACGGCGTCGGCCGCCGCGGTTGCGGGGGCGGCCCGTCTCGCCGAGGTCCTCGATCCGCTCCGCCGACAGCCCTGCCCGGGAGCGGTTGGCGTGCGGCAGCACGCCCTTGGTGCCCTCGGGGATGTTGAGCTCGGTGAAGACGTGCGGCGAGGTGGAGTAGGTCTCGACGGGCTCGGCGAAGTCCAGGCCGAGCATCTGATTGATCATCTTCCAGCGGGTCAGCTCCTCCCACTCCACGAACGTGACCGCGATGCCCGTGCGCCCGGCCCGGCCGGTGCGGCCGATGCGGTGCACGTAGGTCTTGTCGTCGGTGGGAGCGTCGTAGTTGACCACGTGGGTGACGTCGTCGATGTCGATGCCTCGGGCCGCCACGTCGGTGGCCACCAGCACGTCGATCTTGCCGTTGCGGAAGGCGCGCAGAGCCTGCTCGCGCTGGCCCTGGCCGAGGTCGCCGTGGACCGCCGCGACCGCGAAGCCGCGGGTGTCGAGCTGCTCGGCGACCATGTCGCAGGCCCGCTTGGTCTCGCAGAAGACCATGGTGAGCCCGCGGCCCTCGGCCTGGAGCAGCCGGGCGACGATCTCGATCTTGTCCATCCGGTGGGTGCGCCAGACGATCTGGCGGACCTGCGGAGTGGCCTCGCCCTCGCCGCTCTCGTGCTCGGCGCGCACGTGGGTGGGACGGTTGAGGTACTTGCGCGAGAGCGAGACGATCTCACCCGGCATGGTGGCCGAGAACAGCATCGTCTGCCGCTGCGCCGGGATCAGCTTGAAGATCCGTTCGATGTCGGGCAGGAAGCCCAGGTCGAGCATGCGGTCGGCCTCGTCGAGCACCAGGCTGGTGATCTGGCTGAGGTCGAGGTGCTTCTGCTTGACCAGGTCGAGCAGGCGTCCGGGGGTGCCGACGATGACGTCGACTCCGGCCTTCAGCGCCTCGATCTGCGGCTCGTACGCGCGACCGCCGTAAACGGTCAGGACGCGCGAGCCGAGCTTGCCCGCGGCGGTGACGAGGTCCTCGCTCACCTGGTGGGCCAGCTCGCGGGTCGGCACGACGACCAGCCCGCGGGGCTTCTTGCGGTTCTTGCGCGGCTTGCCGATGCTCTGGAGCATCGCGATGCCGAACGCGTAGGTCTTGCCCGTGCCCGTGCGTGCCTGTCCGATGAGGTCCTGGCCGCCCAGTGCGAGCGGGAGAGCCATCTCCTGGATCGGGAACGGTGTGGTGATGCCCTCGGTCTCGAGGGCATCGGCGATTTCTGGTGTGACTCCGAGGTCTCGGAAAGTCGTCAGCGTGGCCTGCCTCAGTCTCAAATGAAGGCGGGCCTGCCGGGACCGATCGGGCGGAAAAATACCCCCGTGCCTGGGTCCTCGCGGTAGAGCCAGCCCTCTCATGTCATCAGCGACCGCGCACCCGGGGAGCGGGGGCATCCGGGAGAGATTCCCCCGAATTTACACAGTGCGGTCGCACTTTCACAGAGCAGTGTACTCGATACCACAACGCTGGCCGAGCTCACGTATGTTCCCGAAGATTGACCGAAGTACGCTGCGACGTATGAACGAGTCCCCTGCGGTCGTCGATTTGCTCGGCGTCCTGGCCTATGCCGAGCTCAGCGCCTTCACGCGGATGACCGACGACGCGGCGAGGCTGGCGCCCACGCTGGCCGACCGGGCCGCGCTCAGCGAGCTGGCCGTGGCGGAGTATGCGCACTTCCGGCTGCTGCGCGACCGGCTCACCGAGCTGGGCGCCGATCCGGACGCGGCGATGCAGCCGTTCGCCGAGGCGCTCGACGCCTGGCACCGCCAGACCACGCCGACCGACTGGCTGGAGGCGCTGGTCAAAGCCTATGTCGGGGTCGGCATCGCGCTCGACTTCTATCGGGAGGCGGCCCGGCGGCTGGAGCCCGCGATCGCCAAGCTCGTGGACGAGGTGCTGGCGGACGAGGGGCGGGCCGGGTTCGCGGTCGAGCGGGTCAGGGCGGGCATCGCCGCCGACCCGGTCGTCGGCGGGCGGCTGGCGCTGTGGGCCAGGCGGATGGTCGGCGAGGCGCTCAGCCAGGGGCAGCGGGTGGCCGCGGCCCGGCCGGAGCTGGCGATGATGCTGGTCGAGTCGGGGGCCGACGACCAGGCCGAGATCTCCCGGATGTTCGCCCGCCTCACCGAGGAGCACAACAAGCGCATGGCGGCGCTCGGCATCTGAACCCGGTGCAGGGCTGTCGAGGGGATCGCACGGCGCGGGGCGGCGAACGGCTGTAGCGTGCCAGGCATGAGGGCCTCGCGCCGCTACGGCAGTTCCTTGACCAGATGTGGGCCGAATCGCTGGCCGTCGCGGGCCGTGCTGCGCAGGGGAGGCGCCTGGTGCCCGGCCCGGGGACCGGAGATCGCCCCCCGGCGCCGCCGCCCACGCGGCTGCCGCCTCGCCTGACCCAATCTGACCTGACCTGACCTTGATCGGGCACTGACTGGGCCTGGTCCGGCCCGCCAGACCCGCGACCCCCGGGGCCGGTGGAACGCGGTCCCGGGAGTCAGGTCGTGCGGGCCGGAAAGGTCAGAGCGTGCCGCCGAAGCCCACCGGGCGGGATTCGTCCTCGCCGATCTCGATGAAGCCGAGCGCCGCCACCGGCACGACCACGCGCCTGCCCTTCACGTCAGTGATGGCGAACACGCCCCGCTCGGCTGCCAGCGCCTGCCTGATCTCCTCCTCGACCTGCTCCGACGACAGGTCGGTCTCCACCACGAGCTCGCGGTGTACGGAACGTACCCCGATCTTGACTTCCATCGTGCTCCCTTTCGACGGGGCTGTGCTGGTCCCATCGTGGCCGCTGCGTGCCGGAAACACGCCGATTGATCGCGCCCAGCGAACGGGTTATGCCGTACGCGGAAAACCGCTGATGCCCCGCCAGGCCAGCCGGGCCATGAGCTGCTCGGCCGCGTCCTTCGGGATGGAGCCGTGCTGGGTCACCCAGTAGCGGGCGCTGACCTCGGCCATGCCGACCAGCCCGACCCCGAGCAGGTGCGCCTCGTCGCTGGTGCAGCCGGTGTCCTCCTGGATCACCGCGCTGACCATCTCGGCGCACTCGCTCAGCGACCGCTCCACCCGCTGCCGCACCGGCGCCACGTTGCGCAGGTCGGACTCGAAGACCAGGCGGAACGCCTCGCCCTGGGTGGAGACGAAGTCGAAGAACGCGCTGAACGTCGCCTGGACCCGCAGCTTGTTCTCGCTGGTGGAGGCGAGGGCGTCGCGGCAGCGGTTGACCATGTCGTCGACGTGCAGGTCGAGCAGCGCCAGATAGAGCTCCAGCTTGCCGGGGAAGTGCTGGTAGAGCACCGGCTTGCTGACCCCGGCCCGCTCGGCGATCTCGTCCATGGCGGCCGCGTGGTAGCCGTTCTCGACGAACACTTCCTGCGCGGCGCTGAGCAGCTGCCGGCGGCGGGCGAGTCGGGGCAGCCGGGTGCCCCGGGGCTTGGCGTCCGGGGTAGCGGTCACGCGGGTCTCCAACGTCTTCGTGCGGATCGTGCCGACATCCTACGCGCGGGTAGCCGCCGCCTCAGCGATAGTCGTCATCGTCGAGCTCGACCACGCGGTCCTGGTCGGCCGCGTCGGCGGGGTCGACGTCGAACGGGACCTCCCGGCGCGGCCGGGACTCGTCCTCGCTCAGCCTGCGCCGCTGCTCGACGGCGTCGGCCTCCGGCGCCTCCAGCGGCCGCTCCTCGTCGTCGGCGAAATTCGCCTCGTCCCCGCGTACGTCCATCTCCGACATGTCGTTCCCCCTTCACATGTGGCCCCGTTGCGTGCGGACGCACCCAGCCTACGCCGCGTCGAAAAGGTCGCCGTGCTTCTCCACCCTGGCGAGCACGTCGGCCGTGGTGAACACCAGGTCGTCGGCGTGTTCGCAGCTCTCGACCTCCTTCCACAGCAGCGGCGTGGAGACCGTCGGCCTGGCCCTGGCGCGCAGCGAGTAGGGGGCCACGGTGGTCTTGGCCGGGTTGTTCTGGCTCCAGTCGATGAACACCTTGCCGGGCCGCAGCTTCCTCGTCATGACGCTGACCACCTCGCCCGGATGCTCCTTGGCCAGCGCCTGGGCCAGCCGCTTGGCGTACGCGGACGGCTCCTCGCGGCCGTCCCAGGCGGCGTAGAGCTGCATGCCCTTGCTGCCGCTGGTCTTGGGCCTGGCGGTGAGCCCGTCGGCGGCCAGCACCTCGCGCAGCATGAGCGCCACCCGGCAGCACTCGACGATCGTGGCGGGCGGGCCCGGGTCCAGGTCGAACACGAGCGTGTCGGGCGGCAGCGCCTCGCCGTCGTCCGAGACGCGCCACTGCGGGACGTGGAGCTCCAGGGCGGCCAGGTTGGCGTAGTAGACGAGGGTCGGCAGGTCGTCGACGACGGCGAAGTCGATGCTCTCGCGGTCCTTGGTGCTCCCCGGCACCGGCAGCCTGACGCGCCGGACCCAGCCGGGGGTGTGGTCGGGGGCGTTCTTCTCGAAGAACGAGGCCCCCTCGACGCCGTTGGGGTAGCGCTTGACGGTCAGCGGGCGGCCCGCCAGGTGGGGCAGCAGCACCGGGGCGACGCGGCTGTAGTAGTCGATGACCTCGGCCTTGGCGAATCCCTCCTCCGGGTAGAGCACCTTGTCCAGGTTGCTCAGCGTGAGCTCGCGCCCGTCCACCTTGACGGGGACCTTCACCGCGTCACCTCCGCAGGGAGCTTGTCCGCCCGCAGCCCGCGCCACACGGGGTGGCGCAGCCGTTGGTCGTCGGTCCACATCGTGTAGGCCACCTCCCCGACCAGATCGGGTCTAACCCATCGATTACGCCACGGGACCGCGTTGCTGAACGGGCTCCGCGCGATCTCCAGCGGCGCCAGCATCCCGTACAGGAGATCCAGGGCCTCCTCGGTGAAGCCGGTCCCGACGTGGCCGACGTACGTGAGGCCGGCAGGCGTGAACACGCCCATGACGAGCGAGCCGATGCCGCCCGCCCTGCGGCCCTTGCCGGGCTTCCAGCCGCCGATCACCACTTCCGTGATGCTCAGGTTCTTGACCTTGATCCAGGCGGGGGAGCGCACGCCGGGCTGGTAAGGGGAATCGAGCCGTTTGGCCACCACGCCTTCGAGGCCCTGCTCCGAGGTGGCCGCCAGCAGGCCGGAATCGCCGGGGAAGTAGGGCGGGGCGCCGATGTCGAGCTCGTCCAGGAGGCTGCGCCTGGTCCGGTACGGCAGGTCGCACAGGGACATGCCGTCGAGATAGAGCAGGTCGAAGGGCAGGTACGTGACCGGGTAGCGCTCCAGGATCAGCGGCTCGGGGTCGGTCAGGTGCATGCGCCGCTGCAACCGGACGAAGTTCGGCCGGCCGTGGCGGTCCAGCGCCACCACCTCGCCGTCGATGACCGCACTTTTCATGCCGAAGTCCGAAATTTCGGGGTAGCGGCGGGTGTAGTCCGCCCCGTGCCTTCCCGTCACCCGGAGGCCACCGTCCACGTGCACGATGGCGCGAATGCCGTCCCACTTGACCTCGAGGCCGTACCGGTCGTGATCGGAGGGTAGTTCCCCTGGTACAGCCAGCATTGGTTCAATCGAGTGTGGCATTGGTTGCACCATGACGGGTATGTGCCCATTGGTGGACCGCCCGCTACTGCTGAGGAGTGCCCATGCGCAGCATCTGGAAAGGTGCGATCTCCTTCGGGCTGGTCACCATCCCCGTCAAGCTCTACTCGGCCACCGAGCAGAAGGACGTCAGCTTCCACCAGGTGCACCGCGAGGACGGCGGCCGCATCCGCTACAAGAGGGTGTGCACCGTCGACGGCGAAGAGGTCGCCTACGCCGACATCGCCAAGGGCTACGAGCTCGGCACCGGCGAGATGGTCGTGCTGACCGACGAGGACTTCGAAGGACTGCCCCTCAGCACCTCCCGGCGCATCGACGTGCTGCAGTTCGCCCCGGCCGAGCAGATCGACCCCATCTACTTCGCCAAGTCCTACTACCTCGAACCCGACGCCCAGGGCGCCAAGCCGTACGTGCTCCTGCGCAACGCCCTGGAGAGCTCCGGGCAGGTCGCCGTGGTCAAGGTGGCGCTGCGCCAGCGTGAGTCGCTCGCCACGCTGCGGGTACGCGACGGCGTGTTCGTCCTGGAGACCATGCTGTGGCCGGACGAGATCCGCAAACCCGACTTCGAGTTCCTGGACGAGGACATCGAGGTACGGGCCCAGGAGCTCAAGATGGCCGAATCGCTCATCACCACGATGGAGGCCGACTTCGACCCCACCGAGTACCACGACACCTACCGCGAGGCGCTGCAACAGGTGATCGAGGCCAAGGTGGCGGGCAAGGAGGTCGTCGCGGCCCCCGAAGAGGAGGAGGCCGGGCCGGCCGTCGACCTCATGGCCGCGCTGCGCGCCAGCGTCGACGCCGCCAAGCGCGAGCGCACCGGCGGGGGCGCCGCCAAACCCAAGAGGGCCGCCAAGGAATCCAAGGAGTCCAAGGAGTCCAAGGATTCGAAGGAGTCCAAGGAGAAGGAGGCGGCCCCCAAGCGCAAGGCGCGCAAGTCCGCGTGACTCAGACGGACAGCCACTTCTTCGGGCCGAGGTTCTTCAGCCTGTCGGTGCGCGCGTAGCCGATCTTGCCGCGTTCCGGGGCCAGGACCTTCGTCCACTTCTCACCGGGGCGCGACGCGCACGCGCCCAGCGTGCGGCTCTGGGAGCCGAAGTGCTCCAGCTCCTTCGCCCCCCGTTCCGGCTTCACGTAGACCCGCGTCCCGGCCTTCACCCGGTAGGCGCACGTGGTCAGCCGCGCCTGCGCGGTGGCGTCCCCCCGATCCCGGGTCTCCGGCCTCGGGCCCTGCGGTCCCCGCGCCTCCCTTTCGACGCGCCCCTCCGTCAGCCCGGGCCCCTGCCGGGCGTCGCGCCGGTCACCCGCTCGGCGGTCGCGCAGGTCGCCGGGGGTGCGGGTGTCCTGGAGAGCGCGGGTACGGGCCTCGCGGGCCTCACGGGCCTCGCGGGCCTCACGGTGGTCGCGGGTCGCGTGGCGGTCGTTCGCCCAGTGGTCCGGGTGGGTGGGGAGGTTGTCGGCCCAGTGGCCGCGCCGGTCGTGCCGGTCGCGGTGGTCGGCGGACCAGCGGTGGCGGGCTTCCTGGAGGTCGCGGGCCCGGGCGTGGCGGGACTCGTGGAGCTCCTGCCGCAGCTCGCGCAGGTCGCGGTGGGCGTTCGGGCCGGGCGGTGCGGGGTCGGCGAGCACGGGTGGGGCGGTCGCCAGGGCGGCGCCGGAGGCGGCCAGCAGGACGGCCGCGATGCGGGTGAATGCCATGGAAGCAGCTCCTATGTCGATGAAACTCCTCCTTGCATCGCATTTCCGACCCCGGACGGGAATGCGCCGCACAGCCGTATGACCGAATGCGGGTCCACGGCTTACCCGCACACATGAAAGCGAGGACACCGGAGATGATCCGGCGCCCCCGCGTTAGCTCTGCCCGGAACCCCGGGCCGAGATGATCGGTTTACCAGTGGCCACCGTGGTTGTGGCGGATCTTCAGGCAGCCGCGACGGTGCACGGAGCGGACCTTGTCCTCGGCCAGGTTGAGGAACACCTTGACACGGTTGACGTAACGGCCGTGGCCGTGACGGTGGCCGTGGTGGCCCCAGCCCCAGCCGTGGCCGTGGCCGCGACCCCAGCCGTGGCCGTGGCCCCAGCCGTGGCTGCGGTGCCAGCGGCACCAGCGCGGGTGAGCGACGAAGTTGGAGACGTTGGTGGCCGCGCCGACGCTGGTGGAGGCGTTGGCGGTGGTGGTGGCGGAGGCCGCCTCGCCGACACCCACCATGCCGCCGGTGAGGGCGGTGGTCAGCGTGGCGGCAGCCATCATGGTCTTGAGCTTGGACATTGTGCTTCCCCCTGAACGGTTCCTTGCACTTGCGGCAATTTCCGTGATGACGGAGAGTGCCTGAGATGTCACGCTGGGTGTCATCTGGTTGTCATACTTTCCGGGGGTTGCAGGCCATAAACGGCGATCAAGTCCTTTTGCCGCACGCTTGGCCTGTCGTTAGATCAATTAGAGATGTATGAAGCGATATAAGCTGAAATGTCCAGAAACCCGTGTGTGAGGAGGAGGCATGGCAGAGCCGGTCCCGCACTGGCCGGGGCGCATGGTCGGTGACGTCCACGTCAGGTCCACCCCGCCCGGCGCCCCCGAGCAGGCGGTCTTCGTACACGGTCTGGCAGGGGCGGCCACCAACTGGACCGACCTCATGGACGAGCTGAAGGACGACGTCACAGGGCACGCGATCGACCTGCCGGGCGCCGGGCACTCGCCCGCGCCCGCCGACGGCGACTACAGCGTGGCCGCGCACGCGGCCGCGGTCGTCCGGCTGCTGGAGCAGGTCGGCCCGGCGCACCTGTTCGGCAACTCGATGGGCGGCGCGGTCTGCGTGCGCGTCGCCGCCGGACGCCCCGAGCTGGTGCGCTCGCTCACGCTCATCTCGCCGGCGCTGCCGGACCTGCTGCCCCGCTCCGGCCCGGTGCGGGTGGCCGCCGCCGCGACGCCCCGGCTGGGCGAGTGGGTGGCGAGCCGGCTGAAGCTGATCCCCGCCGAACAGCGGATCAACGCCTCGTTCGCGGTGGTCTGGGCGGACATGGCCGCCGTGCATCCGGTACGGCTGCGCGAGGCGATCGAGGAGCAGCGGCGCCGCGACGAACTGCCGTACTCCGCGGCCGCCATGATCGGCTCGGCCCGGGGCATCGTGGCGGAGTACTTCCGGCGCGGGGCGGACAACCTGTGGCGCCAGGCCGAGAAGGTCCAGGCCCCCACGCTGATCATCCACGGCCGCCACGACCGGCTCGTCCGGCCCGCGATGGCCGCCAGGGCGGCGCGCGCGTTCCGTGATCTGAGACTGGTGCTGCTGCCCAGGGCCGGGCACGTGGCGATGATGGAGGTGCCTCGCGTGGTGGCCGCCGAGGCGCGCCGTCTGATCCGTGAGACGCGATTGGGGAATGCCCCACTGCCCGGCTAGGTTTCACATGGAGATAGAGACCCCCTGAAACGGGAGCGTAGAAAGTGTCGTTGCCACCGCTGGTAGAGCCGGCCGCCGAGCTCACCGTCGACGAAGTGCGCCGTTACTCGCGTCACCTGATCATTCCCGACGTGGGGATGGCCGGGCAGAAGCGGCTCAAGAACGCCAAGGTGCTGTGTGTCGGCGCCGGTGGTCTCGGGTCGCCGGCGCTGCTCTATCTCGCCGCGGCGGGTGTGGGCACGCTCGGCGTCGTCGACTTCGACGTCGTGGACGAGTCCAACCTGCAGCGCCAGGTCATCCACGGCCAGTCCGACGTGGGCCGGCTGAAGGCCGAGAGCGCCGCGGCGTCCGTCCGGGAGATCAACCCGCTGATCGACGTCGTGATCCACAACACGGCGCTGACCACCGAGAACGTCATGGAGATCTTCTCCGGCTACGACCTGATCCTCGACGGCACCGACAACTTCGCCACCCGCTACATGGTGAACGACGCCGCGGTGCTGCTGGGCAAGCCGTACGTCTGGGGCTCGATCTACCGCTTCGACGGCCAGGCGAGCGTGTTCTGGGCCGAGCACGGCCCCTGCTACCGCTGCCTCTACCCGGAGCCCCCGCCTCCCGGCATGGTGCCGTCGTGCGCCGAGGGCGGCGTGCTCGGCGTGCTGTGCGCGTCGATCGGCTCCATCCAGGTCAACGAGGCGATCAAGCTGCTCACCGGCATCGGCGACCCGCTCGTCGGCCGCCTGATGATCTACGACGCCCTGGAGATGAAGTACCGCGACGTCAAGGTCCGCAAGGACCCCGAGTGCGTGCTGTGCGGCAAGAACCCGACGGTCACCCAGCTCCTGGAGGACTACGAGGCGTTCTGCGGCGCGATCTCCGACGAGGCCGCCGAGGCGGTCAGCGGCTCCACGATCACCGCCCAGGAGCTCAAGGCCATGCAGGACAACGGCGAGAACATCTTCCTCGTCGACGTCCGCGAGCCGAACGAGTACGAGATCGTCTCCATCCCGGGTGCCACGCTGATCCCCAAGGGCGAGTTCCTCAACGGCTCGGCCCTGGAGAAGCTGCCGCAGGACAAGCGGATCGTGCTCCACTGCAAGTCCGGCGCCCGTTCGGCGGAGGCGCTCGCGGTCGTCAAGAACGCGGGCTTCGCCGACGCCGTCCACGTCGGCGGTGGCGTGCTGAGCTGGGTCAAGACCGTCGACCCGAGCCTGCCGTCTTACTGAGTCTGCTTTCCGACGGATGACACGGGGTCGCCCGCATTAAGGTCGATCCCGTGGACAACGCCCGCCTCTGGCCTTCCCTGCTGGTGGCCTCCGCGCTGACTCTGGTCTGCGCGGTGGCCGCCGGGGTCGCGGCCGGTTCGGCGAGCGGCGAGCTGACCCGGGGTCCCACCGCGGCCGAGCTCAGGGCCGCCGCCGAGCGCGAGGTCGCCGAGCGCTGGCGCACCTGGGCGGCCGGGCGCGTCTTCCCGTCCAGCCTCGCCTACTCGGCCGAGCAGGGCGGCCGCGAGCGGGCCCGCCGGATCGGCATCTCGCCGCGCACCGCCTGCCACGACGCCGTCGACGCCGAGGCCGCCGCCGCGCTGGCCGCCGCGGGCTGCCGCGCCGTGCTGCGCGCCACCTACATCGACGCCCTGCGCGGCGTGCTCGTCACCGTGGGCGTGGTCGCGCTGCCCGACGAGCCGCGCGCCGCCCGCGCCAGGTCCGCCTTCCCGGGCAGCGGCGCGCCCGTTCCCGGCCTGCGCCCCCTGGCCTTCCGCGGCACGGTGTCCGACCGGTTCACCCCCGCCGTGCGGCAGTCCGGCTCGGTACGGCAGGCGGGCCCGTACCTGGTGCTGACCACGGCGGGCCAGGTCGACGGCCGGCCGGCGAGCAAGTCGGGCGAGCAGCGGCCGGCGGTCTTCGCCTTCGCGACCGAGATCTCCGAGCGCGTCCTGGCCGACCTGAGCAGGCCCCGGATGCCCAACTGCGCGGCCGAGGAGTGGCGGTGCTGAGCCGCGGGCCGCTCGTGCGGGCGGCGCTGCTCGCCGGGCTGCTGCCGGCGGTCACGGCCCCGGCGTGGGCGGACGAGGTACGGTCCGGGCAGGAGCGGGTCATCAGGACGCTGGACCTGGCCAAGGCGTGGCGGATCAGCGAGGGCGACGGCGTCACCGTGGCCGTGCTCGACTCGGGCGTCGACCCGGGCCACCGCGACCTGGCGGGCTCGGTCACCGTCGGCCGCGACTTCACCGCGGGGGCGAACCCGCCGGGCGTCACGCCCCGCCGCCTGCACGGCACGTACATGGCCTCGCTGATCGCCGGGCACGGGCACGGCCCGGACGGGAAGCTGGGCGTCATCGGGGTCGCGCCGCGCGCCCGGGTGCTGTCGGTGCGGGTGATCCTGGAGGACGAGGAGCCGGGGTTCCGCACGTTCAACACCGACGAGCGGTTCGAGAACGTGGTCGCGCGCGGCATCCGCTACGCCGTCGACCGCGGGGCCGACGTGATCAACCTGTCGATCTCCAAGGAGCTGGCGACCCGCCAGGACCGGGCGGCCGTGCGTTACGCGGTGTCCAAGGGGGTCGTGGTGGTCGCGGCGGCGGGCAACGAGGGCACCCGCGAGGTCGAGGGCGGCGGCGCGGCGCCGTACTCCTACCCGGCGGCCTTCCCCGGCGTGGTGTCGGTGGGGGCGACCGACGGGAGGCTGCGGCGGGCGACGTTCTCCAACTGGAACTCCTCGGTGGTGGTGGCCGCGCCGGGCGTCGACATCATGGGCGCGGGGCCGGGCGACGCCTACTGGGTGGGCCGGGGGACGTCGCAGGCGACCGCGCTGGTGTCGGGGGTGGCCGCCCTGATCAAGGCCGAGTATCCGGACCTGTCGCCGCCGCTCGTCGTGCGGGCGCTCGCCGCCAGCGCCGACGACCGGCCGCCGGGCGGCTACGACACCGGCACCGGGTTCGGCGTCGTCAACGCCGCCAGGGCGCTGGCCGAGGCCGGACGGCTGGCCGGGCACACCGAGACAGCGGCGGGCGCGCAGGCGGCCGACCCGGACAGGCCGCTGGGCCAGGCGCCGCCCGCCCCGATCCAGGTCGTGCACCGCGACGGCGCGCACATCCTGCTGCATGGGAGCCTCGCGGCGGCGCTGGCCGTGGTGGCGCTGGGATCGCTGGGAGCCATCGTCGCCCTGGTCAGAAGGGGCCGACGCCCACACAATGACCAAGAGGCATGATCCGCCCCGTTAGGGGGACGAAATAGACACGAAGCCGAGCTGGGAACGAGGCGGTGGTGAAGGCACGTAGGCCCACCTCAGGACTACCGCGCGTCGGGGGACGATCCACGCCGGGACGGAGCAATCCGCTCGGCGCCACCACCGGCCGCCGGTCGCGCGTGCGCGACTGGCCCACGGCGGGCATGCGGAGCAGGCGGGCGGCGGCCGAACGCGCCGAGACCGACTCCCTCCAGCAGGGCGTCCGCTACCGGCGCATGTTCGTCGCGCTCCTCACCGTCATCGTGGCCGTCTCGGCCGTCGTGGTGCTGCTCGGCACCGCCGGCCTGTTCAAGGAGACCCGGTCGCGCCCGCTGACCGCCGAGGAGCAGAACCGCTACAAGCAGGAGGAGATCGCCCGCCGCTGGCAGGCGTGGCCCACCACCGGCGTCTTCCCCGAAGAGGTCAAGTACCTCGGCCTCGACCGCGCCCAGCAGTACGCCAGGCGCGTCGGCATCGCCCCCGAGACCGCCTGCCGCGACGCCGTCGACCCGTCCGTGGCCGGCGTCCTCGACGAGTACGGCTGCGTCTCCATGCTGCGCGCCACCTACGTCGACCAGACCTCCACGTTCGTCATGACCGTCGGCGTGGCCGTGCTCAAGGACGAGGCGGCCAGGGCGTCCGTCACCGACCAGCTCAGCCAGGACGACCGCGTCGGCGTGCTGCCCGTCGCCTTCCCCGGCACCGTGACCGAACGGTTCGGCGTGCAGCAGCGCCAGCGCACCGGCTGGGTGGGCGCCGGGCCGTACATCGTGTTCTCGACCGCCGGTTACGCCGACGGCCGCACCAGGGCCGCGGTCCCGCCCGAGGAGATCCTGCACCCCGAGCTCTGGCCCGCCGCCAAGTCCGTCGGCAACCAGATCGCCTACTTCCTGGCGGACCCGCCCAAGGTCCCGCCCTGCACCCAGGGGAACGTGTGCTGACCGTCGTCCGCGTCCTCACCGCCGCGATGCTGGCCCTGCACGCCCCCGCCGACCCGCCCATCCGCGAGCAGCAGCAGTGGGTGCTCGACGCGCTCAACGTCGAGCAGGCGTGGAACGTCACCAAAGGCGCCGGCGTCACCGTCGCCGTGATCGACAGCGCCGTCGACACCCGGGTCAAGGAGCTGCGCGGGCGCGTCACCGTGGGCCCCGACATGAGCTCGGGCGCGGCCCGCCCGCGCGAGGTCGAGCCCGGCGAGCACGGCACCGCCATGGCCGCGCTGATCGCCGGATCGGGAGCCGGGAACGGGTTCGTCGGCGTCGCCCCGGAGGCCCGGGTGCTGTCACTGCCGCTGGCCCTGGACGAGAACCCCGAGGACCAGATCGCCCCGCCGCTGCTCACCGACCCCGGCGCCACCGAGAGCCCGCTCGCCCGCGCCCTGCGCTACGCCACCAACCACGGCGCCAAGGTCATCAGCATGTCGATCGGCAACTACGGGCCGCACAAGTCCGAGCGCGAGGCCGTCTCCTACGCGCTCGGCAAGGGCGTCGTCCTGGTCGCCGCCGCGGGCAACGACGGGCAGACCACCTACACCAAGGACAACGAGACCTCCTACTGGAGCTTCCCCGCGGGCTACCCGGGCGTCATCGGAGTCGCGGCCGTGGACAAGACGAGCAAGCCCGCCCCGTACAGCAGCGACAACCTGTCCGTGCTCGTCGCCGCGCCCGGCTCCGGGGTGCCCGTGGTCCAGCGCGGCAGCGGCTACGCGCTGTCCGACGGCACCAGCTCGGCGGCGGCGCTGGTGGCCGGGGTGGCCGCGCTCGTCAAGGCGCGCTACCCCGACCTGCGGCCCGAGCAGGTCGCGCAGGCGCTCGCCACCGGGGCGCGGGGCCGCCCCGCCGCCGGGTACGACGACAGGACCGGGTTCGGCGTGGTCGACGCGGGCGCCGCGCTGAACGCCGCCGAACGGCTCACCGGCCACAAACGCCAGGTCCCCGTACCCGCTGACCAGCACTTCGGGCAGGGCGAGGACACCCCGCAGCCGTCGGCCCCGGGACCCGACCCGTGGCGGCTCTGGCTGTACGGGATCGGCGTCCTCGTGGCCCTCGTCATGTTCTGCGGGGCCATCGTGCTCCTCAATCAGCGGAGGGAGTAAAGATCCGCTATGGTCCCCCGTCATGGGATACGAGCTACGCGTGGTTCGTGAGGCGCCGCTGGCCTTCGCGGAGGTCGCGAAGGCGATCGCGCCGGCGGGTTTCGAGCTGCGCGGATCGCACGAGATCGTCGCCAGGCACGGCGACGGCACGCACGCCGTGGGAGCATGGCGTGAGCAGGTGATCGGGGCGCCCGGCTCCGACTGGCAGGTGGCCCAGCTCGTCCGGCTGGCGGGCGTGCTCGGCGCCCGGCTCATCGGCGAGGACGGCGAGGTCTACGGGCTGCGTGAGGGCGTGGTCGAGGTGGTCGCCGACGGGTCGGTGATCGAGCTCGGCAAGCTGGACGAGATGATCGACGCGGGACCGGCGGCGTGGAGCCGCTGAAGCCGTTCGCCGAGCGCGTGCTCGACCTCGTCGAGCGCATCCCGCCCGGCAAGGTCATGTCCTACGGCGACATCGCCGAATACCTCGGCGAGGGCGGCCCCCGGCAGGTGGGGCGCGTGATGTCCGTGTGGGGCGGCGGCGTCCCGTGGTGGCGCGTGGTGCACGCCGACGGCAGCGGCGTGGCCCCTGACCACCTGCAACGCTGCCTGGCGCACTGGCGCGAGGAGGGCACCCCGTTGCGGGGGGAGCGCGTGGACATGCGCGGCGCCCGCTGGGACGGGCGTTCAGCCGATTCTCAGGAAGGCCGCTGACCTGCCGGTTCCCTGAATGGGCGATTTGGTAGTAGGTGACTCCTATTACCATGGGCAGAACACTGACGGCAGCCTGAAAGGCGGTGCCTCCCCGATGGCTACCGGCGTAACTGCCCAGAGCCCGGGCGGCGATGCGGTCCCCGACCGACTCAAGGCCGTCCAGGACCTCTGCGACCGTGGCGAGCCACTCGACGCGGTCATGCGCGCCGTCGGGCCGGGCGGCCGCGACGCGGCGTTCGACGCCGAGGTGCTCAGCGGGCCGCTCGGCGCGCGGATGGACCTCGCGGTCAAGCGCGGCGCCGCCCGCAGGCGCGAGCTCGTCGACCTCGTGCGCCCCTACCTGGCGGGCGTCGCCGCGGGGGTCAAGCGCGAGCTGCCCGTGGCCCGCCGCCTCATCTGCCACCTGATCGAGCACCGCCCCGACGACGAGCTCGTCGAGGGCGAGACCCTCGCCAAGGTCGTGGCGGCCGCCGCCGAGCCGTCCAAGCGCATCCGCAAGGGCCTGCGCTGGTACGCCGACCTGCCGTTCCGCGACGAGCTGCCCGCCGAGCTGTTCCGGCTGCGCCGCGCCGACCTGGTGCCCGTCACGCACATCGACGACATCGTGTGGGTCGACGGCAAGCTGCGCATCACCGGCTTCGCCTACCTGGCCGGCCTGTCGGTGCGCAGCCGCCGCTTCAACCGCGCGACCGTGGTGCTGCGCGGCCCGCGCTGGCTGCCGCCGGTGCGGCTGCGCACCCGCCGCGTGCTCGCCCCCGAGGCCACCCACGGGGCGCGCGAGCCCGGCTGCAACTACGACTGGTCGGGCTTCCACGCCGAGCTGAGCCCGTGGGCGCTGCGCTGGCGCGGCGCCGTCCGCGGCCTGGTCTCCGGCGTGCGCCGCCGCCTGCGCCGCCGTCCCGCCGTGCGCGACACCACCACGTGGCGGGCCGAGATCGTGTTCTGGAGCCGGGGCGCCCGCGCCACCGGCCTGCTGCGCGGCGCGTCCATCGGCCGCAGCGAGCGCCCCGCCGGCCGCCGGCTCAAGCCCGGCTGGTGGGCCAGGCCCGTCTGGACCTCCGACCGCGCCCTCCAGGTGGTGCTCCAGCCCAACCGGGCCGAGCTCACCGGCGTCACCGTCGACGACGAGCGCCTCCAGCTCAAGATCCACCTGCCCGACCGCGTCGTCACCAAGGGCCACGCCCGGCTCGGCGGCCACCGCATCGCCGCCGACTTCAGCCCGGCGGGCAAGGGCACCGACGTGCTGCTCACGCTCGCCGTGCCCGCGCTGCTGCAGGAGAAGGACGGGCGGCGGCTGTGGGTCGAGCCCAAGGGCGACCCGGCGGCCTCCGTCATGCTCGGCGACCTCAAGGGCACCAGGGCCGTGGCCGGCGACCGCGAGATCACCGTGCTCGGCGACCGCCGCGACCGCGTGGTCGTCTCCGCCCACCGCATCCGCCCGGTGATCTCCTCGGCCGTCTGGGACGGGCCCACGCTCGTCCTGCGCGGCCACTACCCCGACGCCGAAGGGCCGCGCTCGCTCACCCTGCGCCACCGCTCCGGTCTGGCCTACCAGGTCCCGATGGAGCGCGCGGGCGAGGAGTTCACCGTGCGCGTCCAGCCCGGGTTCATGGACCGCTTCGGCGAGGCGGTGCCGCTGTCGTCCGGCACCTGGCAGATGTCCGTACGGCACCCGTCCGGCGAGATCGTGCCCGTGCGCATGGACCACGCCGCGCTGGAGACCCTCGACGAGGACCCGCGCGTGCTCGGCGGCCACTCCTTCCGCATGGTCTCCACCCGCTTCGACGTGCCGGTGGTCGTCTCGGAGGAGGAGCGGCCCGCCGCCGAGAAGGGCGTCGCCGGCACCCACGTGCTGCGCCGCGTCTTCTACCCGGCCCAGCGCACCGAGCCGCTCGACGAGGCCACCGTCTACGTGGTCAACGACGGCCGCCTGTACGCCGACAGCGTCCGCGCCATCTACGAGGAGCGGGTGCGGCGCGGCGACGACCGCCCGCACATCTGGATCGTCAAGGACGGCGCGTTCACCCCGCCCGACGGCGCCACCTCGGTGCGCGCGGGCAGCCGCGAGCACCACGCCGCGCTGGCCCGCTCGCGCTACATCGTCACCAACGCCTTCCTGCCCGTCTGGTTCCGCTCGCGCGAGGGCCAGGTGGTCGTGCAGACCTGGCACGGCACCCCGGTCAAGCACATCGGCAACGACCAGGCCCACATGCGGCGCGACCCCAAGCCGCCGGTCTGGCACCGCCAGGCCGCCGAGGTGCGCGGCTGGGACGTGCTGCTGTCGCAGTCGCCGTGGGCCACGCCGGTGCTGCGCAAGGCGTTCGGCTACCAGGGCGAGGTGCTGGAGAGCGGGCTGCCGCGCAACGACGTGCTCACCTCGCCCGACCGTGACGAGCTCGCCGCCGCCGTGCGCGAGCGGCTCGGGCTCGCCGAGGGCAAGCGCGTGGTCCTGTACGCGCCCACGTGGCGCGATTACGACCGCAAGAACGCGATGGTCAAGCTCGACCTGGCCAAGGCGCGTGAGGCGCTGGGCGCCGACCACGAGCTGCTGGTACGGGCGCATCCCATGCAGGCCATGCCCGCCGTTCCCGACATCGCGCGTGACGTCACGACTTATCCGGATATTGCGGATCTGCTGCTCGTGGCCGACGTCCTGGTGACCGACTACTCGTCTGTCATGTTCGACTTCGCGGTCACCGGGCGGCCGATCGTCCTGTACGGCTACGACCTGGCCAAATACTCCGCCAAGCGCGGCATCTACGTGGACCTGCCCGAGGTCGCCCCCGGGCCGGTGCTGTCGACCTCCGGCGAGGTCGTCGAGGCGCTGCGCTCCATCGACGAGGTCGCGGCCGCCCACGCCGACCGCTACGACGCCTTCCGGGCCACGTTCGCGCCGCGCGACGACGGCAAGGCGACGGCCCGCGTGGTCGACCACGTTTTCTGAGCGCGTACTGACGTCGGCGTGTCGGGGCGAATCCTGAAATTTGCCCCGCTCTGCCCCGATAACGTGGGCGTCCGCGCGGGGAGACCGGGCAAGTCGGCACGATCTACCCCTGTGGTCTGGTGGAATCTAGTGCTGTGAGTGGTCAGACCTGGCGATTGGTGCGCCGCGGCAGCGGGAGGCCTGTTGAGGCCCCTGTGCTTGATGAACATCAGCGCGCCGTGGTCGAGCACCCCGGCGGCCCCCTGCTCGTCCTCGCCGGGCCCGGCACCGGCAAGACGACGACCATCGTCGAGAGCGTCGTCGACCGCATCGAACGACGCGGCGCCGACCCCGAACGCGTCCTCATCCTCACCTACAGCCGCAAGGCCGCCGGCGAGCTGCGCGAACGCGTCACCGGCCGGCTCCGCCGCACCACCCGCACCCCGCTGGCGCTCACCTTCCACTCCTACGCCTACGCCCTGCTGCGCCGCGAGGCCGTCCTCGCCGGCGAGCCGCCGCCCCGCCTCCTCACCGGCCCCGAACAACTCCTCGAAGTCCGCCGCCTCCTCCACGGCGAACTGGAGGACGGCGCCCTCGACTGGCCCGAAGACCTGCGCGAACCGCTCAAGACCCGCGGCTTCGCCGAAGAGCTGCGCGACTTCCTGTCCCGCGCCGCCGAACGCGGCCTCGACGGCGAGCGCGTACAGGAGCTCGGACGGCAGCACGGCCGCGCCGACTGGGTCGCCGCCGGCCGCTTCGCCCAGCGCTACCAGCTCCGCTTCGACCTCGACCCCGACCCGGCCATGGACTACGCCGAGCTGATCCGCACCGCCGCCGGACTGCTCGCCGACCCCGACGTACGCCGCCGCGAACGCGCCGCCCACGACGCGCTGTTCGTCGACGAGTACCAGGACACCGACCCCGCCCAGGAGTTCCTCCTCCAGCAGCTCGCCGGCGACGGCCGCGACCTGGTGGCCGTCGGCGACCCCGACCAGTCCATCTACGGCTTCCGCGGCGCCGACGTACGCGGCATCCTCGCCTTCCCCCAGCGCTTCCGCACCCGGTCCGGCCACGACGCGCCCATCGTCGCCCTGCGCGTCTGCCGCCGCAGCGGCGCCGACCTCCTGGAGGCCTCCCGCCGCGTCGCCGACCGCCTCCCCGCCACCCCCGCCCCCTCGGCCGGCCCTCCCGCCGACGGCATCCCCCGGGCGCGCGGCCACCGCGACCTCGTCCCGCTGCCCGACACACCCTCCGGCGAGGTACGGGTGCTGCTCGCCGACAGCACCAGCCAGGAAGCCGCCGTCGTCGCCGACACCCTGCGCCGGGCCCACCTCATCGACGGCGTGCCCTGGCACCGCATGGCCGTCCTGGTCCGCTCCGCCACCCGCCAGGTGCCGCTGCTGCGCCGCGCCCTCGTCACCGCCGGGGTCCCCACGATGATCGCCGGCGACGAGGTGCCCATCGCCCAGGAGCCCGGCGTCCGCCCCCTCCTCACGCTGCTGCGCGTCGCCCTCGACCCCGCCGCCCTGGACGAGGGCGTCGCCGAGGAGCTCCTCACCGGCCCGCTCGGCGGCACCGACATGATCGGCGTCCGCCGCCTCCGCCGCGCCCTCAAGATCGCCGAAAACGAGGCCCACACCGCCCTCACCCCCTCCGCCCCGACCCCGGCAGACCCCCCGGCCTCCGCAACCCCGGAAGATGACGCCCCCCAGCCGGGCGCACAGGCCGGCGCACCCCAGAGCGACCCGCAGACCGGCACCCTGGCGGACCCCAAGGCGGCACCGGACCGCGAGCCCACCGCGCCGCCACCGGGTGAGCCGCAGGACGGCCCTCAGGCTCCGGAGGAGCACCCGGCCCGTGCCGCAGCGCCGGAGGCCGCTGCGCCACAGGACGGCGTCCCGGCCGGCCCCGAAGCCGCGCCGGCGCGCGCGTCCGGCGCGGCGCCGTCTGGTGCGGCGCAGGGCGGCCCGCAGGCTCCGCAGGAGGATCCGGCGCCCGTGGATTCCCCCCGTGCCGCCGTAGCGGAGGCGGTCGCGCCGCAGGGCGACTCGGCCGGGCCCGGAGGGGCGGAGGAAGGGGCGGTGGCGGGCTCTGGGGAGGGGGTGCGGTCGTCGGGGGAGTTGCTGGTGGCGGCCGTGAACGATCCGCGGGAGCTGGTACGGGTGGAGCCGCACGTGGCCGTTCCGGCGGAGCGGGTGGCGAGGTTGCTGGCCACGGCGAGGGAGGTGCTGCGGGAGGGCGCGACGGCCGAGGAGGTGCTGTGGGCCGTGTGGCAGGGCAGCGGCCTGGCGGAGCGGTGGACGGACCTGAGCCTGAGCGGCGGCCAGCGGGGCGCGCAGGCGGACCGGGACCTGGACGCGGTCGTGGCGCTGTTCGATCATGCGGCGAAGTTCGTGGACCGGATGCCGAAGGCGGGCCCGGAGGTGTTCCTGGACGATCTGGCGTCGCAGGAGATCCCGGGTGACACGCTGGCGGAGCGGGCGCCGGACGGCGACGCGGTGCGGGTGTTGACGGCGCACCGTTCGAAGGGCCTGGAGTGGGACGTGGTGGTCGTGGCGGGCGTCCAGGAGGGCGTCTGGCCGGATCTGCGGCTGCGGGGCACGATGCTGGGCGTGGAGGACCTGGCGGAGGTGGCCGAGGGGGGCAGGCCGAGTGCGGCGTCGCTGGCGTCGAAGCTGCTGGCGGAGGAGCGGCGGCTGTTCTACGTGGCGGCGACGCGGGCGCGGCATCGGCTGGTGGTGACGGCGGTGGGCGGTGAGGACACCGACGAGCGGCCGTCGCGGTTCCTGTCGGAGCTGATGCCGGGCGCGGTGGACGAGGCGACGGTGGAGGACCGGTCGCGCTGGCTGAGCATGCCGTCGCTGGTGGCCGATCTGCGGAGCGCGGTGACGGATCCGACGAAGCCGGCGTCGATGCGGCGCAGGGCGGCCAGGCAGCTGGCGAGGCTGGCGGCGGCGGGGGTGCAGGGCGCGCATCCGAACGACTGGTACGCGTTGACGACGATGACCGATGACCGGCCGTTGAGCTGGCCGGACGACGTGGTGAGCATTTCCCCGTCGGCGGTGGAGAGCTTCACCAAGTGCGGCCTGCGCTGGCTGCTGGAGACGGCGGTGGGCGCGGCCGGGACGAGCACGGCGCAGGGGCTGGGCACGGTCATCCACGCGCTGGCGGTGCTGGGCGCCACGGATCTGTCGGACGAGAACGCGCTCGGCGACCGCCTGGACGGCATCTGGAACGAGCTCGACTTCGGTGGCGTATGGTTCAACCGCAAGCAGCGCCGGGTGGCCGAGCAGATGATCGGCCGGTTCCTCCGCTGGCAGCAGGACAACCCGCGGGAGCTCGTCGCCCTGGAGGAGGCGTTCGTCGCCATGGTGGGCGACGGCGTCCAGATCAAGGGCCGGGTCGACCGCGTGGAGAAGGACGCGGAGGGCCGGGCGGTGATCATCGACCTCAAGACGGGCGGCTCGAAGCCCAAGCCGGGCGAGCTCGACCGCCATCCGCAGCTCGGCGTCTATCAGCTGGCGGCGCTGCTGGGCGCGTTCGCCCGGCACGGCATGGCGGAGCCCGGCGGGGCGGCGCTGGTGCAGCTCGGCAAGGCGGCGGGCAAGACGGCGGCGGTGGAGCAGAAGCAGGGCGCGCTGGCCGACGACGCGAACCCGGGCTGGGCGCGGGATCTGGTCGACACGGTGGCGATCGGCATGTCGGGCCCGTTCTTCCAGGCGAAGGTCAACGACGGCTGCCGTACGTGCGCGGCCAGGGCGAGCTGCCCGGTCAACGACAGCGGGGGACAGGTGTGCTGACCCCGGTCGAGCTGGCCGGCAAGCTCGGCATCCTGCCGCCCACCCGGGAGCAAGCCGCCGTCATCGAAGCGCCGCTGGAGCCGATGGTCGTCATGGCCGGGGCGGGTTCGGGCAAGAGCGAGACCATGGCCGGGCGGGTGGTCTGGCTGGTGGCCAACGGTCTGGTGAAGCCGTCGAACGTGCTGGGTCTGACGTTCACCCGCAAGGCGGCGGCGGAGCTGGCGACGCGGGTGCGGGAGCGGCTGGCGGGGCTGGCGGAGGCGGGCCTGGTGGAGCCGTCGATGCTGGACGAGGAGCCGACGGTCTCGACCTATCACGCGTACGCGGCCCGGCTGGTCACCGATCACGCGCTGCGTGAGGCGCTGGAGCCGACGATGCGGCTGGTCACGCCGGCGGTGTCGTGGCAGCTCGCGTCGCGGGTGGTGGCGATGTACGACGGGCCGATGGACCGGGTGGAGCTGGGCCCGCCTTCGGTGACGGCGGCGGTGCTGGAGCTGGCGGGTGAGCTGTCGGAGCATCTGCGCGCTCCGGGTGACGTGCGGCGGGTGGGGGAGTGGCTGGACGAGCGTCTGGCCGAGCTGCCGGGCCGCACGGTGCAGGCGCAGCGCAAGCCGATCGCCGTGCAGGCGGCCAGGGAGCAGTTGCTGCCGCTGGTGGAGGCGTACGAGAGGTTGAAGCGGCGGCGGGAGGTCATCGACTACGGCGACCAGATGTCGCTGGCGGCGAGGATCGCCGCCAATCACCGCGAGGTCGGTCAGATCGAGCGGGAGCGGTTCGCGGTGGTGCTGCTGGACGAGTATCAGGACACCAGCCACGCGCAGCTGGTGTTGCTGCGTTCGCTGTACGGGGGCGGCCATCCGGTGACGGCGGTGGGCGACCCGTGCCAGTCGATCTACGGTTGGCGGGGGGCGTCGGCGGGCAACCTGCGCCGGTTCGCCGAGGACTTCCGGACGGGGGCGGGCGATCCGGCTCCGGTGCGGCAGCTCAGCGTCAGCTTCCGCAACGGTGACCGGGTGCTCGACGTGGCCGCCCGGGTGCAGCTGCCGCTGCGGATGGAGGCGCGTGAGGTGCCGGTGCTGGTCCCGGGCCCGAACCGGGTCGACCGGGGCCGCGTCACCTGTGCCTTCCACGAGACGGCCGAGGACGAGGCGAAGTGGGTGGCCGACTGCGTCGCCCGGCTGCTCGGCCAGGAGATCGCCCCGGACGGCCTGCCGTGGGGGGACAAGGAGCGCAAGAAGACCCTTGCGCTGCAGCCGCAGGACGTGGCGATCCTGGCGCGCAAGCGGTCGCAGTTCCCGGCGTTGCGCAGGGCGCTGGAGGATCGTGACATCCCGGTCGAGGTGGTGGGGCTGGGTGGGCTGCTGACGGTGCCCGAGGTGACCGACATCGTGGCCACGTTGCGCGTGCTCTACGACGCGACGGCGGGTGACGCGCTGGCCAGGCTGCTGGCGGGGCCGCGCTGGCGGATCGGCCCGGCGGACCTGCGGGCGCTGGGGGAGTGCGCCCGCGAGCTCAACCGGGAGATGCGTGACGGGCAGCGCGTGCAGGACCCGCTCGACCAGGTGGTGGCCGATCTGGCGGAGGAGCGCGGCAGCCTGGTCGACGCGCTCGACGAGCTGCCCGACCGGGAGGAGTGGCTGGAGGCGTTCTCGCCGCTGGCCGCTACCCGGCTGGTGGCGCTGGCCCACGAGCTGCGCCAGCTCAGGGCGCACACGGCGCAGCCGCTGCCCGATCTGATCAGCGAGGTGGAGCGCAAGCTCGGCCTGGACGTCGAGGTGGCGGCGCGGGGCGGCACGGTGAGCGCGTTCGCGGCCAGGGCCGACCTCGACGCGTTCCTCGACGCGGCGTCCCGGTTCGCGGGCGACGCCGAGGATCCGACGCTGGGCGCGTTCCTGGCCTATCTCCAGGCGGCGGAGAGCGAGGAGTTCGGGCTGGAGGCGGGCCGGGTCGGCGACAGCAACAGCGTCAAGCTGATGACCGTGCACGCGTCCAAGGGCCTGGAGTGGCCGGTCGTGGTGGTGCCGGGCCTGTCGCAGGTCCTCAACACGAAGGGCGCGGTCGCGACGGGCAGCGTGTTCCCGGCCACGCCGGTGATGAACAGCCGCTGGACCGACAACCCGCGCAAGCTGCCCTACCCGCTGCGCGGCGACGCCGCCGACCTGCCCCGGCTGACGGGGTTGAGCAAGGACGAGCTGGCCGCGTTCGACGAGCGGTGCCGCGAGCGCGACCTGATGGAGGAGCGGCGGCTGGCGTACGTGGCGGTGACGCGCGCCCACTACCACCTGATCGCCTCCGGCTACCGGTGGGGCAGCGCGTCCAAGCCGCTGGAGCCGTCCGACTTCCTGCGGGAGATCGCGCAGAGCGCCGACCGGATCGCGTTCTGGGCGCCGGAGCTCGCCGAGGGGGCCACGAACCCGCTGCTGGCCGAGCCTGCCGCCGCCGTGTGGCCGGTCACGCCCGAGGGGCTGCGGTACGAGTCCGTCCTCGACGGCGCCCGCCTGGTGGAGGACGCGCTGGCGGGCACCCTGGAGGACGACGAGGAGGAGCAGCCGCTGCGCGCCTTCGAGGAGGAGCGGGTGCGCGCCTGGGACCGCGACACCGAGCTGCTGCTGCGCGAGCGGGAGCTGCATCGGCGGCGCGGCTCCACGACCGTCGAGCTGCCGTCCAAGCTGACCGTGTCGTCGCTGGTCACGCTGGCCACCGACGCCCGCGAGCTGGCGCGCAGGATCCGCCGCCCGGTGCCGGTCAAGCCCGCGCCGCTGGCCCGCCGGGGCACCTCCTTCCACAAGTGGCTGGAGACGCGCTGGGACCAGCAGCGGCTCATCGACGACTTCGACCTGGACCTGGAGCACGAGCCGGAGGAGGCGGACGTGCGGCTGGCGGAGCTGCAGGAGCGCTTCGAGGAGAGCGAGTGGGCCGAGCGGCGTCCGGTGGACCTGGAAGTGCCGTTCGAGACCATGATCGCCGACCGGCTGGTGCGCGGCCGCATGGACGCGGTGTTCGAGCTGCCCGGCGGGCGTTACGAGGTCGTCGACTGGAAGACCGGCGACCCGCCGACCGGCAAGAAGGCCAGGGCCGCCTCGGTGCAGCTCGCCGCCTACCGGCTGGCCTGGTCGCACCTGGCGGGCGTGCCGCTGGAGCGGGTGAGCGCGGCCTTCCACTACGTGCGCGCCAACCGCACCGTGCGCCCGGTGGACCTGCTCGACGCCGACGGCCTGGTGGCGCTCATCGAGGCGGTGCCGGAGGTCAGCCGCGCAGATGGTGGAAGCCGGGCTTCGGGTGCATGAGGAAGTCGTGGTGTGAGATGTTCCAGGCGTAGGCCCCGGCCATCCCGAACACCACCGTGTCCCCCACCCGTACCGTTGTCACGATTTTTCGTGCGAAGACGTCTTTCGGGGTGCAGAGCTGGCCGACGAGCGTGACCGGCTCGTCCGCCACGCCCGGCCCGTCGCCCGTGGGCAGCACGGTGAAGGGCTGGTCGTGGCCCTTGGTCACCGGGGTCCGCAGGTGGTGGGTGCCGCCCAGCAGGACGGCGTACGCCTCCCCGCGCACCCGTTTCACGTCCACCACCCGGGTCACGTAGAAGCCGCAGTAGGCGGTCAGCGCCCGCCCCGGCTCGATCCTGACGAGCTGTCCCGGCCGCCGCAGCCGCGCCAGCCCCGCGCCGTAGGCGGCCCAGTCGAAGCGCTCCGGCGAGCCGTAGGAGACCGCCATGCCGCCGCCCAGGTTCACCTCGGGCTGACCGGTGTCCAGCAGCACCGCCGCCAGCCGCAGCAGCTCGGGCGCGGCCAGCCCGCTCGCCAGGTGCGTGTGCCGGCCGCGCAGCCGCACCCGGTCCGTGAACAGCGGCAGGCACTCCTCGACCCCCGCCTCGTCCATCCCGAACGGGCCGCTCATGGTCAGCGCCGCGCCCTCCACCGCCAGGTCCGGGCTGACGCGCAGCAGCACGTCCGCCTCCAGCCCGGTCGCCACCAGTCGCCGCAGCTCGTACGGGGACTCCACGTGGATGCGGTGATGCGGCAGCCGCAGCTCCGCGTCGGTCTTGCCGGGGCCGCCCAGGGCCAGCGGCCTGCCCGGCAGCAGCGCCGACACGTGCGCGTGCTCGCCGCCGGACGACACCTCGAACCCGTCGACGTGCGCGTCGAGCACCCGCAGCAGCTCGGCGTCCGGATTGGCCTTGACCGCGTAGTACAGCTCGACGCCGGGCAGCGCGGCCCGTACCGCGGCCGCGTGCTCGTCCAGGGCGGGCAGGTCGTACAGGTAGGCCGGGGCGGCCAGGCGGGGGGCGGCCTCCAGGACCCTCGCGGTGATCATGCGAGCGGGTTCGCGATCGGGACGTAACCGGCGGACCGGTCGGCGGCCCTGGCCCAGCGCACGCCCAGGTTGGCCTTGGCCGGCAGCGGCGCACCCGCGAGCAGGTCCGACAGCGGCACCGGCCCGCCCAGCTCGGCGGCCTGCTTGGCGAGCACCTCGCGGGCGGCCCGCCACAGCTGGCGCAGCAGCCCGTCGTCGCCGTCCGAGACGGTCGCCGCGATCTCGACCAGGTGGTTGACCAGCAGGCAGTAGACCACCCGGGCCCAGCCGCGCCCGGCGTCGTAGGACATGGCCTCCGCGACCCGGGCCGGCACGCCGGTGAGGTCGTGGCGGCCGGTGACGAGCTTGGCGCCCTCCAGGTCGCGGAAGACGGCCTCCACGGGCAGGCCGGAGCCGTCGAGACCGACGAGCACGTTCTGCAGGTGCGGCTCCAGGATGACGCCGTGCGTGAAGTACAGCTCCAGCACCGGTGGCGCCACGGCCGTCACGTACGCCGTCCACCAGGCGAGCGGGTCGGGCGGCGGCGGCCCGGCGGCCAGCGCCCCGGCCAGGACCGGGGTGACGCCGGGCGAGCAGGCCGCCCACGGGCTCGCGCGGACGATCACGCCCAGCCCCTCCAGCAGCGGCGTAGCGGAGCGGTAGCCGGGCTCGGGCAGCCATCGGGCGCCGGGATGCTTGGCGGCCACCTCGGCGAACACCGGCGTGAGCCGCGAGGTCAGCTCCACCGCCCCGGCCAGCTCGTACCAGGCGTTCTTGCGCACGCAGTTGGTGATCCGCACGTCGAGGCTGAACTTCAGGCACGCCCCGGCCGCCGGGGCGTACACGGTGCGCACCGACGAGGTCGGCATCACGACCGGCCCCGGCCCCAGGTCGATCAGCTCGCCGCCCAGCCGGGGCCGCAGCAGGCCGAGCTGCCACGGGTGCGCCGGCAGCAGCCGGTAGCCGGGCGGCGCCTCGCCCAGCGCGTCGAGCGCGCGCACGTCGCCCTCCTCGGCGGCCGCGTCGTCCCGCACGCCGAGCAGCCGCAGCGGGAACTCGGCGTGCGCCTCGGGCGCGTAGGCCAGCCAGCCGTCGCCGCCGCGCGCCTTCGGGCTCGGATGGAACGGGTGCCCGTACACCAGCGCCTGCTCCGAGGCCAGCCACGGATCGGCGGGCGGCACGGCCTCCGCCCTGGCCCGCAGGATCGCGGCCACCGCCTCCCGGCTGGCGGCCACCTGCCCGGCGAACTCGTCGTTGCGCCCCGCGCCCAGCTCCGCCTCGGCCAGCCGGACCAGCTCGGCGGACGTCAGCGGATGCCAGGCGCCCGCGTCGAGCCGTTCGGGACGGCCGTCGAAGCGCAGCGCGGCCCCGCCGTGGGTGCGCACCCGCAGCAGCGTGCCCCCCACGCGCAGCAGCAGCAACGGCGGCGCCGGCCAGACCAGGCCGCGCGGTCCGGCCACCTCCCGCACGCAGCAGCGCAGCAGCGCGGCGAGCGTCGCCTCCTCGGCCGGCCCGGCAGACGAGGTGAGGGCCAGACCGTGCATTCAAGCTCTCCTCAGGTAGTTGGGCCCGCTGGTGCCGTAGAACTTGTTGATGTCACGCGCGCCCGACCGCTGCTTGGCCACGAGGGTCCCGGCGGTGACCATCGACTTGCCGGTGAGCCTGGCCGCCTCCAGCGTCCGGGCGCGCAGCAGCCTGGCCATCGGGTCGTCGCCGTAGGGCTCGAGCGCCGCGGCCAGCGTGTCGCGCAGCAGCGCGGACGCCTCGGCGTGGGGCAGCGCGCCGAACGTGATCGCGGCCGCCGCCAGGTGCAGCGTGATCGTCACGAACACGTCGGCCAGCGCGTGCGGGTCGTCGGTCAGCATCCGCGCGTCGCCGAACGCGGGGACCGCCACCCCGGCCGCCGCCAGCCTGGCGGGGGAGGCGAGCAGCCCGTCGTTGTCCTTGACCAGCAGCTTCATGGCGCCGTCGGCGAAGACCAGGGCCAGGTTCTGCTGGTGGGCCTCCAGCGCGACGCCGTACTCGACGAACAGCCGCACGTTCCAGCCGAACAGCAGCCGCAGGTAGGCGGGCAGCACGTCGCCCAGCTCGGCCAGCACCCCGGGCACCGCCAGCGCCGCCACCGGCACGATCTTGCCGGGCGGCAGCCTGCGGACCATCCAGGCCAGGTACTCGTGCCCGGCGTGCGCGTACGCCTGCTCGTCGGCGATCAGCACGTCCGGGCCGGCGAGCTCGCGGAGCAGCAGCTCGGCCCGCGCGCCGTCGCGCAGCGTGCCCGGCTTGATCGAGCGCCGGTTGCGGGTGCCCAGCGTGGCCGTGGGCAGCGGCAGCTTGAGGTGGACGCGCGGCCCGACCTCCACCGTCCGCATCGACAGCGTCGGGCGTACGGTCACGCGCGGCTCGTCCAGCACCCGCACCCCGTCGATCTTGGCGACCTCGGCGACGGTCAGCGGGTGCACCGGGAACAGCCCGTCGCCGTCCGGCAGCACGTCGGCGGGCAGCGGCGACGACCCCGCCATCAGCAGCTCGCCGGGCACCCGCGCCCACCGCAGCGGGAACGACGGCGCGAACTCCGGCGCGTACGCCAGCAGGTCCGCCTCCGACAGACCCGTCCGCGCCCGCGCCGTTGGATAGACCGGGTGGTCGGTGAAGGCGGCCAGCGACTCGTATGACGGCTTCCTGGCCAGCACGCCGGGCAGATGGGCGTCGTGCAGCTCCAGGGCGGCCAGCGCGGCCAGGCACTCGTCGAAGAACGCGGCCACGCCCTCGGCGTCCGCCGGGTCGGCGATCTCCGCCAGCGTCTCCAGCACCTGTTCGAGGCCCAGCAGCTCGCCCGGCGCCACCACGAAGTCCTGGAAGAGCGATCCGGGAGCCAGCCGCACCAGCCGCCCGTCGGCCATCGTCAGCGCGACGCCGTCGCGGTCGCGGGTGACGCGGGAGGAGAGCCTGCCGTAGTCCTCGCGCAGCAGCGCGTTGAGCACCCGGGCGGCCAGGTAGGAGTCGCGGGAGCTCATCCGACGACCCACGGCCTGGACGCCCGGTAGCCCTCGACGGCGGCCTCGACGCGGGCCCGGTCCGGCCCGACGGCCCTGATCACGCCCAGGTAGTCGCGGTTGGTGTGAGTCAGCTCCACCCGCTCGCCGGCCTGGCGCAGCGGCCGGTGCCACAGCTTGACGCCGTCGTGCTCGGTCTCCTCGGCCCCGGGCGCCGTGAGGATCGTGCCCGGCCGGTCGGCCACCAGGCTGACCGCCGTCCCATACCTGGAGGATTCGGGCATCGCGGGCATGGGTTCGCCCAGGTGCACGCGCAGGATCCACTCGAACAGCGGCACCCCCAGCACGTCGGCCAGCAGGAAGTCGCAGTGGTCGCCGATCACCCGGTAGTTCACCTCGACGATCCGGGGCCCGGCCGGCGTGACGACGTACTCGGTGTGGCACGCGCCGAACCCCGCCCCGATCGCCCGCAGCGCCGCCAGCACGTGCTCGTGCGGCCCCTCGGGCGCCCAGTCGAGACGCTCCTCGACGAAGTGCGGCAGCGGCCCGAGCGTCGTCGCGAACCCGCCCAGCACGCCGATCCGCGAGCCGTCGCCCAGCGTCTCCAGCGTGCGCAGCGGCCCTTCCAGGTACTCCTCGACCACCACCGCCTCGCCGGGCCGCCGCGCCCGGACCGCCTCCACGGCCTTGGCCAGGTCCGACTCGACCAGCAGCACGTCCTCGCTGGCCACCCCCTCGCGCGGCTTGACCACCAGCGGGTACGGCAGGTCGTCGGGCACCGGGTCGCCCGGGGCCAGCCGCGCCGAGAACACCCGCTCCACGCCCGCCTCCGCCAGCCTGCGCCGGGTCAGGAACTTGTTCTTGGCCGTCAGGCAGGCCCGCCAGTCCTTGCCGGGCAGCCCGAAGTAGCCGGAGGCCAGCGCGGTCTCCGCCTGGAGGTGGTCGGAGTTGGAGAAGATCGCGTCCGGCCTGCCGAGGTGCTCGATCGCGTCGATCAGCGCGCGCGGGTCACGCACGTCACAACCGACGGCGTACGGATGCCGCTCCGGCCGGTCGGTGAGGATCGTCACCTCGCACCCCAGCGCGCGGGCGGCGGGCAGGAACCCGTCGGTCACCGAATCGGTCGGTTTGAGCGCGGTCAGGTAGAGCCGCAACGCGAAGGCACCCCCGGATGATCAGGTAAGGCTAACCTAACCCGAAAGATCCTAGCCCCTCCAAGATCCCACCGCTGCAGGGAAACCGTAATCGGCGGCTAACCCTGAGGTCATAGGATGACATGGGATTTGGGAAGGGTGGGGCCTTGGATACGAGGGCGGAAGACCAACTCATCGGACCGCTGCTCCTCGCACGCGGCACCATCGACAGATCGGCGGCGCTCAGAGCGGACCGCGCCTGGTTGGAACGTGCCTGGGCCGACCCCTCGACCCGGGTGCTGATCATCGACAACGGCCACACGCTCGTCCGCCGCGACGGCGACGAGGTCCACGCCGTCCTCTACCCCACCGCCGACGCCCCCGACGGCGAGCGCTACCTGCTCGGCGTCGAGGACGGCGTCGCCTACTTCGCCGTCGCCGCGCCGCTGCCCGGCACGCCCGCCGGCGACGTCAACGGCCGCGTCGCCGTCCCCATGAGCCTGCGCGACACCCCCGACGGCCAGCCCGTCCCGGCCGGCCTCCGCCAGGCCGGCGGCCTGCTCGGCGACCGCGACGCCGGCCTGCTCGTCTACGCCGTCGCCCTGGAGGCCTGGCACGCCACCCACGAGTTCTGCCCCCGCTGCGGCACCCGCACCGCCGTCCAGGCGGGCGGCCACATCCGCGTCTGCCCGCACGACTCCAGTCAGCACTTCCCCCGCGTCGACCCGGCCGTCATCATGCTCGTCCGCGACGCCGACGACCGCTGCCTGCTCGCCCGCGGCCCCCAGTGGCCCGAAGGCCGCCTGTCGATCCTCGCCGGCTTCGTCGAGCCCGGCGAGTCCCTGGAGGCGGCCGTCGCCCGCGAGGTCGCCGAAGAGGTCGGCGTCACCGTCACCCGGCCCCGCTACCTCGGCAGCCAGCCCTGGCCGTTCCCGCGCAGCCTCATGCTCGGCTTCTTCGCCGACGCCCTCACCACGGAGCTCACCCTCGACCCCGAGGAGATCGCCGAGGCCCACTGGTTCTCCCGCGCCGACCTGGCCAAGGCCATCGAAAAGGGCGACGTACGCCTCCCGCCCCCGGTCTCCATCGCCCGCCGCCTCATCGAAACCTGGTACGGCGAACCCCTCACCGGAGATTGGTGACTCATCGTAAAACCGTCCGAGCCCCCGGCCAGTGGTCCGGGGGCTCGTGATGGGTCAGGTGTGTCAGGAGACGCCCAGGAGGTCCTTGACCTCGCGGGCCGACGGGTTGGTCCGCACGACACGCCCCTTCGGCGTGTCGATGACGACAGTCGGCACCGTCTGGTTGCCGTCGTTGACGCTCATCACGAACGCGGCCGCCTCCGGGTCACGTTCGATGTCGATCTCGGCATAAGCGATGCCCTCGCGGGCCAGCTGGGACTTCAGCCGCTTGCAGGGGCCGCACCAGGTGGTGCTGTAGACCGTGAGCGCCATGTCAGCGATTCCCTCCAAGGTCAAGGAAACAGGCGCTCCGTGCAACAACCCCGGTGCCCCGGTTAATCCCTACCCGACGTGCGAGGTGATCCACTCGTGGACGCGCTCGGCCACGCCGGGGGTGCGGTAGAGGGCGCTGCTGTGGGCGATGCCCGGCACGCTCCAGGTCGTGACGGCCACCCCGGCCTTGCCGAGCATCTGCTTGAGCAGCTGGCTCTGCACCGGCGGCACGAACTCGTCCTGCGAGTGGACGGTCAGCATCGGCGCGTCCTTGGCGCTGGCGTGCCAGGCGACCTCCATGCTGGCCCACACGCGCGAGCACTTGCCCTTGGGGGCGCAGCCGCCGGCGAGCTGGACGGCGGCCGAGCGCAGCTTGCGCTTGTAGGGGTCGAGCGACTTCTCGCCGTCCTTGAACGCGCGCAGCGGCGAGATGATCGGCGACAGCCCGACGACGCCCTTGAGCCCCGTCATCCCGTTGCCGTAGGTGCCGACCGAGGCGGCGATGTGGCCGCCGGCCGAGAAGCCGACCACGACGTAGTTGTCGGGGTCGAGCGCCCAGCGCTCGGCGTGCTTCTTGGCCTTGGCGATGGCGGCGAGCGCGTCGGTGCGCTGCGCGGGCCAGGCCGCTTCGGTGGAGAGCCGGTAGTTGAGGTTGAAGACGGTGTAGCCGCGGTCGGCGTACTCGCGGGTGATGGCCGTCATCTGCCGTTTGTCGCCGCTGGACCACCAGCCGCCGTGGATCAGGAAGATCCCCGGCCGCTTCATCCCGTCGGGGGTCCACCACACGTCCATCTGCTGGTGGCGATGCCTGCCGTACGCGATCGTCTCGCTGGAAAGGCCGCCGATGCCGTCGGGGTCGGTGATCGTGGTCGGCCCCGGTGCGGGGTCACCCGACGCGTGCGCGGCCACGGGAGTCAGCGCGACTAAAGCGAGCGCGACAGCGCTCAGGGAAACCGCGGTTCGCACAGCCTGCCCTTCTCTCCCATGCTCAGGTCGGCCCCATTGTGATGGAAGAGACCACTTCTTTGCATCTCAGCGACATTGAAACGATTGACTGCCGCATGCTGCCAGAATGGCGCCCGGAGCGCCACCTGCTGGGAGGATGGTGGGGTGAACGGCGTGGATGACGTGCTGGCCGGGCTCGATCCGGAGCAGCGGGAGGTGGCGGAGACCCTGCGTGGGCCCGTGTGCGTGCTGGCGGGCGCGGGCACCGGCAAGACCAGGGCGATCACCCATCGCATCGCCCACGCGGTGCGGTCGGGGGTGGTCGACGCGCGCAGCGTGCTGGCCGTGACGTTCACCACACGGGCGGCCGGGGAGCTGCGGCAGCGGTTGCGGGCGCTGGGCGCGCCGGGGGTGCAGGCGCGTACGTTCCACGCGGCGGCGCTGCGGCAGCTGACGTACTTCTGGCCGAGGGTGATCGGCGGCGAGGCGCCGTCGGTGATCGAGTCGAAGCTGCCGGTGCTCGTGGAAGCCTGCCGCCAGATCCGGAAAAATCCGGACCGGTCCGAGCTGCGTGACATCGCCGCCGAGGTCGAATGGGCCAAGGTCACCCAGATCGGCCCCGACGACTACGTGGCCGCCGCCGCCAAGCACAACCGCACCCCGCCGGTGCCCGCCGACGAGGTGGCCCGGCTGTACGAGGCGTACGAGCGGATCCGGCGCGAGCGCCACCTGGTCGACTTCGAGACCATCCTGGAGCTCACCGCCGCGGTGATGACCGAGCACCAGGAGGTCGCGAGCCAGATCCGCCAGCAATACCGCTACTTCGTCGTCGACGAGTACCAGGACGTCAACCCGCTGCAGAAGCTCCTGCTCGACACCTGGCTCGGCGGGCGCGACGACGTGTGCGTGGTCGGCGACCCCAACCAGACCATCTACTCCTTCACCGGCGCCAGCCCCCGCTACCTGACCGGCTTCGCCGTCGAGCATCCCGGCGCGGCCGTCATCAAGCTGGTCCGCGACTACCGCTCCACGCCGCAGGTCGTCGACCTGGCCAACCTGGTGATCGCCAAGGGCCGCTCGCCGCACCGCCTGGAGCTGGTCGCCCAGCGCCCCGACGGCCCCCGCCCGGTGTTCGCCGACTACGACGACGAGCCCGCCGAGGCCGCCGGGGTCGCCCGCGCCATCAGGAAACTCCTCGACCGGGGCGTCCCGTCCCGCGAGATCGCCGTCCTGTTCCGGACGAACTCCCAGTCGGAGTCCTACGAGGAGGCGCTGTCCAAGGCCGAGATCCCGTACGTGCTTCGCGGCGCCGAGCGCTTCTTCGAACGCCCCGAGGTGCGCCAGGCGGTCGTGCTGCTGCGCGGCGCGGCCCGGTCGGCGGCGCACGAGCCGCTGGCCTCGGAGGTCCACCAGATCCTCACCGGCATCGGCCTGACCCCGTCGCCGCCCGGCGGCGGCAAGGCGCGCGAGAAGTGGGAGTCGCTCAAGGCCCTGGCCGACCTGGCGGAGGACATGGCGGCCGAGGGCGCCGACCTGCCCGCGTTCGTGGCCGAGCTGGAGCGCCGCGCCTCCGAGCAGCACGCGCCGCCCGTCGAGGGCGTCACGCTGGCCTCGCTGCACGCCGCCAAGGGCCTGGAATGGGACGCGGTCTTCCTGGTCGGGGTGACCGACGGGATGATGCCGATCATCTACGCCGAGACGCCCGAGCAGATCGAGGAGGAGCGCCGCCTGCTCTACGTGGGCATCACGCGGGCGCGCGAGCACCTGACGATCTCCTGGGCGCTGGCGCGTGCCCCGGGGGGCCGCAAGGGCCGCCGCCCGTCGCGGTTCCTCGACGGGCTCACCGGCCGTTCCGCCGCCGCGTCCCGCCCGGCGGCCACGCCCGCCCGCGAACGCCGGGCCGTCGCCGCGCCGGTGAGCTGCCGGATCTGCGCCAAGACGCTGAGCGCGGCGGCCGAGCAGAAGCTGGGCCGGTGCGCGACCTGCCCGGCCGACTACGACGAGGGCCTGCTGGAGAGCCTCAAGGCGTGGCGCACCGCGACCGCCAAGGAGGCGAAGATCCCCCCGTACGTGGTCTTCACGGACGTGACGCTCCAGGCGATCGCCGAACGGGTGCCCACCAGCGAGGCGGAGCTGCTGTCGATCACCGGCATCGGCCGCGTCAAGGTCGACCGCTACGGGGAGGCGGTCCTTGACCTGTGCCGCTCGGCCGTCGCGTAGGCTGTGCTGCCGCCTCCGCAACGGGCGTGCGACCATATACCTGGTCATACCCGAGGGGGATAGGTGAACGAGGCGCTGAAGGAGCTCCTCGACCTGCTCGACCTGGAGCAGATCGAGCTGGACATGTTCCGGGGCCGCAGCCCCGAGGAGCGCATCCAGCGCGTCTTCGGCGGGCAGGTCGCCGCGCAGGCGCTGGTCGCGGCCGGCCGCACGGTGCCCGCCGACCGCAACGTGCACTCGCTGCACGCCTACTTCATCCGGCCCGGCGACCCCTCGGTGCCGATCGTCTACAACGTCGAACGGGTCCGCGACGGCAGGTCGTTCACCACCCGCCGGGTGCTGGCCATCCAGCACGGCAAGGCGATCTTCTCGATGTCGGCCTCGTTCCACCTGTTCGAGGAGGGCGTGGAGCACCAGGCGTCCGTCATGCCGGTGGTGCCCGACCCGGCGACGCTGCCCACGTTCCAGGACCGGATGGTCGAGCTGGTCGGCGAACACCACGAGCTGCGCGAGTGGCTGTCGCGCCCGCGTCCCGTCGACGCCCGCTACGCCTCGCCGCTCACGTGGGAGGCGTACGAGAACCCGGAGCTGCGCAGCGCCACGACCAACGTGTGGTTCCGCTACGACGCCGACCTGCCTGACGACCCGCTGCTGCACGTCGTGCTGGCCGCCTACGCCTCCGACTTCACGCTCGTCGACACGATCCTGCTGGCCCACGGAATGGCCTGGGGCGCCTCCAACGTCATGGGCGCCTCGCTCGACCACGCCATGTGGTTCCACCGGCCGTTCCGGGCCGACGACTGGCTGCTGTACGCCCAGGAGTCGCCCTGGTCGGGAGGGGCCCGCGGGCTCGCCCGTGGCGAGATGTTCACCGCCTCCGGCGAACTCGTGGTGTCCGTGGTGCAGGAGGCCATGATCCGCGTGACAAAGTAACAAAATCGCAGGTAGAAAATAAGTTGCCCAGTCCTGGGCTACCGGTTTAGGGTCATGGTCAAGCGAGTCGGGCAATCAGCTCGACGATCTTCAGACGGAGGTGAGTCCCAGTGATCAGCAGCAACATGATGCCGGCCACGCAGTGGCTCGCTTCCGCATGCCGTGACGCGGTCAGGCTCGCCGATGGGCCGGCCAAGCTGCGGCAGCCGAAGTCTGCCCGCCGCCAGGAGATGGCTTTCTACGCGCACGCCCACTCGGGCGCCGCCGCCATGAGCGCTCCTGTCCGCATCGCAGGCGCCGAAGTGCCGACCCAGCCGAACACCAAGGGTGGAGTGCGCGGTCCGCAACCCTGGAGGGATGCGCCGGTCATAACCTGACCGGCACATAGCAGCCCCCAGGCCGCGGATCCGCACACAGGATCCGCGGCCTCTTTGTTTGTCCGTGATCCCCCAACACCCACGAGGTGCCCGAACCAGAGCAAACAGCCCGATCAAAAGGAGAAACCAGATGGGGGCGAAGACGATCATGGACCTGATCGACGAAGCCGAGATCCCCTGTCGTACCGACCCTGACCTGTGGTTCGCCGAGTCGCCGGACGACGTCGAGTTCGCCAAGGCGCTCTGCGGTGGCTGCCCGATCCAGAAGGCCTGCCTGGCCCGCGCGCTGGAGCGCGAGGAGCCCTGGGGCGTCTGGGGCGGGGAGCTGATCCTCCGCGGGACCGTCGTTCCTCGCAAGCGTCCGCGCGGCCGTCCGCGCAAGCACCCGGTCGCTGCCTGACCTTCCGCACGTCCGCTTCGCACAGAAAGAAGACAGAGATGAACACCTTCCCGACGACCGACCTGACCGCGCCGTATCTTTACCAAGAACTGGTCAACGACCGAATACAAACCCTTCACCGCGAGGCGCGCGAGTACCGCCTCGCCGCCCGCATCAGCCGAGTACAGCGGGCGCGGCGCGGGGTCCGGAAGGCGAACGAACGCCTTCTGCGCGCCCTGAGCCTGGAGGGCTGATCCGGGAGGTCCTGCCGCCGGCGCAGGATCTCCCGGGATCCCTCCCCCGACCCATCAGCCGCCCCGGGCACCCGCCCGGGGCGGCTTCCGCCTTTCCGGCCCTCCGACCGGCCCTCCGCTTCGCAGCGGGCCGGTACGGTTTCTCCAGGTCAGCAGGCCGGAACGGTGCTTTGAGGCCAGCGGGCCGGCACGGTTCTCCGGGGTCAGCGGGCCGGTACGGGCCGCGGCTCCTCGGCGGCGCTCCACAGTTGGGCGGCCATCCACGCGACACCCGCCGCCGCCACGACCAGCCCGCCCAGGTAGACGGGCTCCGGCACGAGGTTGCGCAGCGAGCCCGGGACCATCCCCACGGCATACAGCCCCACCGCCGCGTACGGCAGCGCCCCGCTCCTGACCGCCGTCGCCGCGAACACCAGCACCCCGGCCACCAGCACCGCGGACGTGACCAGGAACGCCATGCCCGTCCCGCCCGCGAGCAGCCCCATCACCGTGGCGCCGCCGAGCCCCGGGAAGACGAAGTGCAGCGTGTACTCGATGGCGAAGGCCCCGGCCAGCCCCGCCGTGTTGAGCAGGTAGCCGGCCAGCCCGAGCCCGCCCGCCGCGTCACGGATGAGCAGATAGAGCCCGGTGATCGCGAACAGCCCGGTCAGCGCGGCGAACGGCGCGATGGCGTGCGTGACGGCGTTCTCCGGCAGGACGCCGCCCCGCCGCAGCACGTTCACGACCAGCAGCGCCGCGCAGACGAACCCGGCGGCGGCACTCGTACGAAACAGAAGCACGATCTTTCACCCTTTCCTGGAGAGTTCCGTGGAGAGTTCCGTGGGGAGTTCCCCGGGAGAGTTCCCGGGACAGCGGGAGGACTGGGGGACCAGCGGGAGGACTGGGGGACTGCCCGCCATCATCCGCGCCCGCAGCGCCCGGGCCGAGAGCTCACGCCCCTCCGTAAGCACCCCGAAAGGACTCCCACGACCGTCCCGCCCAGCGTTGGAACCGCCGCATATCGGGGTAGGTCACCGCTCGGTCCCCCCGCCCGAACCAGCGCCGGCCGGGGACCCGTGCCGTGCGTGACGCTGCCCGCAGCCGTCGACCCGTCACGAGGAGAGCACCATGACCAGCACCATCAGCAGGCGCGTGGTGTTGGAGAAGGCCGCCCAGGACTTCGCCGACGCCAACGCCAAGCCGCCGTTCATCTACGAGCTGCCGCCGGAGCAGGGGCGGGAGATCCTGGAGAAGCTCCAGTCCGACCCCGCCGTGCCGCGCCCCGACATCGACGAGGAATGGATCCAGATCCAGGGCGGCCCGACCGGCGTCGTCCCCGTGCGCATCGTCAAGCCCAGAGGCAGCACCGGCACGCTCCCCGTGATCTTCTACATCCACGGCGCCGGCTGGGTGTTCGGCTCCGCCCGCACCCACGACCGGCTCGTCCGCGAGCTCGCCACCCGGGTCAACGCCGCCGTCGTCTTCCCCGAGTACGACCGCGCGCCCGAGGCCAAATACCCCACTCAGATCGAACAGAACTACGCCGCCGCCCGCTGGGTCATGGAACACGGCGAGGAGAAGGACCTCGACGCCTCCCGCATGGCCGTCGCCGGCGACTCGGTCGGCGGCAACATGTCAGCCGTGCTGGCGATCATGGCCAAGGAACGCGGCGACGTGCACCTGCGCGCCCAGGTGCTGTGGTACCCGGTCACCGACGCGAACTTCGACACCGAGTCCTACCAGCAGTTCGCCACCGGCTACTTCCTCAACCGCGACGGCATGAAGTGGTTCTGGGACCAGTACACGACCGACCCCGCCCAGCGCGCCGAGATCCACGCCTCACCCCTGCGCGCCACCCCCGACCAGCTCCGCGACCTCCCGCCCGCCCTGGTGCTCACCGGCGAAGCCGACGTCCTGCGCGACGAGGGCGAAGCCTACGCGGCCAAGCTCCGCGAGGCCGGCGTCGAGGTCACCGCCGTACGCCTCGGCGGCATCATCCACGACTTCGCCATGGTCGACCTGCTCCGCGACACGCACGCCAACCAGACGGCCCTGGACCTAGCCACCACCGCCCTCCGCACCGCCCTCCACCCATCAGGCGAAGTAGCCACCCCCCACTGACCACCCCGCCGCCGACAAGGACCTCGGCGGCGACCAGCACACGCACCCCGGAGGTCTCCTCCAACTGGCCCACCTCCAACTGGCCCACCTCCAACTGGCCCACCACCGGCTGGCCCACCACCGGCTGGCCCACCACCGACTGGCTCGCCACTGACGGCCTACGGCTCAAGGGGCGGGGCCGCTGACCGCCCGAATCATCGGCCGTTACCGAGGCGGTCGCGGGGCCCTCGTCTCGCGGCCCTCCGCCGTACGTGAGCGCCTGCAACCGGCTGGCCCGCCACAGGCTGGCTCGGCTGCCACCCGGCCTATGGCTGGTCGGCCGTCCAGGGCGGGGGCCGCTGACCGCCCGCCACCATCGGGCGGTCCGTTGCCGACGTGGCCGCGGGGCCCCCGCCTCGCGGCCCTCAGCCGTGCGTGAGCGCTCGCCGCCGCCCTCGGCCGCGCCACGCGGCGATCACCGACTCGGCCATGGCAGCATCCACCCCACCCGTGGTGTCGACCTCGAAGTCATAGGGCCCGAACCCGTGAATGCCGTCCTGCTCGACATGAGACCGCCCTTCCCCGACCCGCCGATCCCCACGAGCCAACTCCCGCCGATCGATCTCGTCGAGCGAGCAGTGCACCCCCACCAGGAACACATCGAACCCGCCCAGCAACTCCGCCAGCTCCCTGCGCCAGGCCGCGAACTCGATGACATGCTCCACGATCAGGTCGTTCCCGGCCCCGGCCAGCGCCGGCAGGCACCGGTGGAAGCCCTTGGAGAACCGAGGCCGCATCACCTCCCACCACGCGAACGGCCCCTCCGGCTCCCGCCGCTCCGGCAACATCCCGGCCGCCACCAGCTGATCGGACGACACGTACAGGAACGGCCCGTCCATCGCCCGCCGCACCACCCTGGCGAGCGTCGTCTTCCCCGAGCTGGATGCGCCGTTGAGCATGATGATGCGCCCAGCCCCCCGCTCCACCGGCCGAGGCTCCTCCACGCCCTCACCCCCAGACGACGCCACTCCACCAAGCACCCAGACCTCGCGCACCACCATGCAAGCACGCCAGCCGTCACGCATTCGAACGATTTATCGCCCACCCCACGCAAGGCATCGCCCTGATACCGCGCACTCCAGAACCGCCGCCCCACCAGGGGCAGCCTCATGCCACGCGGCCACCCCTGCCCGAGCGGCGCCCCTGCCCAAGCGCTGCCGCAAGTGCCCGAGCTCCGCCGCAGGTGGACGCACCACCGCCGCGTCAGGACGGGCCGAACCGCCGCCCAGGCCAGGTGGTGACGAGGGCTTCCTTGTCGTCCGTGTCCGTGTCGTCGTCGGTGAAGCCCGGGACCCAGCGGACGACCTCGTCGCGGAAGCGGGCCGTGGCGCCGAGCTGGCAGAGGACGCCCACGCCCGCCGCGTGCACCCGGTGGATGAGCACGTACGAGACCGGCAGGTTGAGCTGGCGCACCACGTTGGTGGGACGCAGGTCGGTGACGCTGGCGAACTGGTCCTGCAGCCACTCCCGGCTGAACGTGAACTCCTCCACGGCCGTCGGCTCGACGTAGGGCGACAGGAAGGCGCGCAGGGCGTCGTGGTCGACCTCGATGCCGGGCCGGATGAAGCCCTCGTCGCGCAGCCCCTGGACCACGGTGGCCATGTCGCCCTGGTTGAAGATGCGGGTGAGCTGGCCGAACACCATGGGGTAGCCGTCGGGCATGCGGTTGACGGCGCCGAAGTCCAGGATGCCGAGCTTGCCGTTGGGGAGCATGCGGAAGTTGCCCGGGTGGGGGTCGGCGTGCAGCATGCCGACACGGGCGGGGGAGCAGAAGAGGAAGCGGACGAACAGCAGGCCCGCCCGGTCGCGCTCCTCCTGGGTGCCGCCGGTGATGATGCGGGACAGCGGGGTGCCGTCCATCCACTCGGTGACCAGGACCATCTCGTTGGCGGCGATCACGTCGGGGACGTGGAAGTCGGGGTCGTTGTGGAACTCCAGGGCGAAGGCGTGCTGCGCCTCGGCCTCGCGCAGGTAGTCGAGCTCTTCGGCGATGCGCTCGCGCAGCTCGGCCAGCACCGCCTTGATGTCGAGGCCGGGCAGCAGCGCGCCGAACAGCTTGCCGAGGCGGGCGAGCTGGGCGAAGTCGCCCAGCAGGGCCTTGCCCGCGCCCGGGTACTGGATCTTGACCGCGGCCTCGCGCCCGTCGTGCCACACGGCCCGGTGCACCTGGCCGATCGAGGCGGCGGCGGTGGGCTGGTCGTCGAAGGAGAGGAAGTGGTCACGCCAGTTGTCGCCGAGCTGCTGGGCGAGCACCTTGTGGACCGTCGAGGCGGGGAGCGGGGGCGCGGCGTCCTGGAGCTTGGTGAGGGTCGCCCGGTAGGGGCCGACGATCTCGGCGGGCAGGGCCGCCTCGAAGATGGACAGCGCCTGGCCGAGCTTCATCGCCCCGCCCTTGAGCTCGCCGAGGACCTTGAAGATCTGCTCGGCGGTGCGCTGCTGGATCTCCTCGGCGACGATCTCGGCCGGTTTGCCGCCGATGCGCTTGCCGAGCCCCAGAGCCGCACGCCCGGCGAACCCGAGCGGAAGGGAGGCCAGCTTCGCCGAGCGCGTGACGGCGCGACGCGGAAGATCGCTCACACTGATGCGCGGTATCCCTGGCAGGGATGCCACTTCCCCCCTTCGTGGTTGGCAGCTCTGCACGTCAGCCGCTTGAAGCCGACATGACCATTGTTAGCGGATATGGATTGTTTCGCATACAACGACATTGCGGGTGCCTGTCCCATGCTTGCCTTTTCCACTGCCAATCAGGCAAGACGTGCACTGTGCCGTTGGTCACAACGGGCTCCCGGCCGTCCAGATACGCCAGGGCGTGACCGGTCACCGCAGCCGCCACCAGGCCGGCAAGAGGGGTGTCGCAGGCGATCTCGCCTGGCGGATAGCCGCCGAGCCGGGCGGTGACGATCGGCCAGTCGGGGTCGTGGTCGCGACGCGCCAAGTCTAGGCAGTGCAAGCAAGCGCTTTGTCCGGGCAGGACCAGCGGCCCCACGCTCCCGTGCCCCTCGAACGCCGAGCCCAGCAGGTGAGGCAGGCCCAGCTCGTTCAGCTCGTTGACCAGCACGCCGTCGAGCGGTCGCACCGGGGTGAGGATCACCAGGTCGGGCCGGTGCGATCGATCGCTCAACGGCGGCCCGCCCGCCCGCACATCGGCCCCCGGCTCGTACCGCCGCCCGGCAGCCCGGCCCGCCCGGCGCCCCCGCTTGCCGTCCCTCCCGCCCGGCACGCCGTCCCTCCCGCCCGGCACGTCGTCCCTCTCGCCCGGCACGCCGGACCGATCAGGCACACCAGCGCCGCTGGGCCCCTTCGGCACGCCGGAGTGGCTGCGGGCCTCCGTGCCCCTGCGCCCTGCGGATGCACCGGCGAGGCGGTGCGCCTCTGGCCCTTCACGCAGCTCGGGGGCATGGGCGCTGCCGCGTCTCGGGGTGGCGACGGCGGGGTGCGGCTGGCGGTCGGGGCCTTCGTCGGCGTGGCCGCCTTCCGACCAGGTGAGACGGCGGGCGGCGCGTACGGCGCCTTCCTCGCGCGAGCTCCCCACCTCCTCCCAGCTCAGCCCGCCGGGGGTGAGGTCCTGGGGGCGGGCGGTGCCGGGGTCGATCACCCGGATCGTGCCGACGCCCGCCGCGGCGAGCAGGCCGACGACCTGGGCGCCCACTCGTCCGGCGCCGTAGACGCGGACATGCGTACGTCGCCGGCGGCGCAGGGCCTCCACGCCGCCGCCGGGAGTCTGGGAGGCCAGGTCCAGGGCGTCGAGGTCCGGTCGCAGCCGGTCGAGCTCGGCCAGCGGCAACGACGGCGGCGTCACCGAGGCGTCGTGCAGCACCCCCGTACGCGTGAGCGAGTCGAGGAAGGCGGCAGGCTCCGGCACGCCCGCGGCGGCGCCCTCCCGGAGGGCCTGGTCAAGGTCGCGGGTGCCGTCGAGGGTGTCGATCCACCTGCGGACCCGCCGGGTGAGGTCGCGCAGCACGACGGCCCGGCCGGGGTGCGCGCCGAGCTGGAGGGTGCGCTCGTCGTGGTCGATGCGGAGGAGGGCGGGTTTCACTCGTGGCCTCATGCCGCGAAGATTCGCACGCCGCGTCAAGATCCCGAGCGGCTTTCCCGCCGCCTGTGGACAACCCCGCACCCGCCCCGACCCCTGTGGACAACCCCGCACCCGATCCGACCCCCTGTGGCCAACCCCGCACCGGGCCCGCCCCTGGGGCAATCGCGCCCCCGCCCCGACCTCCCGAGGCAACCCGCCCCCGGCCCACCCTCCTGAGGACAACCGCGCGTACGGCGGGAGATCTCCAGACGACCGACCTCCGCCGCCCCGGGTTACGCTCTCCCGCATGAGCGAGCTCTTGATCGACCGCCACGACGACGGCGTCGTGCTGGTCACCCTCAACCGCCCCGACGTGCGCAACGCGATGACCGACGGCATGACCGCCGCCTGGCGTGACGCCATGACCGCACTCGCCGCCGACCGTGACGTCCGCTGCGTGGTGGTGACGGGCGCGGGGACGGCGTTCTGCGCCGGGGGAGACCTGTCCTGGCTCGGCGAGCGCGGCGTGGAGCCGGTCCCCGAGCTGCGTGACAGGATGCTCGCCTTCTACCGTTCCTGGCTGTCCGTCACGGAGCTGGAGGTGCCGACGATCGCCGCCGTCAACGGCGCGGCGGTCGGCGCGGGGCTGTGCGTGGCGCTGGCGTGCGATCTCGTGTACGCGGCGGACGAGGCCAAGCTGCTGGCCCCGTTCACCTCGCTGGGCCTGCACCCGGGGATGGCCGCCACCTACCTGCTGCCCCGGCGCGCGGGCACGGCGCTGGCGCGGGAGATGCTGCTGACCGGCCGTACGCTGCGCGGAACGGAGGCCGCAGATAAAGGTCTGGTAAATCAAGCTTTCCCAAGAAATGATCTGCTGGCACAAGTGATGACCATCGCCCGGCAGGTCGCGGCGAACGCCCCCATTGCCACCAGGCTCACCAAAGCCGCACTCAAACAGGATCACCAACACCTGGAAGCCGCGCTCAGTTGGGAGTCCCTGGCCCAGCCCGTGACCATGACCTCGGCGGACATGATCGAGGGCCTGGCGGCGCATCGGGAAAGGCGTGTGCCCAAATTCACCGGCTCTTAATCATCTGACCAGCGAAAACAACGCTCGCCCTCTGTGGAATTCCGCCAGTCTCGGCTAACGTGCATATGTGCCCCCCGAGACAGTCGAGGTCCGTCGCAGTTCTCGTCGCCGGCGTACGGTCTCCGCCTACCGCGACGGCGACAAGACGATCGTGCTCCTGCCCGCCTGGCTGAGCGGCGAAGACGCGGATGAATGGGTGAGCCGGATGCTCGATCGGCTTGCGGCGAAGGAACGCCGGCGACGTCCGACCGACGAGGCCCTGCTGGAGCGGGCCAAGGAGCTGTCGGCGAAATATCTCGACGGCCGGGCCGTCCCCGCGAGCGTGCGCTGGGTCGACAACCAGCAGCACCGGTGGGGCTCCTGCACGCCGGAGAACGGCACGATCCGGATCTCGACCCGCATCAAGGGCCTGCCCGAGTGGGTCATCAACTATGTGATCATCCACGAGCTGGTGCACCTGATGGTGCCGAGCCACGGCCCGCGTTTCTGGGCGCTCGTCGAACAGTATCCCAAGGCGGAGCGGGCCCGTGGGTTCCTCGAAGGATTCTCCGCCGCCGCCAATTCCGCACCGGAGGAATGTTGACCCGTCTCGCCGCCGTCCTGGTACGTCAGCGCATGGCCGAGGGGGCGCCGCCGGGCGTCGACGGCCGGGCGTGGCTGGAGGCCGTGGCCGAGGACACGTACGAGATGGTCGCCGGGCTGGAGCTGGTCACGCCGGTCCTGCTGACGAGCGTGCCGGAGCTGTCGGAGATCGTCTGGCCGGGCACGGAGGTGATCGCGATCGGCGAGGACGAGCCGCTGCGGGACATTCTCAAGAGGCTCGACGGCGAGCAGGCCGCGGTGATCTCGGGCGACGCGCCGGATCTGCCGCCGCTGCTGGTGGGCAAGCTCTTCCGCGAGCTGGGCCGCGCCCGGATCACCGTGTGCCCGGCCGAGCGGGGCGGCGCGGTCGCGCTGGCCTGCGGGCTGCCCGCGCCGGGCTGGGCCGATCCCGACCTCGACGCCGCCGACCCGGTGGCGGCGCTGCGCGCGCAGGCCCCCGGCCCCCGCATGGTGGCCGCCACCCCGGGCTGGCACCGGCTGCGCGTCCCGGACGACGCCGCCCGCCTGGATCCCGGCCTGGAAGGCTGGGACAACACCCGCGCCCTCCTCGCCGCCCGCTGAGCCTTACGCGGGTCCGTACGGCACGCTGAGCTCCGCGAACACCGCCCGATGGTCGGTCCCCGGCACGTCGTGCACGCTGACCGCCCTGACCCCGACCCGCTCGTCCACCATCACGTGGTCGATCGTGATGATCGGCGGCATCCGCCTGTTCGCCGGCCAGGTCGGGATCAGCCCGGCCCCCACCTGGTCGGCGGCGTCCTTGTAGCCGCGGGCGAGCAGCCGCCGCATCGGCGCGTGGTCGAGCGAGGCGTTGAAGTCGCCCGCCAGGATGCGCACGGTGTCGGCCGAGGCGGCGGGCAGGGCGTCGAAGACCGCGTGCCAGTCGGCCAGCTTGGCGCCCAGCGGCGGCACGGGATGCACGTCGTAGAACTCGACGGGCGCGGCTCCGGGCAGCGCTAGCGCGGCCACGGGCATGTGGTGTCCGGGCAGCGGCGGCAGCGCGTCAGGCAGGGGCCGGAGCGGATATCTGGAGAACAGGCCGCTCCCGCTGGCGTTCCACTCGGCCTGGAGCACCCGGTGCGGCATGAGCTCCTTGAGCCCGGCCAGGTCGAGCTCCTCGACCGCGCCCGGCGTCAGCTCCTGCGTGTTGAGCACGTCGGCGTCGTACGCGCGCACCAGCTCCATGATCGACCGCGTGTCGGCCTTGCCGAACAGCAGGTTGACCGACAGCACCCGCAGCGGCCGGCCCGGCGTCGCCTCCGCCGTGCCGAACCACCGGGGCAGCACGCTGAACCCGAGCGCCGCGGTGGTGAGCAGCGCGACCGCGGCGGCGGCTCGCCTGCGTCCGAGCGCGGCGATCAGCAGCGGCACCAGTGAGCCCGCCGCCGCGTAGGGCGTGGCGGTCATGAGCTGGGTGGGGATGGAGCCGCGTTCGAGGCCGGCCAGCCGGGTCACGGCCCAGGCCGCGAACGGCGTCACGGCCAGCCAGGTGAGCGTGGTCCCCGTACGCCCGCGGCGCCGGGGACGGGCAGGCGTGACGATCGTGCCGCCGATCGGGCTCTCCGCCGATACGCCCACGGGTCAGCCCAGCGTGGCCAGTGTCGCGCGCCCGCGTGCCGCCAGCCGGCGGGTCGCCTCGTCGGACGGCTCGGGGATCTCCTCGACGGGGAACCAGCGCAGGTCCAGCGACTCGTTGCTGATCACGGCCTCCGCCCCGGCGGGGGCCACGGCCGCGTACTCGACGTCCAGGTGCCAGCTGTGCGGCGGATGGCACCAGACCTGGTGCCTGTCGAGCGCCAGCGGCCCGGGCAGCAGCTCCAGGCCGGGGATGCCCGACTCCTCCACGGCCTCGCGCAGCGCCACCTCGGCCAGCGTGCGGTCACCCGCCTCGCAGTGGCCGCCCATCGGCAGCCACATCCCGGCCTTGGGGTGGAGCGTGAGCAGCACCCGCCGGCCGTCGTGCGAGAGCACCGCCGTGGTCGCCGTCAGGTGGCCGGGCGCGCACGCCCGCAGCATCGCGTCGTCGTGCGCCCGCAGGTGCTCGACGAAGCTCTCCCGCAGCGCCTCCTCCTCGGCGGACGGGGCCGTCCACGAGGAGAGCACCGCCAGCGCGTCGCCGTGCAGGCTCAACTCCTGCCGTCCTCGCCCTGCTCGTCGTCGGGCTTGCTGTCGAGCTGCGAGATGTCCCAGGCGGTCTCGCCCGCCACGAACACCTCGGGGTGCGTCAGGTCGTCGGCCGTCGGCATGAGGTCGGGGTGGCCCCACAGCGCGTCGCGGCCGTCGACCCCGCGGGCGCTCTCCAGCGCCTGCCACAGCGCCGCCGCCTCGCGCAGCCTGCGCGGGCGCAGCTCCAGGCCGACGAGCGTGCCGAAGGTCAGCTCGGCGGGCCCGCCGGTCGCGCGGCGTCGCCGTACGTTCTCCGCCAGGGCGGCGGCGGAGGGCAGCTTGCCCGCGGCGGCCTGGTCGACCACCGTGGACACCCAGCCCTCGACCAGGGCGAGCATCGTCTCCAGCCGGGCCAGCGCGGCCTTCTGCCGCTCGGTCTCCTCGGGCTTGAGCAGCGCGCCGCCGCTCAGCGCCTCCTGGAGCGCCTCGGGGTTGTTGATGTCGAGGCCGCGGATCTGCTCCTCCAGCGCGGAGGTGTCGACCGTGATGCCCCTGGCGTACTCCTCGACGGCGCCGAGCAGGTGCCCGCGCAGCCACGGCACGTGCTGGAACAGCCGGTGGTGCGCGGCCTCGCGCAGAGCCAGGTAGAGCCGGATCTCCTCGGCGGGGTGCTCCAGCCCGTCGCTGAAGGAGGCGATGCCGCCGGGCAGCAGCGCCGCGGTGCCGGACAGGGGCAGCCCGATGTCGGTGGTGCCGATGACCTCGCGCGCCAGCGAGCCGAGCGCCTGCCCGATCTGCTGGCCGACCATCATGCCGCCCATCTGCTTGAGCATGCCCATGAGCGGCCCGGCCATCTGCTGGGCCTCGGGAGGCAGCCCCGAGCCGCCGAGCGCGCCGCCCATGGTCTCGACCATGCGCTCGGCGATCGGCTCGGCCAGCTTGCGCCAGACGGGGATCGTGTTCTCGATCCACTCCGAACGGCTCCACGCCTGCGGATTGGACACGCCGCTGGGCAGCGTCGTGGCCTCGTTGAGCCACAGGTCGGCCAGCTCCAGCGCCTCGACGATCTGGCGCCGCTCGCCTTCCATGACGCTGGGATCGCCCTGGGCGACCACGGCGTGCCGGGCGATGTTCTTGGCCATGTCCCAGTTGACAGGGCCGGAGCCCTGGGGCGCCGACAGCATGTCGGCGAACTGGCGCATCGCCTGAGCCATCTGCTCAGGGTTGCCGAACATGGCGAACGGGTTCTCGTTGGGGTCGTTTTCGCGACCTGGCAGGTCAGTCACCGCTCTACCTCGTGCAGGATGGAGGAGTCCACATCCGCCACGTTAGTCGTCCTACGGCGGATCAGTGCAAAGTGAGGACCTGGTGCCTACCTCGAAACGCCCGCGCCAACCCGTCGTAGCCGTCACCGGCGCCGCCTCCGGTCTGGGCCGCGAGCTGCTCGCCAAGCTCGTGTCCGCCCCGGATTTCCGCAGGGTGGTGGCCATTGACGAAGAACGCGGCGACATCCAGGAGGCCACCTGGAGAGTGATCGACGTACGCGATCCGCTCTTGGCGAACCGGATCTCCGACATCGACGTCCTGGTGCACCTGGCGGGTGACTACGCCGTCGACTCCGACCCGAAGGAGCGCAGGGCCTACAACCTGCGCGCCGCCCAGACCGTGCTCACGGCGAGCGCGGCCGCGCGCGTGCGCCGTGTGGTGCTCGTCACCAGCGCGATGGTGTACGGGGCCGCGCCCGACAACGAGGTGCCCCTGGCCGAGGACGGGCCGGTGGCGGCCGAGCCCGACACGGGCGTGGTCGGTGACTTCCTGGAGATCGAGGCGCTGGTGCGCCGGTCGCTGCGCAGCCATCCGGGCCTGGAGGTCACCGTGGTGCGGCCGGCGGCCGTGGTCGGTCCCGGCGTCGACACCGTGATCACCCGCCACTTCGAGTCGCCCCGGCTGCTGACGGTCAAGGGCTGCGAGCAGCGCTGGCAGTTCTGTCACATCGAGGACCTGCTCTCGGCGCTGGAGCTGGCCGCGCGCGGGCAGGTCACGGGCGTGGTGGCGGTGGGCTCCGACGGCTGGCTGGAGCAGGAGCAGGTCGAGGAGCTGTCCGGGATCCGCCGGTTCGAGCTGCCGGCGGGGCTCACGTTCGGCACCGCGCAGCGCCTGCACCGGCTGGGCATCACCCCGGCGCCCGCCACCGACCTGCACTACGTGGTCTACCCGTGGGTCGTCGACTGCACGGCGCTGCGCGAGGCGGGGTGGAAGCCGGTGTGGACGAACGAGGCCGCCTTCGCCCAGCTCCTGGAGCTGCGCGAGAACCGTACGACGGTGGTCGGCAGGCGGCTGCCCGTCAAGGAGGCGACGCTCACGGCGGCGGGCGCCACCGTGGCGGTCATCGGCACCGCGGCGATCGTCAGGCAGGTGCGCAAGAAGCGTCGCGGGTGAAGACTCTGTAGTCTCTTTTCGTGGACGTCATCCGGTTGCTGGCCATTCGTGACAGCGCGCTGTCCGTCGACGAGGTGATGGCCGCGGTGGGCGACCACGCGGCGGGCGGCACCTCGCTGTTCGTGGGCACCGTCCGCGAGGAGGACCACGGCAAGGCCGTGACCAGGCTCTCCTACTCCGCGCACCCCTCCGCCGAGAGCGAACTGCGCTCGGTGGCGGAGAAGGTGGCCTCCGACTTCCCGGTGACCGCGCTGGCCGCCGTCCACCGCGTCGGCGACCTGGAGCTCGGCGACGTCGCCGTGATCGTGGCCGTGGCGTGCCCGCACCGCGACGAGGCGTTCCGGGCCGCGCGCAGGCTGATCGACGATCTCAAGTCCCAGGTGCCGATCTGGAAACATCAGGTGTTCGCCGACGGGTCGACCGAGTGGGTCGGCGCCTGCGAATAAGCTCGATCCATGTCACGACGCGCCCTGACCCTGCTCGTATCGGGCTTCCTGGTGCTCGCGCTCGGCATCGTGGGGGCGTTCGTGGACGTGCCGTACGTCGTGCTGAGCCCCGGCCCGACGGAGAACACGCTGGGTGAGGTCGACAAGAAGCCCGTGATCACGATCAGCGGGCGGGAGACCTACCCGACCAGCGGGTCGCTGAGGCTCGTGACCGTCGCCTACCAGGGCGGCCCCAATTCCAAGATCGACCTGCTGACCGCGCTGCGCGGCTGGATCGACCCGTCGGTCGCCGTCGTGCCGCAGGAGACCATCTTCGCCCCCGACCGCACGCAGAAGCAGGTCGAGGAGGAGAACGTGGCGGAGATGACCAGCTCGCAGGACAACGCGACCGCCGCCGCGCTCAACGAGCTCAAGATCCCCTACTCGACCGTCATCTCGGTGCGCACGGTGCAGAAGGGACAGCCCGCCGACGGCAAGCTGAAGGTCGGCGACAAGATCACTGCCGTCGACGGCAGGCCGATGGTCGACGTCGAGGAGGTCGGCAAGGCCGTCCGCGAGCACAAGCCCGGCGAACCGGTGACGTTCACCGTGACCAGGGGCGACGACCAGCTGGACGTGAGCCTCCAGACCGCCAAGGGGGAGCAGGGGCAGAGCCGGGTCGGCGTGACCATGCAGCGGGAGTACAAGTTCCCGTTCGACGTCGACATCAACGTGGGCGACGTCGGTGGGCCGAGCGCCGGGCTGATGTTCTCGCTCGGCATCCTGGACAAGCTCACCAAGGGCGAGCTGACGGGCGGCAAGCAGATCGCCGGCACCGGCACCATCACGCCCGAGGGGCAGGTGGGGCCGATCGGCGGCATCGCGCAGAAGATGGTCGGCGCGCGGAAGGCCGGCGCGACCGTCTTCCTGACGCCCGCCGGCAACTGCGCCGAGGCCGTGAAGGGCGCGCCGGACGGGCTGCGCCTGGTCAAGGCCGAAACGCTGCACAGCGCGGTGCAGGCGCTCGACGCGCTGCGCACCGGCAAGGGAAAAGTGCCGTCATGCGACGCGGGATGAAACTTCTTGTGATGGTCGTGCGTTAGCCGTACGGATGGCCCTGCGGTGTAGGTTGCCAGACACGGACCGTTTCTTCATCACGACGAGGGGTTGGCCTTGAGCTTCCGGACCCCAGGAGCCGGTAGGGCGATGCGCTTGCCCCGCCGACCGCGACTGCTTCTGCCTGTCGCGATCGCACTAGTTGCGATTGTGGCGCTTTTCTTCCTTTTTTCGGGGATTTATACCGACTATCTATGGTTCAACGCGATCGACTTCATGCCGGTGTTCTCCGGCGTGCTGCTGACGGAGATCGTGCTGTTCGTCATCGGCGCGGTGCTCATGGTGGGCATCGTCGGCGGCAACATGCTGCTGGCCTTCCGGACCAAGCCGATGTTCGGGCCCGCCATGTTCGGCGGCGCGAGCGGGGCCGACCGCTACCGCATGGCGCTCGACCCGCACCGTAAGCTGATCTTCCTCGTCGGCATGGCGATGCTCGCGCTCTTCGCGGGCTCGTCCTTCGCCGGGCAGTGGCAGACCTGGATGAAGTTCGCCAACGGCGAGACGTTCGGCAAGACCGATCCGATGTTCAAGATCGACCTGTCGTTCTTCATGTTCGACCTGGCGTTCATCCGGATGGTGCTGAACTTCCTGTTCGCCGCGGTGATCATCTCGATCGTGCTGGCGGCGATCACGCACTACCTCTACGGCGGCTTCCGGCTGCAGTCGCCGGGCGTGCACGCCTCGCGCGCGGCCCGGGTCCACCTGTCCGTGCTGCTGGGCGTGTTCGTGCTGCTCAAGGCCATCGCCTACTGGATCGACCGCTACGAGCTGGTCTTCTCCGAGCGCGGCTTCGTGCACGGCGCCTCCTACACCGACGTCAACGCGGTGCTGCCCGCCAAGACCATTCTCGCGATCATCGCGCTGATCTGCGCCGCGCTCTTCTTCGCCGGCATCTTCCGCCCCGGCGGCATGCTGCCCGGCGTCTCCTTCGGCCTGCTCGTGCTGTCGGCCGTGCTGATCGGCGGCGTCTACCCGCTGCTCGTCGAGCAGTTCCAGGTCAAGCCCAACCAGCAGGGCAAGGAAGCCGCCTACATCGCGCGCAACATCGAGGCCACGCGGCAGGCGTACGGGATCGACGACGTGAAGGTCGAGCAATACTCGGCCGAGGCCGACCCCGCCAAGGTGCAGCAGGCCGGCGACACGTCCGTGACGGGCGTGCGGCTCCTCGACCCCGCGCTCGTGTCCGCCACCTACGAGCAGACGCAGCGCATCAGGGGCTTCTACGAGTTCGCCGACCAGCTCGACGTCGACCGCTACCCCGACGCCAGCGGCAAGCCCGTCGACCACATCGTCGGCGTCCGCGAGCTGAGCGGCCCGCCGGAGGGCCAGAACAACTGGATCAACCGGCACCTCGTCTACACCCACGGCTACGGCATCGTGGCCGCGCCGGGCAACAAGGTCGACTCCGGCGGCCTGCCCGACTACGACGCCAAGGACATGCCCGTCACCGGCCCGCTGACGCAGACCACCGGGCTCAAGGAATCGCGCATCTACTTCGGCGAGCACCCCAACAACAACGAGTACGCGATCGCCGGCGGCAACCCCCAGCGGCCGCAGGAGCTCGACTACCCGGAGACGGGCGGCACCGGCCAGGCGAACACCACCTACACCGGCAAGGGCGGCGTGCCCGTCGGCTCGTTCATCAACCGGCTGTTCTACGCCGCCAAGTACGGCGAGGTGAACATCCTGCTGTCGGGCGACATCAACGACAATTCCAAGATCCTGTACGAGCGCAACCCGCGCGCCAGGATCCAGAAGGTCGCCCCGTTCCTGACGCTCGACTCCAACCCCTACCCGGCGATCGTCGACGGGCGGGTCACCTGGATCGTCGACGCCTACACCACGTCCAACGCCTACCCCTACTCGCAGAGCGAGAGCCTCGGCGAGATGACCCGCGACACGGCCACCGACCGCTCGCGCGTCATCGCCCAGCAGCCGCAGGACCAGGTCAACTACATGCGCAACTCCGTCAAGGCCACGGTCGACGCCTACGACGGCACGGTCACGCTGTACGCCTGGGAGCCTGACGACCCGGTGCTGAAGACGTGGAGCAACGCGTTCCCCGGCGTCATCCAGCCGAAGGACCGGATGTCCGCCGACCTCAGGGCGCACGTCCGCTACCCCGAAGACCTGTTCAAGGTGCAGCGCTACACCCTGTCGCGCTACCACATCACCGACGCCGCGGCCTTCTACAGCGGCCAGGACTTCTGGAACGTCCCCAACGACCCGTCGCAGGGCGACCGCAACATCAAGCAGCCGCCCTACTACCTGACGGCCACGATGCCGGGCGGCCAGCCGACGTTCTCGCTGACGACCACGTTCGTCCCGAGACAGGGGCCCAACCTGGCCGCCTTCATGGCGGTCGACTCCACCGACGGCCCCAACTACGGCCAGCTCCGCGTCCTGCGGATGCCGTCCAACGCCCCGATCCCCGGCCCCGGCCAGGCGCAGAACGCCTTCCAGAGCCGCTTCGCGGGTGAGCTCAACCTGCTCGGCGTCGGCGCCTCCTCGGTCCGCTACGGCAACCTGCTGACGCTGCCGTACGCGGGCGGGCTGGTCTACATCGAGCCCGTGTACGTCCAGGTCGCCGCAGGCGGTGGCCAGGAGCCGTACCCGATCCTGCAGCGCGTCCTGGTCTCGTTCGGCAGCAAGATCGGCGTCGGCCGCACGCTGGAGGAGGGCCTGGCCGAGGTCTTCGGCGGCGAACAGCAGGAAACCACCGAAAACAAGCCCGCCGAGGAGAACCAGCAACAGCAGCCGGCCCAGACCACCGCTCTGGCGACGGCCATCTCCGAGGCCCAGACGGCCTACGAAGACGCCCAGAAGGCCCTGCAGGCCAGCCCGCCCGACTGGGACGCGTACGGCAAGGCCCAGGAGCGGCTCGACGCGGCGCTGGAGAAGCTGAAGTCGCTCGGCGCCCAGCCGGCGCCGAACGCCTCACCCACGGCCTCGCCCACGGCGTCACCGTCGGCCACGCCCACCGGCTCACCCCCCGCCACGCCGACGGCTTCACCCACGGCGACGGCCACCGGGGGGACGTAGGTCAGTCAGTTTGCGTAAGCCCCGTGTCAGGGATAGTCTTTAGACACACACCGACGCGGGGTGGAGCAGTTCGGTAGCTCGCTGGGCTCATAACCCAGAGGTCGCAGGTTCAAATCCTGCCCCCGCTACCAAAAGAAAAAGTCCTCCAGGAGTTTCTCCTGGAGGACTTTTTCGTATGCGCAATTCCGCGACTTAATCACCTGAAAGCCTTCAGCGCCGGGCCCGGCGGAAGACCCCGAACTCCACCGCCAGCCCCGCCAGCGCGCCCCCGCCGAAGGCGACGAGCTCGTCCAGCCCGAGCCCCTCGTCCCTGGTCGTCAGCAGCGCGAGGGCCACGTTGGCGACGACGACGCCCGCGAGCATGAGGATGACGAGCCGCACCGCCGGCCAGGCGGATTCCCGGGCCTCACTCATGATCAAGCCTCCTCCATATGTAGACCACCTACATGTAGACAGCCTACTCTAATGGCCGAGCTGACGGGATACGGGTTCCGCGCGACCTGGCATCACCTGGTGCTCACCGCCCGCATCCCCAAACAGGTGGAACGGGACCCCGTCTCACTGGTCCGGGCGGTCGGCGAACTGGCCGCCGCCCGCCGCGTATGGCTGTCGCACGTCGCCGTCGTCCCGGTGATCCGGCGGCTCGTCGAGGCCCACGCCTCCGGCAGGCCCGCCCTCCGGCGCATACGTGCTGTGCGCGACGTCGAGACCGCCGGACGGGGTCTGCCCGGCGTGCGGCGTCGCCGGGCCCGCGCACGCACCGGAGCCCCGGGACGACGACCGCTGGCGACAGGTCCGAGACAGAACGCGAGGGACCCCCGAGGGCCGGCCCCACTGGGAACGGCGGATCCGCCCATTGTCCTTCGACTCCGGTAACTAATCAGGCAAGATCGGTGTATGAGTGCATTAGTCAGGGCCGCGCTCGTGGGCGCCGTGGTCGGGATCGCCGAAGCCATGCTGTACGTGTTCGGCGACGCCGACGAGATACCGGTCGTCCTCGCGATGGCCCTGCTGCCGTTCCCGCTGGGCATGTTCCTGAGCTGGTTCGGCAGGCTGCCGCTGTCCTGGGCGGTGTCGACGCTGGCGTCCTTCCTGCTGTACGTGCTCATGCTGGCGTTCGCCGCTTTCGGGCTCACGCTCTCGACGGCCATGGACTTCGGCGCCGTCACCGGCACCGCCGCCTTCATGGCGCTCGGCGTCATCGGGTACGTGGCCGCCGCCGCGATCGTGATGCCGGGACCGGCCAAGGCCAGGTCGCTGGCCGCCGGCTTCGTCGCCGTGACCTGCCTCGGGCTCGGCCTGCCGCACGACCTGATCGCCGCCGGCGCGCAGGCCGAGCGGCTGCACCGCGCCGGCGTGCCCCTGGTCGGGCCCGGCCTCGACGGCTTCCGCCTGACCCACGCCGACGACGACTACACGGGCCATCCCGACGAGCCGGAGCTGCACCTCACGTACGAGGGCGAGGGGACGATGATCGAGGTCAGGGTGCTGCGGCCCGACCTGACCGGCCCGTACCTGGCCTGCGAGTACGACAGCGGCGCGGACTGCCGGCAGGTGCGGGACGGCGTCTGGATGGACGACTACAGGGTCATGTACGCGAGCCGCGGCGGCACCACGGTGCGGCTGGAGGGCGAGACGGCCTCCTATGACACCCTGCTGGCCATGCTGGACACCTTCCGCCCGATCCCCCTGACGGAACTGGCAGCAGCCGACCGCCCATGACCGCCCGCTACGACGGCCTGGCCGAGTGGTACGACGACTTCAACGCCGAAGCCGCCGCCGCCAACGCCGCCGAGGTGGCCGCCCTGCTGGGCCCGGGCGACGGGCCGTGTCTCGACCTCGGCTGCGGCACCGGGCTGTACCTGGACGCGATCCGCTCCACCGGCAGGACCGTGGTCGGCCTCGACCGCTCCGCCGACCAGCTCCGCCTGGCCCGCCGCCGCGACCCCGCCCCGCTGCTGCAGGCCGACGCGGCCGGACTGCCGTTCGCCGCCGGGGTGTTCACGGCCGTCGCCGCCATCTGGGTGTCCTCCGACGTCGACGACTTCGCCGGCCTGCTGGCCGAGGCCGCCCGCGTCCTACGGCCGGGCGGTCTGCTGCTGTTCTACGGCATGCACCCGTGCTTCAACGGCCCGCACATCGAGCCTCGTGAGGATGGCGCCGTCCTCATCCACCCCACCTACCGGCACCGGGGCCGGCACCCGCGCAAGCCGTGGTGGCGTGCGGGCGGGGTCCGGGACCGGGTCGGCATGAGCCACACGCCGCTGCCGGATCTGATCAACGCCTTCCTCGACGCCGGGCTGGTGCTCACGAGAGTGAGCGAGCCCGGTGAGCGTGCGGTGCCGGGCATGTTGGCAATCACCGCGCGGACTCCGGCATAGCCGCGGAGATATCGAAATATCAACTTTTGAAACGGCGTCTTGTCGGCGCGGGACCACAGCGGCATAGTGGTGCAGATCACAGCGCGCATCCGTCGCGGCGTGCACTTCAGGCACTGCCGCCCCCAGGCAGACCGACTATGCGCAGGAAAGCGCGGATTGGACGAAGCGCATGAGATCCGCCCCGCCGATCCGCCGCAAGATCCTGCGGATTCTCCTGGTGCCTCTGGTGTCGCTCGTCGGCCTGTGGGGCTACATCGCGTACAGCATGGTGTCGGAGACGACGGGGTTCGCGCAGAGCCGGGGCGAGTGGGACGCGGTCGGCGCGCCGTCGCGTGAGCTGATCATCGCGCTCCAGCGGGAGCGGCTGCTCACCGCCGAGCTGGCGGGCCGGGCGGCGGGTGACACGCAGCTCGCGACGCAGCGGCACGTCACCGACCAGGCGGTGGCGCGGGTGCGGGACGTGGCGGCCGGGCTGGCCGAGCAGCCGCAGGCCGGCACCGCGCCAGAGACGGTGCGGGCGCTGCTCGAGGCGCTGGACGGGCTGGCGGGGCTGCGCGCGGCGGCCGATCTCGGCGACGAGGCGGCGCTGACCACGACCGAGAAGTACAACGTGATGATCGGCGTCGCCAACCAGCAGTTCGGCGGCGCCGAGCGGCTCACCGAGGTCTACTCCTACCGGGTGCTGCGCGGCCTGTCGGCCTACAGCTCGGCCGCCGAGTACGCCTCCAGGGAGGCCGCGGTGCTGGCCCCGGCGCTGGAGCGCGGGCAGATGACCTCGACCGAGCACGCGGCGTTCGTGGCGGCGATGACGGCGCGGCGGGTGCAGCTCGCCGACGCGCTGCGCGACATCGGCCCCGAGCTGCGCGCCCTGCACGAACGGCTCGTCGCCACCCCGTCCTACCAGCGGTTCGAGCAGGCCGAGGACGCCGTCTACGCCTGGAACGCGCGCGGCATGCCGCCCGTGACCGCCACGGCCTGGCGGCTCGACGCGGCCGAGGCGTTCGCCGGGCTGAGCGGCAACTCCAGCCAGGAGGTGCGGCGGGCCACGCTGAAGGGCGAGACCCGCGTCGTGGAGGGCCTGGTGCGCATCGGCGTGGTGCTGGGCCTGGGCCTGCTGGCGGTGCTGCTGTCGATCGTGCTGTCGTACCGGTTCGGCCGATCCATGATCGACGAGCTGAGGAAGCTGCAGGCGTCGGCGGTCGAGCTGGCCGAGGTCCGGCTGCCCAAGCTGGTCGAGCGGCTGCGCAGGGGCGAGGACGTCGACCCGGCCGAGACGACCGCCGAGCTGGAGAAGGCCAGGACAGCCGAGGTCGAGCGGGTCGTGCAGGCGTTCTCGGCCGTGCAGCGCACCGCCGTCGAGGCCGCGGTCGGCCAGGCCACGCTGCGCAAGGGCGTCGGCCAGGTCTTCCTCAACCTGGCCAGGCGCAACCAGGCGCTGCTGCACCGCCAGCTCACGCTGCTCGACGCGATGGAGCGCAAGGCGGAGGACCCCGACACGCTGGAAGGGCTGTTCAAGCTCGACCACTTCACCACCCGCATGCGCCGCCACGCGGAGAACCTGATCATCCTGTCCGACGCGGCGCCCGGCAGGCGCTGGCGGGACCCGGTGCCGATCCACGACGTGATCCGCAGCGCCGCGCTGGAGGTCGAGGACTACACGCGGGTCACCATCCAGCCGATGCCGCAGGCGCCGATGCTCGCGGGCGCCGCCGTCACCGACGTCATCCACCTGATCGCCGAGCTGATCGAGAACGCCACCTCCTTCTCCCCGCCCAACACCAGCGTCCAGGTGCGCGGCCTGGCCGCGGCCAACGGCTTCGCCATCGAGGTCGAGGACCGCGGCCTGGGCATGAACACCGCCACGATGGCCGAGCTCAACGCCCAGCTCGCCACGCCGCCCGAGTTCGACCTGGCGGGCAGCGACCGGATGGGCATCTTCGTGGTCTCCCGGCTGGCCGCCCGCCACGGGATCAAGGTCACGCTGCGCCAGTCGCCCTACGACGGCACCACGGCGATCCTGATGGTCCCGGTGAGCGTGCTCACCGAGCCCGTGCAGGCCCGCCCGCACACCACGGTCTCGCTGTTCGAGCCGGCCTCGGCGCCGCCGGTCCGGCAGGTCCCGGCGCCCTCCGCCGTACGAACCCTGCCCCCGCCGCCCTCTCCGGCGCGCTACGAGACCGACGACGACCTGGACGGACTGCCGGTACGGGTACGGCAGGCCAGCCTCGCACCACAACTCCGCAAGACGCGCCCACGGCAGGAACCCGACATCTCCACCCGCTCCCCGCAGGAGCTCCACGACCTGATGACCTCCATGCAGGAGGGCTGGCGGCAGGGGCGCAGGGAGGCGGAGGAGAGCCGTGACATGCGCGATGAAAGGGATGACCATGGCCGACGCGAGATCTGAGCTGAGCTGGCTGCTGGACGACCTGACCCACCGGGTCCCGGGCGTACGGCACGCCGTGCTGCTGTCGGCCGACGGCCTGACGATGGGCGGCTCCCAGGGCATGACCCGGGAGGACCACGAGCATCTGGCGGCCATCGCGGCGGGCAGTCACAGCCTGGCCGTGGGCGCCGGGCGGCACTTCGGGCTCGGCGGCGTACGCCAGACGATCATCGAGCTGGAGGGCGGCTTCCTGTTCGTCTCGGCCGCCGGACAGGGCGCCAGGCTGGCCGTGCTGACGGCGGCCGACGCCGAGCTGGGACTGATCACGTACGAGATGGCGCTGCTCGTCAAGCGCGTCGGCGAGCACCTCTCCACCCAGCCGAGAGGAGCCGCGCCCGCGCCTGTCTGGAACGGGACGGCACCGTGACCGACGACGATCCGGGGCCGCTGATCAGGCTGTACGGGCTCACCGGCGGCCGGGCGCGGCCCTCGGGGGAGGCGTTCGACCTGGTCGCGATCGTCACGACGATCAGGACGCCCTTCGAGCTGCCGGGGCTGAACCCCGAGCACCACGCCATGCTGGCCATCTGCCGCCGGCCGACGCCGGTGGCGGACGTGGCGGCGCAGCTCGGCCTGCCGCTCAACATCACCCGTGTGCTCCTCGGCGACCTGCGGCGCGAGGGCCTGGTGAACATCGACCCGCCGCAGCCTCCCGACCAGACGATCGACGAACGCACTTACAGGGATGTACTGCATGGAATTCGCAGGCTTTGACCGCCCCCGGCCCTCCGGCGGGACGCTCACCGCGACGGCCCTGAAGATCCTGATCGCGGGTGGATTCGGCGTCGGCAAGACGACGATGGTCGGCACCATCAGCGAGATCCGCCCGCTGCACACCGAGGAGCTGCTCAGCGACCGCGGCGTCGGCGTGGACGACCTGTCGGGCGTGGAGACCAAGGTCGCCACGACGGTGGCGCTCGACTTCGGGCGCATCACCATCCGCGAGGACCTGTGGCTCTACCTGTTCGGCACGCCGGGCCAGGACCGGTTCTGGTTCATGTGGGACGAGCTGGCGCTCGGCGCGCTGGGCGCCGTCGTCCTGGCCGACACCCGCCGCCTGCAGGACTGCTTCCCGGCTGTGGACTACTTCGAGCAGCTCAAGCTGCCGTTCGTGGTCGCGGTCAACTGCTTCGACGGGGCCCGCCGTCACGATCCTGCGAAGGTACGGCGGGCCGTCGGGCTGGACGAGGGCACCCCGGTCGTCCTGTGCGACGCGCGCAACCGCGCCTCGGTCAAGGACGTGCTCACCACGCTCGTCACCCACGCGGTGAGCCGGAGGTAGCCGTCAGGACGTCGTGCAGCTGATCGGCGACGGCGTGCTCGTGCCGTCCCCGTTGGCCAGGAAGCCGAACGTGGTGGTCGCGTCGGGGCCGACCGAGCCGTTCCAGCCCAGGTTGGAGACGGTCACGTTGCCGCCGCTGCCGGACACCGAGCCGTTCCAGAGCTGCGAGATCGACTGACCGCCGGCGAACGTCCAGCCGACCCGCCATCCGCTGATCGGCGCCGTGCCGGTGTTGCGCACGGTCACCTCGGCCTGGAACCCGCCCTGCCACTTGTTGACCAGCTTGTACGTGGCGGTGCAGCCGGGCGTGCCCGTGGGGGTGACCGTCGGGGAGACGGTGACCGTCGGCGTGACGGTGACGGTCGGGGACACGGTCGGCTGCGGCGCGGCCATGGCCAGGTCGTACGCCCGCTGCGGCACGAACTGTCCCGCCGAGGCGATGCAGCCGTTGGCCTCGCCGGGCGGTTTCACCCACAGGTACGCGTCGATCGCCGGGTCGCCGGTGTCCGTCGTGCTCCAGGTGCCGGTGGCGCGGCCCGCCGGGTCACACCATTCGCTGCCCGCCGGGCCGTTGCCGTTGCGGCTGGTGTCGATCACCGCGCCGAGCCCGGAGACGCCGGTCGCCGCGATCACGCTCTTGGCGTAGGACACCAGGCCGGGCGTCGAGCGGTAGTTGGAGGTGTTGACCGCGATGCCGTCGGCACTGGTGCCGACCTGGGCGCCGTTCAGCCGCGAGGCGGCCTCCGACGGCGACAGCCAGGCGTCGTGCCCGATGTCGAAGTACACCTTGACCTGCGAGGACGTCGCCTTGAACCGCTGCCCGGCGTAGGCCATCGAGGCCTTGACCTCGGCCTGCTCGGCGGAGTTCATGCAGTTGGACATGATGGCCAGCGCGTCGGGCTCCAGCACGATCGTGGCCGGGCGGCCGCCCAGACCGGCGGCGATCTGGTCGATCCAGCCTCGGTAGGCCGCGTGGTCGGGGGCGCCGCCGGCGCTCGGGCCGCCGCAGTCGCGGTTCGGCATCGCGTACACGGCCATGATCGGGATCTTGCCGGCCGCCGCGGCGGCGCCCACGTACGCGTCCACCTGGCCGCGCACGGCCGACGGGTTGTAGCTGGCGAACCAGCGGCCCTGCGGCACGGCCGCGATCCGGTCCCTGATCACGGCGGCGCGGCTGTCGCCGGGGTTGGCGGCCACCCACTTGGCGGCGTTGGTCTGCGGGTCGACGTAGAACGCGGAGTCGGCGGCCTGGACGGCGGAGGAGGTGAAGACGGCCGCCCCCGCCACCGCCGTGACGGCCGCGGCGACGATGGCGGCCACCAAGGGCCTGCTGCGAGACATGGATACTCCGTCCGGTGATGTGGGAGCGCTCCCACGGGGTTCACTCGGATGGTAGGGAGCCGGTCGCCGTTCCCAGAAGGGTCCGCACCGGCCGCGACGAGGGCGTCCGGCGAAAGTCACAGGCGGGACAGGCTGTTCGGCTGTGCGGAAGGGTGAAACTTTCAGCAGCCGCCTTGCTATGGTCCCTGGTGTGCATGGGCCAGGGGGACCGGTCAGGCGTAGGGATATGCGGTGGTTGTGGCTGGTGGTGCCACCGAGCATCGCGGCCACGGCGAGCGTGATCGGGGCGATATTTCCCGGCGGCAGCCTATATATCTGGTCCTATGCGCTGATGTTCTGGATCTTGGCGGCCGTCGCCTGGGGCGTGCTGTTCTTCCTGCGCCGCTACCGCAAGCTGTCCGCCGTCGGCCCGCTGCTCGCCGTCGCCACCTTCGCCGTCGTGGCCGCCGACCTGCCGATCAGGTTCGCGTTCGCCGTCTCCGAGCACGCCCTGTCGACCTATGTACGGTCCCTGCCCATGCATCCGGAGAGCGTCACCGTGGGCGACGTCGAGGCCGGGCTGGGCGTCGAATGGGTCGGCCTGTTCCCCGTCGGCCGTGCCGTACGCCATGTCGGCAGCACCGACCTGGGCGTCGTCGGCTCCGGGGGATGGCTGGAGTTCTGCGGGCTCACCTACTCCACCGGGACCATCCGCGCCACGTCGGCCGACCATCTCTCGGGCCGCTGGTACGTCACGTGCGAGGCTTTCTGAAGACCAGCAGATACCGCCAGAAGAGCAGACGGCGGATCCGGGCCCCGGGCAGGAGCTCGGCGGCCCGCTCCCTGATCTCCGGCAGCGTCATCGCGGGCGGCCTGACCGGCGCCCGCACCGGCGAGTGCGCCGCCCTGCCTGCCAGGGCCAGCCTGATGGCGGCGTTCGCCGGGACGGCCGCCCCGCTGACCAGGCGGTCGGACCAGGTGCTCTCGCGATAACAGCCCAGCACCGCCAGCACCCCGCCGGGAGCCAGCGCCTCCCGCAGCCGGCTCACCGTGCCGAACGGCACGTGATGCAGGCTCGCCAGGCAGGACACGAAGTCGTAGCGCCCGCCCGGCAGCTCCATCGCGGTGATGTCGCCGTGCGTGAACGTCACCCCGGGAGCCTGACCGGCGGCCCGGATGACCGCCTCGTCCGGATCGACGGCGTCCACCGCCGGCCCGCGCGCGGCCAGGGCCCGCGCGAACGCCCCCGTGCCGCACCCCACGTCGAGCGCGTGCCGCGCGCCCTGCGGAAGCTGTTTCAGCAGCAGGCCGTGGTAGTGGTCGTTATGGTCGAACATCTCGGAATTATGGGCTTGTCCGCCATTGTTGATCAATGATTACATGATTACATGACTGAAGAGAACGTGCCGACGCTCTACGAATGGGCCGGCGGCATCGAGGCGTTGGAACGGCTCACCGAGGTCTTCTACGGACACGTCGTCAAGGACGAGCTCATCGGGCCGCTGTTCGCGCACATGGACCCGGGGCACCCCAAGCACGTCGCCATGTGGCTGGCCGAGGTGTTCGGCGGCCCGTCGCGCTACACCGACGAACGCGGCGGATACGCGCACATGCTCTCCTACCACCTGGGCAAGGCCATCACCGAGCCGCAGCGCCGGCGCTGGGTCAGCCTGCTCATGGACGCCGCCGACGAGGTCGCGCTGCCCGACGACCCCGAGTTCAGGGCCGCGTTCTTCGGCTACATCGAATGGGGCACCCGCATCGCCCGGCACAACTCCCAGCCCGGCGCCACGCCTCCGCCCCAGGCGCCCGTGCCCCACTGGGGCTGGGGAGTCGCGCCGCCGTACACGCCGTAGTCACTCGAAGTAGCACTCCGGCTCGGCGAGCGGGTCGACGTGCGCGTCGGACTCGCGCACGTCCTCCTCGCGCGTCCACCGGGAGATCCCGCGGGCGGCCGCGTCGTCGATCTCGTCGATCCGATGCCGCTGCGGGAGCCGGTCCAGGTACATCGCCGCGAACGACGCCTGCGGGTCGTCCCCCAGGTCCTGACTGACCTCGTACGGTTGCTCGCTCATCGAACTCACGCCTTGCCGATCATGATGGCCGCTTTCCACCCGGCCCATCCGAGCAGGAACAGGGCGAACACCACCTGACCGGCGCGCATCCAAAAGGCAGAGGCCACGTCCGCGTACACCACGACACCCAGCCACATAACGCTGAATGTCCCGACAAAGGCGATTGCCGCCCAGTTCATCCCGCGTTGCCACATATGCGCAGTCTCCCAGGCCGTCCGCCAAGCGCGGGTATGTCCCAGGTCGTCATCCGGTGATACACGCGCTCTATCCCGCGCCCGTTCTACGGTCCGCCGCTGTACGGGCCGGGTCGCACGCTTCTCATCCGGTGCGGCCCAGCAGCGGCGCCTCTTTCCTCGGCCCCCCGGTGGCGCCTCCCCCTTGACCGACCCGGCGTGGCGCCCCTCCCCGACCGGTCCGGAAAGGGGCGCGTCGGGGTCAGCGCGGCAGAGTACGGACGGAGCCGACGCAGCGGCGCAGCCGGATGCCGGCGCGGGGCCTCGGCCGAGCATGCTGCTCCAGGCAGGCCAGCAGCGCCGCCGCCGTGCGGGCGTCGGACAGGATGCGCTGCACGGCCTCGCCGTTCGCCGGAAGCTGGCCGTGCTCGCCCAGCTCGTGCGTGAGGAACGCCATCGGCTCGGGCGCCCCCACCGAGTCGGCCGCCACCGTGGCGCGGGCGGCGGTCAGCAGCCGCAGGTAGTGGGTGCGCATGACGGCCTCGCGCATCCGGGCGTGCTCAAGGTCGTCGACGAGCGTCCGCGCGATGCGCAGGAGATCCTCCGGCTGCGTGGCGTCGTCGGCGAGGAAGGCGCGGATGTCGTCGAACTCCGAGCGGGTCATGGCGGATACCTCCGAGAGCGCAGTCTGCTCGTACGTACTTCGTACCTGGGAGCGATTGCGGATGACTTGCCGGGCACTTGCGCGCTCCGCCGGATCCGGGGGGTGCGCCCCCGGGCCGACCCTTGCCATGCGCGTGGAGAGGTTTGGCGGTTGCCTGGGGAGGGAAGAACGTCATGATTACCCGAGACGGGCCACGGTGGTCTTGGGGGCTGCTAGAGTTGCTGAGGCGCGGGCGACGAGGGGCTGATCAAGCTCCGGAGGTGCCCGGCGAGTCCCACTCTCTGGCGAGACATCCGGACGGTTCAAAGCTGTCCGAATGGCTGGTAAGTTAGCGGGGCGTCGAAATTCCCGCAGGTCGAGCGAGTCCGGTCAATTTGACAGAGACTTGAACGGCTGAAAGAATTAAGACACAACGAAATGAGCGCCTCTCGCAGGACTGGGGAGC